>NZ_LZDG02000021.1:0-50299 GCF_001672555.2 Pseudomonas sp. AU11447 | reverse complement strand
GTTTGCAGCCGAATCCACTTGTGGACGAGGTTCGCGTTGAGGCTGTGGCTCAGCGCAACGTTGGCAATCGAGGACCCAGGTTGGGCGCACTCTTGAATGACTTGGGCCTTGAACGACCTGGAATAGGAACGGCGTTGTGGCTGCATGAAAGACCCTCTTAAAAGGCTAGAAGTGGTGTCCACTTAAATAGGTGGACACCATCGCCTTTGGCGGTGGGGTCAGAAAGGTGTGTTTGCTGGCCGGTTACGTTGAGACGTTGAATCTTTACGGATGCGTTCATTGAGCACCGCCTTTGCTTTCAGCAATGACCGATTGAGCGACTGGATGGCTGGCGCGCATGCGGCGCATGGTGAGATGGCAATCCGGATGTTCCTCGCCAACCTGATCAGCCAATTGGCGCATGGCGTGCACGCCAAGAATCGGGCCATATTCGGCAAGGATTCGGCCCTGGTGATCGAAGGCTCGAACTACAAAGCTTGCACGCGAGGCCGCCAGCGCCGACTCGAGTTCGAAATCAGTGATAGCGTTCATTGCACTTCCCCCGTGATCAGGCGGATAGCCGCATTCAGGTCACGAATCGAAATCCACCGTTCGCCATCAATGGTGCGCATCCGGTCTTTGAGCATCTCTTCGAGCTGCTCGGCGCTCGGCTTGGGCTGCTTAGGAACGAGTTTGAGGTTACGCATGGCTTGCCTCCTGCTCTGTTTCTGCTGCCTCGCAAAGGTCATAACCCGCTGACATGACAAATGCCGAAATGGCGAGCACGGCGTGGTTTAGCCCATCAACGTCTTTCTCTTCGAGATTGTGCTTGGAGCTGTCAGCAGTCAGCAGGTTACCCAGCGTCTCTAGGGCAATACCGGCACAGACCAGTTCGTTGCCGAGGCGGCCGGACAGGAGAGTGAGACTATGCATGGCGCACCTCCTGAGCTTCCAGGGCGCGAGCACGGGCCATGGCTTCGTTGTAGCGGCGGAGGCGAGTGGCAAGGCTGGAATCGGCGTGGAGCGCGGCCAGGGCGCAGGCGCGGTGGTAGGCGGCCTGTGCTTTAGACGGATTGAGGGTGAGGATGCGACGCTTAGTCATGGGAAGAGCTCCATTGCAAGGAAGTTCTTCCGCCCAGCTGACGCCAATCAGGGAGGGCGGAACCGTGCGGAGTTGGCGTACCGGGCAATGGAACCGGCGCATCCGAAGATGCCACCACACGGCCCCACCCATAGAGGTGCTGCCATGCTGCGGACACAAAAAAACCGCTCGAGGCGGTGTGTCCGCCATTGCTACCGGGACGCCAATCCCGACTGCTGCCGAATTTGCGGCAGCGAGATGACTATAGGGCCAGGTCGACAGGTTCGCAAGCGTCATGCTGCCACCCCGCGGGCTTCAGCGATGCGCGCCTCGATCCAGGTATCAACTTCGGCCTCGATCCATACGGCGTGACCTTCCGAGAGCTTTACTTGGGCAGGAAAAGTACCGGCGTGAATGCGACGGTAGATTTCGGAGTCGCTGAGGCTGGTCTTCGCCTTGACCTCTTTGCGGCGGATGAAGCGGTGGGGGCTAGATTTGTTTGCCATCGCTGCGGCCTCCTTGGGGCTGTCTGGGAGCGATGGGCAAATGCTATGAATGGCTACCGAGTAAGTATTTCCAAGAGATTTAGCTTTTCTTTGGAAGTTTTCTAGATCGGTGATAGCCAGACTTGTAATAGGCGCTTTTTGCCGTTCCGGCGCTGATATTCAGGGCCTTGCCAATTTCTTGGAAAAGCCCCTCGTCGACCGGGATCCCTTTTCTCTTCAGTC
This sequence comes from Pseudomonas sp. AU11447, assembly GCF_001672555.2. NCBI lineage: Bacteria > Pseudomonadati > Pseudomonadota > Gammaproteobacteria > Pseudomonadales > Pseudomonadaceae > Pseudomonas > Pseudomonas sp. AU11447. Next base: position 48,511 of record NZ_LZDG02000021.1, on the reverse strand, counting down.
TCATAACCAAGGCAGGCACTTCGAACTCCAGACGCCGAGCCTTCCTCATCGCAGCAAAGTGAGAGCCTTTGGGTAGAGTTACTCCGAACGCCTCGTCCAAAGTCCTTACGTGTAAATGTCGCCACTCCCTGAAGCATTGCTGGTACCCAACCGACAGCCATTCAGGCATAGGTAGCTCGTGGATCGCACACACGCGTAGAGCTTCAAGGACGCTGTTCCGGTTTCCTTCCTCAAAGTTAGACCGGTAGGCCTCTAGCATTATTGACCATGCCTGCCAGCGCTGAAACGGGCTTGCAGGCCCATAATCTCCAGCAGCTTTTGCTTGCTCGAAACTCCAGGTTGGGTCGAAGTCTGCGAAATCCATCTCATGCCCTTCTAAGTGACCGGACACTCACTCCGGCACACAGCGCGTCGATCTCGTTCGCCCAGGCTTGCATCATCTGCCGGCGCTGATCGAGGTAATGAGCGTGGTTGTAGGTGTCGCGGATCTCGTTGTCGTCGCCGTGGGCCAACTGGCGTTCGATCCAATCCCGGTTGTAACCGCGGTTGTTCAGCTCGGTACTCAGGAGGTGGCGGAAGCCGTGGCCGGTCTGTCTCCCCTCGTAGCCGAGGATGCGGAGCGCCTTGTTGACGGTGTTCTCTGACAGGGGGCGGCCAGGATTGGCCTTGCCCGCGAAGACGAGCTCATAGCGCCCGGTGATCTCCTGCAGATTGCGCAGTAGGTCTACCGCCTGGGTGGGCAGCGGCACGATGTGAGGGCGCCTAGCCTTCATCCTGGCCGCTGGGATGGTCCAGGTGGCGGCGTCCAGATCGAACTCACTCCATGGGGCCTGGCGTAGCTCGCCGGGGCGCACGCCGGTTAGCACCAGCAGGCGAATAGCAATCTTGGTAGACAGGTCGCATGACGCACCGGAGAGTAAGTCCAGTAAGGCTGGCAGCTCAGCAAGCGGGACGTGTGGGTGATGCTTTGCCCGGGGTGCGTGGGCGGCCACCACATCCAGATCGGTAGCGGGGTTGGTGGTGACCACTCCCTTGGCCAGGCCGAAGCGGAAAATCTGATTCAGCCACTGACGAATCTTGCCGGCCGCGTTCAGGGTTCCTCGTGCTTCCACCTTGCGGACCAGCTCCACCACTTCCGGCCTGGTGATCTCCGACGCCGGCCGCTTGCCGATCACTGGGACGATGTCGTTGTCCAGGTACAGACGGGCCTTGTACGCAGTGGCCTCGGCCCATCGAGGGGCGCTGTAGTCGTACCACTCATTGGCGAGACGTTCGAAGGTGTAAGCCTCAGCCTCTCTGGCGCGCTTCTCTGCCTGTTTGTGGTGGGACGGGTCTATCCCAGCGGCAACCTGCGATCGTGCAACGTCGCGCAATTCTCGGGCCTTGGCGAGCGTAATGGCCGGATAGGCGCCAAGACTGATCATCTTCGGCTTTCCGGCGAACCGGTACCGGAAGCGCCAGAGCTTGCTGCTGGTGGGAGTGATTTCGAGGCTCAGGCCCAGGGTGTCGGAGAGGCGGTAGAGCTTCTCGCGGGGCTTGGCGGTACGGACTGCGGAGTCTGTGAGAGGCACGGCATTCCTCTGAAAGCCACGCCTGGCGCCAAATTGGCTGTCAGGTGTGAGTAGAAATTGAGGACCGAACTGCGGCTACTCACGAATCTACTCACAAAGTTTTGGGCTTACAAGGGAACGGTAGGGACCGGTAGAAACAAAAAAACCGGCTCAAGGGCCGGTTTTCTTGGGGTTCCGAGATTGCTAGAGAACTCTCGGGACCGATGTATGGTGCCCAGGGACGGAATCGAACCGCCGACACGGGGATTTTCAATCCCCTGCTCTACCAACTGAGCTACCTGGGCAACGTGGCGCGCATTAAAAGGGTTTTCGGAAAGGGTGTCAAGCGTGCCGCGAAAAAATTTTTCAAATAATACCGGAGCTTACGCGCTGGGCGGGACGTAGCCCTCGGCCTGCGCGTATTCCTCGCCGCTGAGGAACTTGTCCATTTCGGTGCTGAGGAACTTGCGATCCTCGGCGTTCATCATGTTCAGGCGACGCTCGTTGATTAGCATGGTCTGGTGCTTCTGCCATTCTTCCCAGGCTTTCTTCGAAACGTGTTCGTAGATGTCCTGGCCCTTGGCGCCGGGATAGGGTGCGCGATCGAGGCCGGGCAGCTCTTCTTTGTATTTGCGGCACATCACCAGTCGGGTCATGACATTTCTCCTGCGTTCAACACGTCGGCGGCTCGTTTGAGCAGCTTCTTCACCGGGGCGGCAAGGCCGAGCCGCGGCGGGGTGGCGAGGTTATACCAGAGCCAGTCGGCCTCGGCCACGGCGGGGGTTGCGTCCTCGACGCGCACCAGCCAGGGCTCGATGGCCAACTGGAAATGGCTGAAGGTATGGGTCAGGCCGGGCAGTTCGCGGCGCTCGCCCAGGCGCAGGGCATGGCGCTGGGCCAGTGGGTCGAGAGCGGCGAGGTCGTCCAGCTCGGGGAAGCTCCACAGGCCGCCCCAGAGGCCGGTCGACGGGCGGCGGTAGAGCAGGATGTCGCCTCCGCGGTTGGCCAGGATCGGCATCAGCGTGCGCTTCTGCGGCAGTGCCTTGCGCGGCTTGGATACCGGGAAGTCGGTCTCGCGGCCGAGGAAGTGCGCGCGGCAGCCTTCGCGCAGGGGGCAGAGCAGGCAGCTCGGCTTGCTGCGGGTACAGAGCGTGGCGCCCAGGTCCATCATCGCCTGGGTGTAGTGGTTCACTCGCGCGTGCGGGGTGAAGCGCTCGGCGGCCTCCCACAACTGCTTGGCCACCTTGGGCTCGCCCGGGTAGCCATCGCAGGCGAGATAGCGGGCCAGCACGCGCTTGACGTTGCCGTCGAGGATCGGTGCGCGCAGGCCCATGGAGATGCTGGCGATGGCGCCGGCGGTGGAGCGGCCGATGCCGGGCAACTCGGCGAGCTGCTCGACGTCACGGGGGAACTCGCCACCGTGCTGCTCCATCACGGTCTTCGCGGTCTTGTGCAGGTTGCGGGCGCGGGTGTAGTAGCCCAGGCCCGTCCACAGATGCAGCACTTCGTCTTCCGGCGCGTTGGCGAGGTCGGCCACGGTGGGCAGCGCCGTCATGAAGCGGTCGTAGTAGCCCATCACGGTGCTGACCTGGGTCTGCTGCAGCATGATTTCCGAGACCCACACCCGGTAGGGCGTGATGTTCTGCTGCCAGGGCAGGTCATGGCGGCCGTGCGTGTCGAACCAGTCGAGCACGGCCGAATGGAAGCTTTGCGGGGTCACTTCTTGAACAGCCCTTTGAGTGCGTCTTTGAGTTCGGGACTGACCTTGTCGCCGAGCTTCTCTTCGAGTTTCTGGTTCAGCCGGTCCCCGGCCAACCGTGCAGCGATCTTGCCGATGCCGTCCTTGTCCAGGCGACAGGCCTTGGCGCCCAGCTCCAGCGGGCCGCGGCAGCGCAGCGGCCATTCGATGCCGACATAGCGCTTGTTCACCTCACAGGCCGGATCGGGCATATCGCTCTTGTCGCCTTCGATGGTCACGCCGACACGGTAGTCCATGCCCAGTACGCGCAGGTCGAGGTCGCCGTCAGCCTTGACGGTCAGGCCGGGAATGCTGGCCTTGAGGTCCGGGTTGCTGGCCACGCCGTTGCGGAAGGTGAGGTTGCCCTGCAGTTCGCGGAACGGTGTGTCCTTGCCGCCGTGCTCGGCGGTCAGCGACTTGCGGTTTAGCGTGGCGATGCCCTGGCACAGTTGTTGTTCCAGGTTGGCGTTGAGCAGCACGCCCTGGGTCATGACGAAGCGCGCGGTGCCGTTGAGGTTGTCGATCCAGGCCTTTTGACTGTTGCCCTGGGTGGTGATGTCGGCATCCAGGTCGAGCAGGCCCTTCACCGGCGGCTTCTGGCCCTGGGATTCGAGCAGGCGCTCCACCGGTATGTCGGCGATGTGCTTCTTGGCCTTCAGGGTCGGTACGTCCTGGCGCACGTCGAGGCTGGCGGTCGCGTTGAACTTGCCGTCGTAGAGCTCGCCGCGCATGTCGTCGAGGTTGAGCAGGCCGCCCTGGCCGCGCAGCTTGAGCATGGCGTTGTCGATGGGCAGCTTGTCCAGGGTCAGTTGACCGAGGGCCAGGCTGGCGTCCAGGTCCAGTGCGCGCAGGCGGGCGATAGGCAGTAGCGGCGCGTCGCTCCAGGCTTGCTGGGTCGGCTGGTTGGGCAGTGGAGTATCGCCTTTGATAGCGCTCTGCTCGGTGCTGGCAACTTCAGCCTTGCGTGCGCTGTTGGTGGCGTCCTGGGCCTTCTTGACCTTGGCCGGCAGATAGCGGTCGAGGTTCAGCTTGTCGCCGGACAGCTGGGCACGGATGGCCTGCTTGCCGAAATCGGCGATGCCGAGGTTGCCGCTGAAGCTGCTGTCGTCCAGCTTCAGCTTGAGGTCGTTCAAGGTCAGGCTGTTGCGGGTGCCGCTGACGCGGGTGGCCAGTTCGAGCTTGGTGAGGGTGGTGGCGTCGGCCATTTCCGGCAGGGTCTGGCCGATGCTTTCGAGGAATTCACGCAGATTGAACGGCGCCAGCGAGAGGCCGCCATCGAACTTGGGCTCCTTGTCCAGCTCGCGGGCCTTGATCTCGCCGAGGGCGCGCAGTTGGTTGACGGTGACCTTCAGGCCATTCCACTCGGCAACCTGGGCTGCCTGGTCGAGTACCAACTGGCCCTGGGCACTGTAGTTGGCGGTCTTGCCCTGGAACTGGTCGCCGGAAACTTCGCCGGAGAGCTTGGCGTCTTCGAGCTGATAGCGCTTGAGGGCGCGGTCGAAGCGCAGGTTGCCGGTCAGTTCGGTGCGGGCGCGGATCACCGGCTGGTTGGTACCCAGGTAGGCGCTGAGCTTGAGCGGGATGTTGCTGCCTTCGCGGATGGCCCCGGTGGTCAGCTCGATACCCTCGACGCTGTAGGTCTTGCCGCTCTGGGCGTCGGCGTAGTCGATACGGGCGTTCTTCACGTTCAGGCTGTCGATGTCCAGCTTCATCGCCTGGTGGGATTGCTGGGCGTCAGCCTTGGCCTGCTCGGTCGGCGCGGGCGCCGGTTGTGCGGCAGGCGGCGTGCCGGCAGCGGGCTGGGCGGGCTTGCCGATGCTTTCCCAATTGCCGACGCCGGCCTTGTCCCTGTTCAGGGAAAGGGTCAGGCCCTCGACGCGGATATCGCTCATCTGCACTTCCTTGCGCAGCAGCGGCAGCACGCGCACGGACATGGCCAGCAACTGGGCGTCGGCGAACGGCTTGTCCGGGGTCTGCAGGCTCGCCACGCTGGTGTCATGCAATTCCAGCCCGAGCCAGGGGAACAGGCTCCAGCCGATATCGCCCTTGAGGTTCAGTTCGAGGTTGGCCTTGTCCCGGGCGAGCTGGCGGATCTCGTCCTTGTAGTCGTTCGGGTCGAAGAAGTGGGTCAGCACGAAGCCGGCGGCGACGATGAGCAGCAGCAGGACCAGGGCGACGATGCCGATGATTTTGCCGAACGCTTTCATGGACGGGTCCTTGTTCAGGCGGCGAATGGAATGGCGAGGAAGTATACCAATGACGCGCCGGCACCCCAGCCCGCAGGGCAGGGTGCCGTTATTGCGGAGTTGGAACGGGGACGCGACGCTCGGTTCCCGTCATGAACGCGATCAGGTCGTTTCCAGTGCCAGGCCAAGATGTTCGGCGAAAACAGCCGCTTCGTGTTTGCCGTCAGGTGCTGTCAGCCGCAGCGCGGCCCCTTGCAGCACAGCCAGGCGCTGCGCCTCCTCGAGAAGGCGGCGGGCCACGCCACGTCCGCGGGTGACCTGGCGCACGCAGAGGCGGGAGAGCCGCCAGGTATCGTCATCGCGCTCGATCCAGGCGGCGCCCAGCAGGCGATCATTGAAGCGCCCGGTGAACAGCAGGCCGTCGGCAAGTCCACGCTCGACCAGCTCGCCGGCGTCTGCGAAGGGCGCCAGCAGCCAGTCGGGCGCGTCGGCGTAGATCTTCAGCAGGTCCTGGCGGTCCTGGTCGCTGGGCTGGGTCAGGTGCTGGACGACGACGGGCATGCTCGATCCTCGTATTCGGGTCGCGCAGTGTAGGACCATCGGCCAGCGCCGACCACCGCCCGTAGCGGCGCAGCGCCCGGCGCGCCTATAATGCCGGCCCTTCTTATAATTACGTGCAGTGTTAGCTGTGGAGCTGGTGATGGCCGAACGCAAGGCATCCGTCGCGCGCGACACCCTGGAAACCCAGATCAAGGTTTCCATCGACCTGGATGGAACGGGCAAGGCCCGCTTCGATACCGGGGTTCCCTTCCTCGAGCACATGATGGACCAGATCGCCCGCCACGGCCTGATCGACCTGGACATCGAGTGCAAGGGCGACCTGCATATCGACGACCACCATACCGTCGAAGACATCGGCATCACCCTCGGCCAGGCCTTCGCCAAAGCCATCGGCGACAAGAAAGGCATCCGCCGCTACGGCCATGCCTACGTGCCGCTGGACGAGGCGCTGTCGCGTGTGGTCATCGACTTCTCCGGCCGCCCCGGCCTGCAGATGCACGTGCCGTTCACCCGCGCCAGTGTCGGTGGCTTCGACGTAGACCTGTTCATGGAGTTCTTCCAGGGCTTCGTCAACCACGCCAACGTCACCCTGCATATCGACAACCTGCGCGGGCACAACACCCACCACCAGATCGAAACCGTGTTCAAGGCCTTCGGCCGCGCGCTGCGCATGGCCATCGAGCTTGACGAGCGCATGGCCGGCCAGATGCCGTCCACCAAAGGGTGCCTGTAATGCAGACCGTCGCCGTCATCGACTACGGCATGGGCAACCTGCACTCGGTGTCCAAGGCGCTGGAGCGCGTGGGCGCCGGTCGCGTATTGGTGACCAGCGACGCCAATGTGATCCGCGAGGCGGACCGTGTGGTGTTCCCCGGCGTCGGCGCGATCCGCGACTGCATGGCCGAGATCAAGCGTCTGGGCTTCGACAGCCTGGTGCGTGAAGTCAGCCAGGATCGTCCGTTCCTCGGCATCTGCGTCGGCATGCAGGCGCTGATGGAGCGTAGTGAGGAGAATGACGGCGTCGACTGCATCGGCCTGTTCCCCGGCCAGGTGCGCTTCTTCGGTAAGGACCTGCACGAGGACGGCGAGCACCTGAAGGTGCCGCACATGGGCTGGAACGAGGTGGCGCAGGGCGTCGATCACCCGCTGTGGCACGACATCCCGAACAACGCGCGCTTCTACTTCGTGCACAGCTACTACATCGAGGCGGGCAACCCGCGCCAGGTGGTCGGCCGTGGCCATTACGGGCGTGATTTCGCCGCTGCGCTGGCCGATGGCTCGCGCTTCGCCGTGCAATTCCACCCTGAGAAAAGCCATACCCACGGCCTGCAGCTGCTGCAGAACTTCGCCGCCTGGGATGGCCGCTGGTAAGCCATGGCACGCCAGAAGGACAAGCCCGCGATCCTCGAACTCGATGGCGCCCAGCGCCAGAGTGCGGCGCGGGCCATCCAGCGTTTCCTCGAAGTGCGCTTCGAGCTGGACGTCGGTTCCTTCGAGGCCGAGGAGGCGCTGGATTTTTTCATGCGCGAGTTCGGCCCGCTGTTCTACAACAAGGCGATCTTCGACGTGCAATCTCACCTGAAAGACCGGTTCGAGAGCATCGAAAGCGACTTGTGGGCGCTCGAGAAGAGCTGACCCGACCCCATTCATCTTTGGATTCGAGCAGGTTCAACCCATGCTGATCATCCCCGCAATCGATCTGAAAGACGGCGCCTGCGTGCGCCTGCGCCAGGGCCTGATGGAAGACGCCACCGTCTTCTCCGACGACCCGGTATCCATGGCCGCCAAGTGGGTGGAGGGCGGATGCCGTCGTCTGCACCTGGTGGACCTGAACGGCGCCTTCGAAGGCAAGCCGGTCAACGGTGAAGTGGTCACCGCCATCGCCAAGCGCTACCCGAACCTGCCGATTCAGATCGGCGGCGGCATCCGTTCGCTGGAAACCATCGAGCACTACGTCCGCGCCGGCGTCAGCTACGTGATCATCGGCACCAAGGCAGTGAAGCAGCCGGAATTTGTCGCCGAAGCCTGCAAGGCATTCCCGGGCAAGGTCATCGTTGGCCTCGACGCGAAAGACGGCTTCGTCGCCACCGATGGCTGGGCTGAAGTGAGCTCGGTACAGGTCATCGACCTGGCCAAGCGTTTCGAGGCCGATGGCGTCTCGGCGATCGTCTACACCGACATCGCGAAGGACGGCATGATGCAGGGCTGCAACGTCGAAGCCACCGCTGCCCTGGCCAACGCCACGCGCATCCCGGTGATCGCTTCGGGCGGCATCCACAACCTGGGTGACATCCAGAAGCTGCTGGACGCCCGCACCCCGGGCATCGTCGGCGCCATCACCGGCCGCGCGATCTACGAAGGCACCCTGGACGTCGCCGAAGCACAGGCGCTGTGCGACAGCTTCAAAGGCTGAAGCGACCATGATCGAGTGCGATTCCATCGAGCAGGTGCGCGAACAGATTGATTCACTTGATCAGCGCATCGTGCAGCTGCTGGCCGAGCGCGGCGGTTACGTGCGACAGGCCGCGCGTTTCAAGAAGGACAGCGACGCTGTGCGCGCCCCTCAGCGGGTGGAGCAGGTCATCGCCAAGGTTACCGCCCTTGCGCGGGAATCCGGCGCTCCGGTCGAGGTGGTCGAGCAGGTCTATCGCGCAATGATCGCGGCATTCATCCAGGCAGAGCTGGCCGAACACGCCAGTCTCAACCCGCCCGCCTGACGAAGAACCCGGAGAGAAACATGGCACTGGCTAAACGCATCATTCCCTGCCTCGACGTGGACAACGGCCGCGTGGTGAAGGGCGTCAGGTTCGAGAACATCCGCGACGCCGGTGACCCGGTGGAGATCGCCCGCCGCTACGACGAGCAGGGCGCGGACGAGATCACCTTCCTCGACATCACCGCCAGCGTCGATGGCCGCGACACCACCCTGCACACCGTCGAGCGCATGGCCAGCCAGGTGTTCATCCCGCTGACCGTGGGCGGCGGCGTCAGGACGGTGCAGGACATCCGCAACCTGCTCAATGCCGGTGCGGACAAGGTCTCGATCAACACCGCCGCGGTATTCACCCCGGAGTTCGTCGGCGAAGCCGCCGCGCGCTTCGGCTCGCAGTGCATTGTGGTCGCCATCGACGCCAAGAAAGTGTCGGCCCCCGGCGAAACCCCGCGCTGGGAAATCTTCACTCACGGCGGCCGCAAGCCTACCGGGCTGGATGCAGTGGAGTGGGCGAAGAAGATGGAAGGCCTGGGCGCCGGTGAAATCCTGCTGACCAGCATGGATCAGGACGGCGTCAAGAGCGGCTACGACCTGGGCGTGACCCGCGCCATCAGTGAGGCTGTGGGCGTTCCGGTGATCGCTTCCGGCGGCGTCGGTAACCTGGAGCACCTGGCCGCCGGCATCATCGAAGGCAAGGCCGACGCGGTTCTGGCGGCGAGCATCTTCCACTTCGGCGAGTACAGCGTGCCGGAGGCCAAGGCCTACCTGGCCAGCCGCGGTATCGTCGTGCGCTGATCCCTTCCGGGCCGGGGTTCTCCCGGCCCGATGGCTCTATCGCGAGCCTTTCTCTCCTGCGTCCGGTGGCCGCATCCCCTTCCTGCGCACGAAGCTTGCTAGCCGAAGGCTTCAGTCAAGGTAATGGCGTATCTATGTCCCATTGCCATATTCATAGGGTTTATTGGCGTCAATTCTCCGAGTAAGCTCTGCGCCTTCTCAGAAATGTCATACGCAGGAAATATCTCGATGCTGAAGCGCATTCTGCTCGCATGGCTAGGCTGCGGCCTGCTTCTGGCCGGTGCGGCAAGGGCCGAAACGGATTCTTCGGATTACAGCGTGGTGCTGCTCACCGAGAACTTCCCCCCTTACAACATGGCCATCAACGGCAAGAACTTCGCCCAGGAAGACAGCATCGACGGCATCGCCGTGGATATCGTCAAGGAGATGTTCAAGCGCGCCGGTGTGCAGTACAGCCTGACCCTGCGCTTCCCCTGGGACCGCATCTACAAGCTGGCGCTGGAGAAGCCCGGCTACGGCGTGTTCGTCACCGCCCGCCTGCCCGAGCGCGAAAGCCAGTTCAAGTGGGTCGGCCCGATCGGTCCGGACGACTGGGTGCTGCTGGCCAAGGCCGACAGCCCGATCAGCCTGAACAATCTGGACGAAGCGAAGAAATACCGCGTCGGTGCCTACAAGGGCGACGCCATGGCCCAGTACCTGAGCGAGCACGGCTTCGAGCCGGTGCTGGCGCTGCGTGACCAGGAGAACGCCGCCAAGCTGCGCGACGGCCAGATCGACCTGTGGGCCAGCGGTGACCCGGCGGGGCGCTACCTGGCCAAGCAGGCTGGTGTCACCGGCCTGAAGACCGTACTGCGCTTCAACAGCGACCAGCTGTTCCTCGCGCTGAACCGCGAGACCCCGGATGCCGTGGTGCAGAAGCTGCAGGCGGCGCTGGACAAGATGCGCGCCGAAGGCTTCGTCGACGACGTGCTCAACAGTTACCTGTGACACCCGAAGGCCGGCCACTCGCCGGCCTTCGTGTTTGGCGCCGACATCCCTCGGCGCCGGTTTTGCCACGGAAGGCAGACGAGCGAAGTATTCCGTCCCCTCTGCAGGGATGCCGCAAGCCCAATAACGATAACCAAGCGAGCGGTATGACCATGCTGAAAGTCCTGATCAAGACCCTGACCCTGGGTCTGTTGCTGGGGGCCGCCACGGCCCGCGCCGAGTTGCCCGCCGATTACAAGATGGTGCTGCTCACCGAGAACTTCCCGCCGTTCAACATGGCGGTGGACGACAAGAACTTCGCCCGTGATGACGGTATCGACGGCATCAGCGCCGATATCGTTCGCGAGATGTTCAAGCGCGCCGGCATCCAGTACAGCCTGAGCCTGCGTTTCCCCTGGGATCGCCTGTACAAGCTGGCCCTCGACAAGCCCGACTACGGGCTGTTCTCCACCACCTATACGCCCGAGCGCGTGCCGCTGTTCAAGTGGGTCGGGCCGATCGCCAAGACCCACTGGGTGCTGCTGGCGCCGCCGGGCAGTTCGATCAAGGTGAAGGACCTCAAGGACGCCGCCAAGTACAAGCTCGGTGCCTACAAGAACGACGCCGTCAGCCAGAACCTGGAGAGCCAGGGCATCCCGGTGCTCAACGCGCTGCGCGACCAGGAAAACGTGAAGAAGCTGACCACCGGCGAAATCGACCTCTGGGCCACCACCGATCCGGTGGGCCGCTACCTGGCCAAGCAGGAGGGCGTATCCGGCCTGCAGACCGTGCTGCGTTTCAACGAGGCACAGTTGTACCTGGCGATCAACAAGGACACGCCGGACGAGGTGGTGGCCAAGCTGCAGAAGGCGCTGGACGAGATGCGCGCCGATGGCTTCATCGAGCAGGCGACCAATAACTACCTGTAAGGTCGGCTTATCGTTGTAGGAGCGAGCTTGCTCGCGAACCCAGCTTCCGCGGATTTCAGTGCCGGGCGCTTTTCGCGAGCAAGCTCGCTCCTATAGAAAGCCGATCCAGGCTACATCTATCGGTAAATCCCATCCCGCCCATGCCCCGCCATGGCGCGGTTGCCGCGCTCGGCGATCATCAACGGCGGTTTCACCAGCTCGAAACCCTGGGCCTTCAGCGTCGGCAAAACACGCTTGAGCACCGCCAGGGTCGCCGGCTTCGGGTGCCCGATCATCACCACGGTTCCCTGCTTGCGCGCCAGTTGCAGGCCGCGCTGCATCTGCTCCATCACCGCGGCTTCGCTGGGGTCGTCATCGAGGAATACATCCCGCGAGAGGCTGGCAAGGCCGATCTTCTGCGCCTCGGCGGCGGCCACGGTGGCGGCGCTGGTACGGCTGTCGAGCAGGAACAGGTGGCGGCGCTGCAGCTCCGCCGCCAGCCAGGCCATGGCCGGGCGGTCGGCCGTCATGCGGCTGCCTTCGTGGTTGTTCAGGCCTTGCACATAAGGGACTTTCGCCAGCGCGGCGTCCAGACGCCGGGCTCTTTCGTCCTGGGTCAGCTCAGGGCTCCAGGCGAAGTCACCGCCGGCCGGGTCCATCGGCATGTGCAGCATTACCGTGCGCCCGCGCTGGTGCGCCTCGCGCGCAAGCTCGGCGGCGTGGGGCGTGTCCGGGATGATGGCCAGGGCAATGGCAGGGGAGATGTCGAGCACCTGGCGGTCGCGCGCCAGGTTCTGCCCGAGGTCGTCGATGACGATGCTGACCAGCGGCTTGCTGCCGTCCGGCCGGGGCGCGGCGGCCACCGGCAGGCACAGCAGCGCACCCAGGCACAGGCCGAACAGCAGCCGGGCCGGGCGCATCGGTCAGTTGTTGCCGCGGCTGACGCTGAGTCCTTTCAGCAGGCTGAGGGCTTGGCTGAGCTGGTAGTCGCCATCCTGCGGGCGATCCTCCGGCGGCTTGCCGGAGGCGGTCGGACGATCCTGGCCGCCATTGCCGTTGGCCAGGTGACCCTGCAGGTCGGCTTCCTTGAACCCGTCGAATTCGCTCTTCTCGCGGGTCACCTTGGCGCGTTCCACCTCGATGTCCGGGGTGATGCCCTGGGCCTGGATGGAGCGGCCATTGGGGGTGTAGTACAGCGCGGTGGTGAGCTTCAGGGCGCGGTCGTTGTTCAGCGGCAGCACGGTCTGCACCGAGCCCTTGCCGAAGCTGTCGGTGCCCATGAGGATGCCGCGCTTCTGGTCCTGCAGAGCGCCGGCGACGATTTCTGCCGCCGAGGCGCTGCCGCCGTTGATCAGTACCACCAGCGGCACACCGTCGCTCGGGTCGGCCGGATCGGCGGAGAAGCGCAGCTCGGAGTTGGGGATGCGGCCCTTGGTGTAGACGATCAGCCCCTTGGTGAGGAAGGCGTCCGCCACTTCCACCGCCGACTGCAGCACGCCGCCAGGGTTGTTGCGCAGATCCAGGATCACGCCCTTGAGCTTGCCCTTGTTGTCGTTGCGCAGCTTGGACAGCGCCTTGACGGTCTCCTCGCCGGTGTTGACCTGGAACTGGGTGATGCGCAGGTAGCCATAGCCCGGTTCGAGCATCTGGCTCTTCACGCTCTTCACCTTGATGATGGCGCGCTTGAGGGTGACGTCGAACGGCTTKCCGCCGCCACGCACGATGGTCAGGGTGATCGGCGAGCCGGCCTTGCCGCGCATGCTGTCCACCGCCTCGTTCATCGACTGGCCCTTGGTCGGCTTGCCGTCGATCTTGACGATCAGGTCGCCCGGCTGGATGCCGGCGTTGGCGGCGGGGGTGTCGTCGATCGGCGAGATCACCTTGACGAAGCCATCCTCGCTGCCGACCTCAATGCCTAGGCCACCGAATTCGCCGCTGGTGCTTTCCTGCAGCTCGGCGAACTCTTCCGGGCCGAGGTACGCCGAGTGCGGGTCGAGGTTGCTGAGCATGCCCTTGATGGCATTCTCCAGCAGCGTCTTGTCGTCCACCGGTTCCACATAGGCCGCCTTCACCCGGTCGAGGACCTCGGCAAAGGTGCGCAGCTCATCGAGCGGCAGCGGAGCCTCCTTGCCGTTGGCCGCAGCAGATGCGGCTGGCGCGTCGGCGGCCTGGACCGCACCGACGCCGAGCAGCAAGGCCAGGGCCAGGGTAGTAAGACGGAAAGCTTGCGACATGTTTGGCTCCTAATGCGTGATCGCCGCTTATCCTTGCGTGCGACACCAGGTCGAAGGGTCCGCCGGGCGGCCCTGATGGCGAATGGCAAAATACACCGCCGGGGTACTCTGACCCCCGCTGGCTCCCACGGTTGCAATGGGATCGCCCGCTTTGACGGTATCGCCGGCGTCCTTCAGAAGACTTTGATTATGCCCATAAAGGCTCAGGTAGCCACCACCGTGGTCGAGAATCACCAGTAGGCCGGAGCCGCGCAGCCAGTCGGCGAACACCACGCGGCCGCCATGAACGGCACGCACGGTGCTGCCGGCAGAAGCGCCGATCAGTACGCCGTCCCAGGTGGCACGGGGGTCGTCGCCACGCGGGCTGCCGAAGCGCGCAAGGACACGGCCATCCACCGGCCAGGGCAGCCGGCCCTTGGTGGCGGCGAAGGCTCCGCCGAAACCGGCGCCGCTGGAAACCAGCGGGCCGCTGTAATCGGGGCGCTTCGAGGGGGTGTCCGGCTTCTCGCCGCGTGCCGCCAGTTCCTGCTCGCGCTTGACCCGCTCGCGCTCGGCGGCCAGGGCGCGCTGCCGCGCTTCCTCGGCTTCACGGGCCTGGCGGGCGAGGGTTTCCTCGATGGTCTTGAGCACCTTGTTGAGGTCTTCCTGGCTCTGCTCGCGGTCCTTGAGCTTGTTGCCGCCGTCCTTGAGGTCGCTGTTGAGCTTGGCCAGGGTCTCCTGGCGCGCCTTGCGGGCGTCGGCCAGTTCCTGGCGACGGGCTTCCAGGGCGCTCTGCTGGGCGACCTGCTCGTCCTTCTGCGAGGTGATTTCCTGCTCGACGTTGCTCAGTTGGCGCAAGGTCTCGTTGAAGGCCGAGAGCTGCTCCAGGCGCGCCTTGTTGATGTAATCGTAGTAGGTGAGGGTGCGGCTGAACTTCTCAGGATGCTCCTGGTTCAGCAGCAGCTTCAGGTATTCCTGGCGGCCGCTCTGGTAGGCGGCGCGGGCCTGGATGGCGATCAGACGCTGCTGCTCAAGGCGTGCGCCCTGGAGTTTTTTTTTCTCTGAATCGAGGCGCTGCAGCTCTTCCTCGTTCTTCTTCATCTCGTCCTGGATCTGCTTGATCTGCTTCTCCAGGTCGCCCATCTGGGTCTCGGTGGACTTGAGCTGCTTCTGCACCCCGGACTTCTCGTCCTGGATGTTCTTCAGGTTTTTCTTCAGCTCGTTGATGTCTTTCTGCGTCTGCTCCAGCTGACGCTGGGCGTCGGCGCGTTCGTCGGCAACGGCCGGGAGCGGGCTCAGGAGGCAGATCAGCAGCAGCGGGAGGAGGGCGCGAGGCATTGGGCGGCGGGGACCTGAAGTCTGGACGGCCTAGTATGCCCGTGGCGGGCATTAAAAAAAACGCCCCAGGCCGCATGGCGTGGGGCGTTTGCTCTGACCGACGGGAGGTGGCTCACGTTCCCGCCAGATCGATACCCATTAAAGCAGGGTGACGATCGATTTCCCGGTCATCTCTTTTGGCTGCTCCAGACCCATCAGGTTCAGCAGGGTCGGGGCCACGTCGGCGAGTACGCCGCCCTCGCGGATGCTCAGCTTGCGCTTGCCGACATAGACGAAAGGCACCGGTTCGCAGGTGTGCGCGGTATGCGCCTGGCCGGTCATGGCGTCTTCCATCTGCTCGACGTTGCCGTGGTCGGCGGTGATCAGCGCTTCGCCGCCGACCTTGTCCAGAGCCTCGACGATACGACCGACGCAGGTATCCAGGCACTCAACGGCTTTCACTGCGGCCTCGAACACGCCGGTGTGGCCGACCATGTCGCCGTTGGCGTAGTTGACGATGATGACGTCGAAGCGCTGGTTCTCGATGGCGTCGACGATCTTGTCGGTGACCTCCGGCGCGCTCATTTCCGGCTGCAGGTCATAGGTGGCGACCTTGGGCGAGGGGATGAGGATGCGTTCTTCGCCTTCGAACGGCTCTTCGCGGCCGCCGGAGAAGAAGAAGGTCACGTGGGCGTATTTCTCGGTCTCGGCGATGCGCAGCTGGGTCTTGCCGTTTTTGGCCAGGTATTCGCCCAGGACGTTGTCCAGGGATTCGGGCTTGAACGCGCTGGGTGCCGGAATGCTCGCCGCGTACTGGGTCAGCATCACGTATTCGGCCAGGTGCAGCTCGCGCTGGCGCGGGAATTCCTTGAAGCCCGGCTCGACGAAGGCGCGCGACAGCTCGCGGGCACGGTCGGCGCGGAAGTTCATGAAGACCACGGCGTCGCCATCTTCCACGCGCACCTGCGCGCCGATGCGGGTGGCCTTGACGAATTCGTCGCTCTCACCGCGCTCGTAGGCTGCGTTCAGCGCGCCAACGGCGGTCTCGGCGGTGAATTCGGCAGTGCCGTTGGTGATCAGGTTGTAGGCGGCTTCGACGCGGTCCCAGCGATTGTCGCGGTCCATGGCGAAGTAGCGGCCGATGATGCTGGCGGTGCGGCCCTTGCCGATGCGGGCGAAGGCGTCGTCGAGCAGCTTCAGCGACGGCTCGGCGCTTCTGGGCGGCGTGTCGCGACCGTCGAGGAAGGCGTGCAGGTAGATTTTCTCGGCGCCACGCTGGGCGGCCAGCTCGGCCATGGCGATCAGGTGGTCCTGGTGGCTGTGTACGCCACCATCGGACAGCAGGCCGAGGATGTGCACGGCCTTGCCGGCTTTCGCTGCCTTGTCCACGGCGCCAGTCAGCACGGGGTTCTGGAAGAACTCGCCATCGCGGATCGCCTTGGTGACGCGGGTGAAGTCCTGGTAGACGACACGGCCTGCGCCCAGGTTCATGTGGCCGACCTCGGAGTTGCCCATCTGGCCGTCGGGCAGGCCGACGTCCATGCCCGAGCCGGAGATCAGGCCGTTGGGCTGGCTGGCCAGCAGGCGGTCCCAGTTGGGCTTCTTCGCGGCATAGATGGCGTTGTATTCCGGGCTCTCGCTATGGCCGAAGCCGTCCAGAATGATCAGGACCAGCGGTTTGGGCGTTGCAGTCATAGTTACGGCTCTTTCCGAGAATAGGGGTCAGAAAAGGACACACATTTTACCTTTTGGTGCCGACAGACGCCATGATCCCTAGGGTTCAGCCGTCAGATACGCGCGTGTATACTGGCCGGCATTTTTACGTCTGGATGTCCTGCGCATGTCTTCGTTTCTTCCTCGTCTGATCGAATTCGCCACCCACCACTACCTGCTGGTCGGTGCCCTGGTCATCCTGCTGGTACTGCTGGCCCTGCACGAAATGCGCAAGGGCGGCCGCGCGCTGTCCACCCGCGAGCTGACTGCCATGGTCAACGCCGAGCAGGCCGTGGTGCTGGATATCCGTCCCACCAAGGAGTTCACCACCGGTCACATCGTCGGTGCCCTGAATATCCCGGCGGACAAGCTGAACGCCCGCATGAGCGAGCTGGACAAACACAAGGCCAAGACCATCATCGTGGTCGACGGCATGGGGCAGCACTCGGGCACCTGGTGCAGCGTGCTGCAGAAGGCTGGCTACACCGCCGCCAAGCTTTCCGGCGGTATCGGCAGCTGGCGTGGCGACAACCTGCCCCTGGTGAAGTGAGATGCCGTCGACCTTGATCTACACCAGCGCGTGGTGCCCTTATTGCATCCGCGCCAAGGCCCTGCTGGACAAGAAGGGTGTCGCCTACGAGGAAATCTCCGTGGACGGCAAGCCTGGCGTTCGCGCCGAGATGGCCAGCAAGGCGGGCCGCACTTCGGTGCCGCAGATCTGGATCGACGGAACCCACATCGGCGGCTGCGACGATCTTTACGCGCTGGAACGCGCGGGCAAGCTGGATACGCTGCTCTCGGCGTGATCCCTCATTCTGAAACGATGCACAAGAAGGTCCCGAAATGACTGAACAAGCCAGCAACGGCGCAGCCGAGCAAGACAACAACCCGCAGTTCTCGCTGCAGCGCATCTACGTACGCGACCTCTCCTTCGAAGCCCCCAAGGCTCCGGAAATCTTCCGCCAGGAGTGGCAGCCGGCCATTTCGATGGACCTGAACACCCGTCAGAAGCAGCTGGACGGCGACTTCTACGAAGTGGTCCTGACTGTTTCGGTGACCGTGAAGAACAACGAGGAAACCGCTTTCATCGCTGAAGTGCAGCAGGCCGGCATCTTCCTGATCAAGGGCCTGGACGCTTCCAGCATGAGCCACACCCTGGGCGCCTTCTGCCCGAACATCCTCTTCCCGTACGCTCGCGAAACCCTGGACAGCCTGGTTGTCCGCGGTTCGTTCCCGGCGCTGATGCTGTCCCCGGTGAACTTCGATGCGCTGTACGCGCAGGAAATCGCCCGTATGCAGGCTTCCGGCGAGATCTCGGCTCAGTAATCACTGACGCCAGACGAGAAAGGCGCCTTCGGGCGCCTTTTTCTTTGCCTGCGATCTGGGTTGTACAAAATTTGAACAGCCACGCGAAGGCCACGCACAGCC
Source organism: Pseudomonas sp. AU11447 (assembly GCF_001672555.2). NCBI lineage: Bacteria > Pseudomonadati > Pseudomonadota > Gammaproteobacteria > Pseudomonadales > Pseudomonadaceae > Pseudomonas > Pseudomonas sp. AU11447. The sequence goes on along the minus strand of NZ_LZDG02000021.1, from coordinate 30,423 downwards.
TGCCGTTGAGCTGTTTATCCACAGACTGTTCCAGCAATTGCCCAAGCCTGTTGTGGGTAAATGCGCGGGCTCTTTTCTAGGAGCGAGCTTGCTCGCGAACCGCTTTTGCCGGTGGCGCTGGTGTCACGGTTGTTCGCAAGCAAGCTCGCTCCTGCAGGGGAATGCCGCGCAGTGCGTTCAAGTTTGGTGCATGCGCACTAGCAGGGCGCAGGTGCAGCGACACTCTGCGCGCCGCGACATGCCTGGGGAGCGCTGCCGTCAGCGCGTTTCAGTTAACGGGTAAAAATCGCTGAAAGCCTCATGCAGCAAGGCCTGTAGGGTCTTTTCGTGTCGTGCCTCCGCTCGCCGTCAAGGCCCTGAGCCGGTTTTGGCACGCCCTCTGCAATACCCCTGACAACAGCGATTTCAGGGGCCTCGGTACAGGCAGGCTGGGGAACCCCTCTTTTACATCTAGCGAGCGTGCAGCCCGAAGCGGCGGCCGTCGCAGCCGGTTCGGGGGTCCTGGTACAGGCAGGCCGGGAAAGCCCCCTTTTTATGCCCGCAGGCGTGCTACGGCGCCCTGCGCACCCGTTAGGGGTCCTGGTACAGGCAGGCCGGGGAAACCCCTCTTTTATGCCCGCGAACCTTCGCTCGAAGGCATCGCCTCCCACTTCGGGGCCCCGGACCAGGCAGGCCGGGAACACCCCGCTTTTATTCGGGCCGCGCGCTGATGCTCAGGCGCCACCGGCCCTCGATTTCGGCGCTGTCCCAGGTGCCTTGCAGGCGCCGGGTTGACAGCAGTGTCAGCAAAAGCCCTTCCCCTTGCGGCTCCAGTCTCCAGCGCACCGGCGCATCACCGATCCGCAGTTGCCCCTGCTGTGCCGTGGCAACGGCTTCGATCTGCAGCACCAGTGCGCCGTCCTGGTGGCCGGCGCGAACGGCCGGCTGCGCGTCCAGGGTGAGTACCAGGCCATCGGGCGAAGGCTCTATGGCGAGGATCCGGGTTGGCCCTTCGTGCGGCGGATTGACCAGGCGGCCTATCATCAGGCCCAGCAGCAGGCCCAGCACACACAGCGAAACCATCACTTTCAGCCAGGGCCTGGGCCGCATTTGCTCCTTTGCGGGAGTAGAATGCCCGCCGTTCTCAGGCTCGGAGCGCTGCATGTTCCACGTAATCCTTTTTCAACCGGAAATTCCCCCCAACACCGGCAACATTATCAGGCTGTGCGCCAACGCGGGCGTAAGCCTGCACCTGATCGAGCCGCTGGGCTTCGAGCTGGACGACAAGCGCCTGCGTCGCGCCGGGCTGGATTACCACGAGTACGCCAGCGTGCGGCGCTACGCGAGCCTCGAGGAATGCCTGGAACAGCTCGGCCGTCCGCGCCTGTTCGCCTTCACCACCAAGGGTTCGCAGCCATTCCATGAAGTGGCTTACGAGCGTGGCGACGCTTTCCTCTTCGGCCCGGAAAGCCGTGGGCTGCCCGAGGAAGTGCGTGACGCGCTGCCGCCGGAGCAGCGTGTGCGCCTGCCGATGCGTCCGGGTTGCCGCAGCCTGAACCTGTCCAATACCGTTGCCGTGACCGTCTATGAAGCCTGGCGTCAACACGGCTTCGCCATGGACTGAGCGTTTTTTGTACGGTCCGCGCAAACCCGCGTGGGCTGTGAAGCGCAGCGGCTTGCCCCAAGCTTATCCACAGGCAGGCGCACAGCCGATGTGGGCAACCCGCAAATTCCTGCACAGAAACCGAGCAAACCCCCAGACCGCGCATGCTCTGGGCTGTAGCACGTTCCTTCCCCGTTCCGTGCACAGTGTTATCCACAGGTTCTGGGGGTAAATGCTACCGGGATGTGACCCGGTTTAATGGGCGTTGATGGCGGCCGTGGCCCGCACCGACAGCCAATGGCGCGCTCGCCAACTGCGCAGGAGCGGACTGCCCGGCACCGCGCTACGGGGTTTGGCGCAGCAACACAAGAAAAAGGGGCCTTCGGCCCCTTTTCAGTGGAACGACGTCAGTCGTCGCCGTCCTCGTCCGGGCCGTCGATCTTCATGCCCAATTCCTTGATCTTGCGGGTCAGGGTATTGCGGCCCCAGCCCAGCAGTACGGCGGCGTCGCGGCGGCGGCCGGCGGTGTGCTTGAGCGCGGTCTCGATCATGATCCGCTCGAATGCCGGCACGGCGGTGTCCAGCAGGTTCGACTGCCCGCGTCCCAGTGCCTGGTCGGCCCAATGGCGCAACGCCTGCTCCCAGTTGGCGGCCGGCACGCTGTCTTGTGGCTGGGTCATCAGCTCCGGGGGCAGGTCGTCGATATGCACCTCGCGGCCGGATGCCATGACGGTGATCCAGCGGCAGGTGTTTTCCAGCTGGCGCACGTTGCCCGGCCAGCCGAGGTTCTTCAGGTATTCCTCGGTTTCCGGCTTGAGCAGCTTCGGCTCGACCGCCAGCTCCTGCGCCGCGCGCGAAAGGAAGTGCCGGGCGAGTGCCGGGATGTCCTCGCGGCGGTCGGCCAGGCGCGGAATGTGCACCCGGATGACGTTCAGGCGGTGGAACAGGTCCTCGCGGAACTTGCCTTCGCGCACCAGGTTTTCCAGGTTCTGGTGAGTGGCGGCGATGATTCGCACGTCCACTTTCACCGGGGTGTGGCCACCTACCCGGTAGAACTCGCCATCAGCCAGCACGCGCAGCAGGCGGGTCTGGGTGTCGGCCGGCATGTCGCCGATCTCGTCGAGGAACAGCGAACCGCCATCGGCCTGCTCGAAGCGGCCGCGGCGCTGGTTGGCTGCGCCGGTGAAGGCGCCTTTCTCGTGGCCGAACAGTTCCGATTCCATCAGATCCTTGGGGATCGCCGCCATGTTCAGCGCGATGAACGGCGAAGCCGCGCGCGGGCTGTGGCGGTGCAGGGCGTGGGCGACCAGCTCCTTGCCGGTACCCGACTCGCCGTTGATCAGCACGGTGATGTTGGAGTGAGAGAGGCGACCGATGGCACGGAACACCTCCTGCATCGCCGGCGCCTCGCCGATGATTTCCGGGGTGCGTGTCTGGTTGGCCGGGGCTTCCAGGCCCTGTTGCTCCTGGGCGTGCTGGTTGGCGCGCTTGACCAGGGAGACGGCCTCGTCGACGTCGAACGGCTTGGGCAGGTATTCGAAGGCGCCGCCCTGGTAGGAGGCCACCGCGCTGTCCAGGTCCGAATGCGCAGTCATGATGATCACCGGCAGGCGCGGGTGCACCTCGCGGATCTGCGCCAGCAAATCCAGGCCGCTGGAACCGGGCATGCGGATGTCGGAGATGATCACGTCCGGTTGTTGCCGGCCCAGGCGGCTCATCACGCTGTCGGCGCTGTCGAAGCTGACGGTGGTCATGCCTTCCTGCTGCAGGGCTTTTTCCAGCACCCAGCGGATGGAGCGGTCGTCGTCGACGATCCAGACGGTCTCTGATCGGCTCATGGTCAATGGACTCCTTGTTCCAGGGGCAGGAACAGACTGAACACGGTGTGGCCGGGATGGCTCTCGCATTCGATCAAGCCCTGGTGCTGGCTGATGATGTTCTGGGTGATGGCGAGGCCCAGGCCGGTGCCGTCGGCGCGGCCGCTGACCATGGGATAGAAGATGGTGTCCTGCAGTTCAGCCGGAATGCCCGGGCCGTTGTCGATGATCTCCACCTTGCACACCAGGCGATGGCGCGTGTGGCCGATGGTGAACTGGCGCAGGGTGCGGGTGCGCAGGGTGATGCGCCCCAGCTTGAGTTCGTTTTGCGCGGCGATCGCCTGCATGGCGTTGCGCACGATGTTGAGCACCGCCTGGATCATCTGCTCGCGGTCGATCAGCAGGTCCGGGATGCTCGGGTCGTAGTCGCGTACCAGCGGAATGGTGCCCTGGGTTTCGGCTTCGACGAGGCTGCAGACGCGCTCCAGCACTTCGTGGACGTTGGTCACCGAGAGCTGCGGGAGCTTGTTGGAGCCGAGCATGCGGTCCACCAGGTTCCTCAGCCGGTCGGCTTCCTCGATGATGACGTTGGTGTAGTCCTTGAGCGATTCGTCCGGCAGCTCCCGGGAAAGCAGCTGCGCCGCGCCACGAATCCCACCCAGCGGGTTCTTGATCTCATGGGCCAGGCCGCGCACCAGGAGCTTGGTGGTCTCCTGCTTGGACAGTTGCGCCTCTTCCTTGGTGATCCGCAGCAGCCGGTCGCGAGGGTGGACTTCGAGTAGCAGCAGGGTGTCGCGACGGTCGAGGATCGGCGTCACCGCGTAGTCGACGGTGATGGTCTGGCCGGTCAGCGAGGTCAGGGTCGCTTCGCGCTTGGTGAAGGGGTGCGCCTCTTCCACGGCCTGGCGCAGCGACTGCAGCGCCTCGGGCGATTCGGTGAACAGCTCGCTGATGAATTGCCCATGGCTGCGCTGGCCACTGACTGCCAGCAGCATTTCCGCGGCCGGGTTCATGTACTCCAGGCGCAGCTCGGCGTTGAGCAGGATCACCGCCGTGGTGAGGTTGTCGAGCAACAGGCGGAGCTGGGTTTCTGTAGGCATGGCGTAGGAGATGTCCCAAGACTGTGCGGGAAAATGCAAGAAGCAAACCAGGCCCTGAAAAGACGCGTATTTCGCGGCATCGCGCTGATTTGCGGTGCGCAGGCGGCCAATCCGCTCAGCGGGAGTGACCCGAAATGGGGAGAGTATAGAAAGTGGTGCAGGCACATGCACCGATATGGTGCATTTGTGGCAGATCGCACGCCGCCGTCAGCGACGGTCGGCGCTGAGCGGTTGGCTGCGGTCGAGGTCGAGCGAGTCGGCCACGGAAACGCGGAACATGTGGAAGGGCTGGTTGGGCGTCTGCTCGATGGTGCGCCCGAGGGTGTCGATGATTTCCACCGACAGCTGGTGAGTGCCACGATCGATGTTGTTCAGCGGGAAGACCGGGCTGCGGCCAGGGTCGCCGACCGGCTTGCCGTCCAGCAGCAGGCGGTAGAGGTGGCCGGGCAACAGGGCCGGGTCACTGGTGGCGGAAACGATAAGAGCCCCGTCATTGGCGCGTACGGTGGCATCGGGCTCCGGCACGATGATGCGCAGCAACTGGTAGGCCGGCGGGCCGGGCGGCAGCGCGGGAGTGGCCGGTGCGTAGAGCGGCGGCGGCATCTGCACGCCATTGGGCGAGCCGGGCTGGGAGTTGGTCGGCGCCAGTTGCAGCTTCTGTGCGTTGCCGCGCGGTGGCTGGTCGGTGAAGACGCGGTTGCCGTCCTTGTCGATGTAGGTGTAGACCTCGGCGCTGGCCGAGAGGCAGAACAGCACCGAGAACAGGAAAACTACCAGGTGACGCATCGTCAGTTGCCCTTGCGCGCTGGGCTGTTGGTACTGATGCGCTGCAGGGTGAAGCTCACCGGGCTGCTGGCCTGGATCACCCGGCTGCCCTGCAGCACCTGGACTGCCAGGGTGTGGTCGCCACGGTCGATGTTCTGCAGGCCGATGCTGGTGCTGCTGGTCGGGGCGCCGTACGGCTGGCCGTCGAGCAACAGCTGCAATTGGTGATCCGGCGCCAGGGCCGGCTGCACCACGACGTTCACCATGAAGGTGCCGTTGTTCTGGCGCAGCGATTCGTCGTCCGGCAGGTTGCTCAGGGCGAGAATGGCGTAGGCGCCGGTCGCCTGGCTCTGGCCGCCGCCGTCGACGGGGACGATGGGAGCCTGCGGGCCGACGGTGTTGGTCGGTGGCAGTTCCACGGGCTTGGCGTCGACGTTGGTCGGCGGCTGGTTGGTGAACACCGTCTTGCCGTTGGCGTCGGTGTACTTGTAGATCTGCGCGCTGGCTGGCAATGCGGCGGCGAGCAGCAGGGCGGTAAGGATCAGGCGCATGAAGAATCTCCGGATGGTCGTGCCAAGCCTTGCACCGCCGACGGCGGCTGGCAAGTTGCCTATTGTCTTTCAGCAGGGCGCCGCGCGTTGTGCGCTGCTGCTCGTCGAAGGACCTTTCCCGCGCGGGACGGGTCCGAGCCTGGCGCCGGCGTCTGTATGATGCGGGCGAGCGTCATTTTCCATCGGTGTGGGGTGTGCCTGTGATTTCGATTCGTTACCTGCTTCGTCAGTGGCTGCTGCTGTGCTGCCTGGGCCTCGGCTTGTCCGTCGCCGGGCCCGCGCTGGCGGCGCTTCCCGGGCCGCTGGCCGGGGTGACGGGCGGTGGCGAGACCAAGGTCAGTGATGCCCAGTTGGAGCAGTCGCTGAACCAGGTGATCAAGACCCTGGAGAACGACCAGCAGCGCGGTGACCTGCTGAAGAAACTCAAGCAACTGCGCGATGCGACGCAGAAGGGTGCGGAGGAGCAGGGCGGCGTGCTCGGCCTGATCGGCGATACCCTGGGCAGCCTGGAGAAGCAGTTCGAAGGCGCCAACAGCCCGATGGTGCGCTGGGCCGAGCTGTTCCAGGGCGCGGGTTACGAGCTGGAAGTGCGCACGCCGTCGCTGGCGGAATGGCCGGGAATGATCCTCGATTTTGCCCTGGTCATCCTCATCTGGGCCTGCGTCGCCCTCGGCCTGCGCTGGATTGCCGGGCGCATGCGCAAGCGCTTCGGCCTGGAAGGCGAGCTGCCGCAGCATCCCAAGACCCGCGATCTGCTGCTGTTCGCCTTGCGCAAGCTGGGCCCCTGGCTGGTCGCCTTCCTGATTACCGTCTACCTGTCGGTTGTGCTGCCCAGCTCGCTCGGCAAGCTGGTGGCGATGGTGATCGCGTACACCCTGGTGTGCGGCACGCTGTTCTCCGCCCTGTGCGTGATCTCCCTGTCGCTGCTCAGCGGCCCGCACCGCATGCGTGCGCTGGATATCCTGCGGCGCCGCGCCTTCCGCCCGCTCTGGCTGATCGGCAGCCTCGCCGCGCTGGGCGAGGTGATGCACGACCCGCGCGTCATCGAGAGCCTGGGCATGAACATCTCGCTGTTCGTCGGTTCGGTGGCGAATATCTGCGCGGCGCTGCTCACCGCGCTGTTCGTCTTGCAGTTCCGCCGCCCCATCGCACACCTGATCCGCAACCAGCCACTGGAGCGCCGCCTCAAGCGCCGCGGCCTGAGCGACCTGGTCGAGCTGATCGGCTCGATCTGGTTCCTGCCGGTGTTGGTGCTGGTGGGCATTTCGCTGTTCGCCACCATCGTTACTGCCGGCGACAGCAGCTACGCACTGCGCCGGGCCCTGGTCTGCGCCGTCGTGGCGGTGGTGGCGATGACCGTCAACGGCCTGATCCGTCGCGCGCACCAGCGCTCTGCCCGGCGCGGTGCGCGTCGCCATGCGCCCTACATCGAGCAATTGCAGAGCTTCGGCTACACCCTGCTGCACATCGCCAGCCTGCTGTTCTTCCTGGAGATCGGCCTGCGCGTCTGGGGCATGTCGCTGATCCGCTTCGCCGAGGGCGACGGCTCGCAGATCAGCCTCAAGCTGTTCAGCTTCGGCACCACCCTGCTGGTCGCCTGGCTGGTCTGGATCCTCACGGACACCGCCGTGCAGCACAGCCTCGGACTGGGCGGCAAGAAGAGCGCCAATGCCCGCGCCCTGACCATGCTGCCGCTGATCCGCAACGTACTGTTCGTGACCATCGCGGTGATCGCCCTGATCGTCGCCCTGGCCAACATGGGCATGAACGTCACGCCGCTGCTCGCCGGTGCCGGTGTGATCGGCCTGGCCATCGGTTTCGGCGCGCAATCGCTGGTGGCGGATCTGATCACCGGCCTGTTCATCATCATCGAGGATTCGCTGTCCATCGACGACTACGTCGACGTCGGCGGCCACCTCGGCACGGTGGAGGGCCTGACCATCCGCACCGTGCGCCTGCGCGACCTGGACGGCGTGGTGCACACCATCCCGTTCAGCGAGATCAAGAGCATCAAGAACTACTCGCGCCAGTTCGGCTACGCCATGTTCCGCTGGCCGGTGCCGGCGAGCATGCCGATCGACGACGCGCTGGCGCTGGTCAAGGAGGTCTCCGGCGAGCTGCGCACCGACCGCACCATCAACCGCGCCATCTGGTCGCCACTGGAAATCCAGGGTATCGAGAGCTTCGATGCCGGCCAGGCGATCCTGCGCTTCCGCTTCAAGACCGCGCCGATCCGCCAGTGGGAAGTACAGCGCGCGTTCAACCTGCGCTTGCGGCAGAAGCTCGACAAGGCCGGGCTGGAGCTCTCCATGCCGCGCCTGAACGTGCAGCTTTCGCGCATGCGCAAATCGCGCCGCGAGGACGATGAGGAACAGGGCGTGCCGGGGGACGGCGGTATCTGATCCCGGCCTCCCGTTGCAGGAGCGAGCCTGCTCGCGATCAGGTCAGTGCCAAGCGGTTCGCGAGCAGGCTCGCTCCTGCGGAGATGAGCTGCGGCGTTTTTCTGCAGGCATAAAAAAGGCCTCCCGAAGGAGGCCTTAATGCTGTCGCTATTTATAGGTATTCGTGGATCAGACGCTGTAGTACAGGTCGTATTCCAGCGGGTGCACGAAGGTGCGCACCTTGATTTCTTCTTCCGACTTCAGCTCGATGTAGGCATCGATGAACTCGTCGGTGAACACGCCGCCCTTGGTCAGGAACGCACGGCCCTTATCGAGCTCTTCCAGCGCCTCTTTCAGGCTGCCGCAAACCTGCGGGATTTCCTTCGCCTCTTCCGGCGGCAGGTCGTACAGGTTCTTGTCGGCGGCATCGCCGGGGTGAATCTTGTTCTGGATGCCGTCCAGGCCGGCCATCAGCAGAGCGGCGAAGCACAGGTAGGGGTTGGCAGCCGGGTCCGGGAAGCGCGCTTCGATGCGGCGGGCTTTCGGGCTGGAAACGTACGGGATACGGATCGAGGCGGAACGGTTACGGGCCGAGTAGGCCAGCATGACCGGGGCTTCGAAGCCAGGAACCAGACGCTTGTAGGAGTTGGTGGCCGGGTTGGTGAAGCCGTTCAGGGCTTTACCGTGCTTGATGATGCCGCCGATGAAGTACAGGGCGGTATCGGACAGGCCGGCATAGCCTTCGCCAGCGAAGGTGTTCTTGCCATCCTTGGAGATGGACATGTGCACGTGCATGCCCGAGCCGTTGTCGCCGTACAGCGGCTTCGGCATGAAGGTCACGGTCTTGCCGTAGGCGTCGGCAACGTTGTGCACGCAGTACTTCAGGGTCTGGACTTCGTCAGCCTTGGCAACGAGGGTGTTGAACTTCACACCGATCTCGTTCTGGCCAGCGGTGGCCACTTCGTGGTGGTGGACTTCCACGACCAGGCCCATTTCTTCCAGGGCGTTGCACATGGCGGTACGGATTTCGTGGTCGTGGTCGACCGGCGGTACCGGGAAGTAGCCGCCTTTGACGCCCGGACGGTGACCCTTGTTGCCGGTCTCGATGTCGGCGTCGGTGTTCCAGGAAGCCTGCTCGGAGAAGATCTTGAACATCGAGCCGGAGATGTCGGACTTGAACTTCACTTCGTCGAAGATGAAGAACTCCGGCTCCGGGCCGACGAATACGGTGTCACCGATACCGGTGGACTTCAGGTATTCCTCGGCGCGCTTGGCGATGTTGCGCGGGTCGCGCTCGTAGCCTTGCATGGTGCTCGGCTCGATGATGTCGCAAACGATGATCAGGGTCGGCTCTTCGGTGAACGGGTCGAGCACGGCGGTGCTGTCGTCCGGGAGCAGGATCATGTCGGAGGCTTCGATGCCCTTCCAGCCTTCGATGGAGGAACCATCGAACATCTTGCCGGCTTCGAAGAACTCGTCGTCCAGCGCGTCGCGGGCGGGCATGGTGACGTGCTGCTGCTTGCCTTTGGTATCGGTGAAGCGCAGGTCAACCCACTTCACGTCATGATCTTTGATCAGTTGTTGCGACTTGTACGACATGCTGTCCTCCAGGAGGGATTAGAGCTGGGAGCTTTTTCGTGCCCCAGTATCGGGTGATGCCGGCCGGAATACTCCGCCAGGGCAACCTGCCTCACAAGAGAGCAAGTTGCGTGCCAGTGCCCGTAAATGGGCAGAAGCCCTGAAATCACGGGCTGTGGCGGGTATTGCAGAGAATTGCGTGATAATTGTGCACCGTTTTGGTGCCGTATCGTGGTGCGTTCGTCCATTTTGGTGCGCGGAAAAGAAAGTCTCCGATTTCTGCTCAAGTCTTGAGCAATTTCGGATATAATTCCGCCCCTTTTTTTCAGTCCCATGGCAATCGCCCGACTCGCATGAAACTCATCGTCAAGGTCTTCCAGGAAATCACCATCAAGAGCCGGCCGGTGCGCAAGCGCTTCATCCGCCAGCTGGCGAAGAACATTCGCACGGTGCTCCGCGACCTCGACCCCGAGCTGCTGGTCGAAGGCGAGTGGGACAACCTCGAGGTCGAGACCAGGGTCACTGACCCCAAGGTCCTGCGCGAGATGATCGAGCGCCTGACCTGCACGCCGGGCATCGGCCACTTCCTGGAAGTGCACGAATACCCGCTGGGCGATTTCGACGACATCCTCGAGAAGTGCAAGGCCCATTTCGGCGACAAGTTGCCGGGCAAAGTCTTCTCCATGCGCTGCAAGCGCGCTGGCAAGCATCCGTTCACCTCCATCGACGTCGAGCGCTATGTCGGCGGTGGCCTGCGCCAGCACTGTGGCGCGGCGGGCGTATCGCTGAAGAACCCGGAAGTGGAAGTGCGCGTGGAAATCCGCCATGACCGCCTCTATGTCATCCATGCCCAGCACGATGGCCTCGGCGGCTACCCGCTGGGTGCGCTGGAGCAGGTGCTGGTGCTGATGTCCGGTGGCTTCGACTCCACCGTGGCGGCCTACCAGATGATGCGCCGCGGCATGATCAGCCACTTCGTGTTCTTCAACCTCGGCGGCCGCGCCCACGAACTGGGCGTGATGGAAGTCGCGCACTACCTGTGGAAGAAGTACGGCAGCTCCCAGCGCGTGCTGTTCGTCAGCGTGCCCTTCGAGGAAGTGGTCGGTGAGATTCTCACCAAGGTCGACGACAGCTACATGGGCGTGACCTTGAAGCGCATGATGCTGCGCGCCGCCAGCCGAGTGGCCGAGCGCCTGGAGATCGACGCGCTGGTGACCGGCGAGGCGATTTCCCAGGTTTCCAGCCAGACCCTGCCGAACCTCTCTGTGATCGACCGGGTGACCGATACCCTGGTCCTGCGCCCGCTGATCGTCAGCCACAAGCAGGACATCATCGACACCGCGACGAAGATCGGCACCGCCGAGTTCGCCAAGCACATGCCAGAATATTGCGGCGTGATCTCGGTGAACCCGACCACCCAGGCCAAGCCGCACCGAGTCGACTACGAAGAAACCAAGTTCGACATGGCCGTGCTCGACCGCGCCCTGGAGCGCTCCACCCAGATGACCGTCGACCGCGTGATCGACGAACTGGGCAAGGACCTGGCGGTGGAAATGGTCGATGAAGTGCTGGCCGGGCAGATCGTCGTGGACATCCGCCACCCGGACGCCCAGGAAGATGAACCGCTGGCCATCGAGGGCATCGAAGTACTGCCGATGCCGTTCTACGCGATCAACAGCAAATTCAAGGAACTGGACCCCAATCGCCAGTACCTCCTGTATTGCGACAAGGGCGTGATGAGTCGTCTGCACGCCCACCACCTGGTCAACGAAGGGCACACCAATGTGCGTGTTTACCGTCCGCAATAAAGGCGCGGACCAACGCCGCCAGCCCGGACTGTTCGGCGGCAGCATCCGCCACCGACCTCCCGACACATTGGGTGCGTAAGCTCACGCCCTGACCATTTGCACCGCCGCGCCACGGCCCGGCCCCCGCTGCCGAAATCGGCAGCCGAAGATTCACTATCGAGACTGACACTGTGATCGAAAAACTGCGCAACATCGCCATCATCGCCCACGTCGACCATGGCAAGACCACCCTCGTAGACAAGCTCCTGCGCCTGTCCGGCACCCTCGACCGCAAAGAAGCGGAGAACGAGCGCGTGATGGACTCCAACGACCAGGAAAAAGAGCGTGGCATCACCATTCTGGCGAAGAACACCGCGCTGAAATGGAACGACTACAGCATCAACATCGTCGACACCCCCGGCCACGCCGACTTCGGTGGCGAGGTTGAGCGCGTGATGTCGATGGTCGACTCTGTACTGCTGGTGGTCGACGCCCAGGACGGCCCCATGCCGCAGACCCGTTTCGTGACCCAGAAGGCCTTCAAGGCCGGCCTGCGTCCGATCGTCGTGGTGAACAAGATCGACCGTCCGGGCGCGCGTCCTGACTGGGTCATCGACCAGATCTTCGACCTGTTCGACAACCTCGGCGCCACCGACGAGCAGCTGGACTTCCCGATCGTCTACGCCAGTGCCCTGAACGGCATCGCCGGCATGGACCACGAGAAGATGGACGACAACATGGACGCGCTGTTCCAGGCGATCATCGACCACGTCCCGGCGCCGAAAGTCGACGTCGACGGCCCGTTCCAGATGCAGATCTCCCAGCTGGACTACAACAGCTTCCTCGGCGTGATCGGCATCGGCCGTATCGCCCGCGGCAAGGTCAAGACCAACACCCCGGTCGTGGCCATCAGCGACGACGGCACCAAGCGCAACGGCCGTATCCTGAAGATCATGGGCCACTCGGGCCTGCAGCGCATCGAAGTCGCTGAAGCCGAAGCCGGTGACATCGTCTGCGTCTCGGGCATGGACGAGCTGTTCATCTCCGACACCCTGTGCGACCCGCAGAACGTCGAAGCGCGCCCGCCGCTGACCGTCGACCAGCCGACCGTGAGCATGACCTTCCAGGTCAACGACTCGCCGTTCGCCGGCAAGGAAGGCAAGTTCGTCACCAGCCGCAACATCAAGGACCGTCTGGACAAGGAACTGCTGCACAACGTGGCCCTGCGCGTCGAGCAAGGCGACTCCCCGGAGAAGTTCAAGGTCTCCGGCCGTGGCGAACTGCACCTCTCGGTACTGATCGAAACCATGCGCCGTGAAGGCTTCGAGCTGGCCGTAGGCCGTCCGGAAGTGGTCATCATCGAGACCGCCGAAGGCGAGAAGCAGGAGCCTTACGAGAACGTCACCATCGACATCGAAGAGCAGCACCAGGGCTCGGTGATGGAACAGATGGGCCTGCGCAAGGGCGATCTGACCAACATGATCCCCGACGGCAAGGGCCGTGTGCGCCTGGAATACACCATCCCGGCGCGTGGCCTGATCGGCTTCCGTAACAACTTCCTGACCCTGACCTCGGGCACCGGCATCCTGACCTCGACCTTCAGCCACTACGGCCCGATCAAGGCCGGCGAAGTGACCAACCGTCAGAACGGCGTACTGGTCTCCATGGCCACCGGCACCGCGCTGACCTACTCGCTGGAAACCCTGCAGAGCCGCGGCAAGCTGTTCCTCGGCCCAGGCGACGAGATCTACGAAGGCCAGCTGGCCGGCATCAACAGCCGTGACAACGACCTGGTGATCAACCCCACCAAAGGCAAGAAGCTCGACAACATGCGCGCTTCGGGCAAGGACGAAGTCATCGCCCTGGTTCCGCCGATCCGCTTCACCCTGGAGCAGGCGCTGGAATTCATCGCCGATGACGAGCTGGTGGAAGTGACGCCGAAGTCGATCCGTCTGCGTAAGAAGATGCTGAACGAGAACGACCGCAAGCGCTACGAGCGCGCCAAGGTCTAAGTCGACCAGCAGTACGAGAAAGCCGGGCTTATGCCCGGCTTTTTTTTGCCCGTCTTCCGCGCTGGAGGTTTGTTCTTTGTAGGAGCGAGCTTGCTCGCGAACGAGTTACCCGGTAACGCCGGAGCTGGGCGGTTCGCGAGCAAGCTCGCTCCTACAGCTAAGTGTCACCTTTTAGGAAATTTCTGACTTTTTCACGGAGCGTGGCCGAACGACACGTTCCGACGTCTGATCATTCGAAGCTGTGAGATCGTGGACGCAGGCCAGGGAGCCGGGCCGATATACTCAGCTGTCCGGGCGTACGCGTCCGGGTCGGGATGGATTCGCACAGAACCTCAAGGATTCGAAAGCATGCAATGGATTTTCATGCTGGTCGGCCTGGTCTTCGGCGCCGCTGCGGGCGAGTCGATTACCGGGGCGGTACTGGGTGCGGTGGTGGGCCTCGCGCTGGGGCAGACCTTCGCGCTGCACAGCCTGCAAAGGGAAAATGCCAGCCTTCGCGGCGAGCTGAAGGCCTTTGGCGAGCGCTTCGACCAGGGCACCAAGGCTCTCTATGAGCGGCTGCTGCAGGTGGAGCGTGGCGCTGCCGGGCAGGTGCCGCCGGCCGGCGTCGAGTACACCGCGCCCGAGATGCCCGTTGCTCCGTCCAGGACTGAAGTAGACGCCGACGGCGAGCCCGAATTCGAGGCACCCACCCGCGAAGCTGTTGCCACCGAGCTGGAGTGGAGTATCGAGCTGCCTGCCGACGAGCTGGCGCCCGCCCCAGCGGCCGCTGCGCGGGAGGGAGCAGCTGTCGAGTGGTCGGACCTGGTGCTCGAACCCCTGGACAAGCCAGCAACCCAGGCGCGTGTCGAAGAGCCCGAGGTTCAGCCACACGCGGCTCCTGCCGCCCCGCCGGCGCCACCACAACCGCCAGTTCCCTCACTGTTCGACCGCGCCTTCGGAGCCGCCCGCGACTGGCTGCTGGGCGGCAATACCGTACTGCGCGTCGGCGTGCTGCTGTTGTTCCTCGGCCTGGCCTTCCTGCTGCGCTACGCCACCGAAGGCATGACCATGCCGCCGCAGGGGCCGTACATCGGCACCGCGGCCGCCGCGCTGGCGTTGCTCGGCCTGGGTTGGTGGCTGCGTCATCGGCGCCCGGCCTATGCGCTGATTCTCCAGGGCACCGGCATCGCCGTGCTCTACCTGACGGTGTTCGCCAGTATCAAGCTGTACCCGGCGATGAACCACGGCGAAGTGCTGATCGATCCGCAGGCCGGGTTCGTGCTGCTGGTGGCGGTCACCCTGTTCTCGGCGATCCTGGCCATTCTCCAGGACGCGCTGGGCCTGGCCGCCGCTGCCGCGCTGGGCGGTTTCGCCGCGCCGATCCTGGCTTCCACCGGCGGCGGCAGCCATGTCGCGCTGTTCAGCTACTTCGCCCTGCTCAACGCCGGTATTTTCGCCATCGCCTGGTTCAAGGCCTGGCGCCTGCTCAACCTGATCGGTTTCTTCGGCACCTTCGGCATCGGCCTGGCCTGGGGCCTGCGCTCGTACCAGCCGGAGCTGTTCGGAACGACCGAGCCGTTCCTGGTCCTGTTCTTCCTCACCTACGTCGCCATCGGCCTGCTGTTCGCCCGCCGGCGCCTGCGCGAGGCGGCTGGCGCGCCGGAGGATGACTCCCGCGAGGCGCTGCTGCGCTGGTCGGCGCGGCAGACCGACTACGTCGACGGCACCGTCCTGTTCGGTACGCCGCTGGTGGGCTTCGGCCTGCAGTACGGGATCATCCAGCACCTGGAGTTCGGCGCTGCGTTCAGCGCCCTGGCGCTGGGCCTGTTCTACATGGTGCTCGCCCGCGTGCTGGCCGGTCGCACTGCCGGCCGCGCGCTGCTGCTGGTGGAAACCTGCCTGGCGCTGGGCGTGGTATTCGGCACCCTGGCGATTCCACTGGGCCTGGATGCGCGCTGGACGTCTGCCGCCTGGGCCGTGGAAGGCGCCGGTATCTTCTGGCTCGGCCTGCGCCAGCAGCGACCGCTGGCGCGGATTTTTGCCCTGCTGTTGCAAGTGGGCGCAGCGCTGGCGTTCCTCGCTGGGCTGCATGCCGACCCGCAATCGCTGACGCTGCTCGAAGGTGCACCGCTGGGCGCGCTGATGCTCGGTGTGGCATTGCTGTTCAGCTTCTGGAACCTGCGCAACGCCGATCCACACATTCTGCGCAGCTGGGAGCCGAGTGCGCGCCCGGTCCTGGCAGCTTTCGGCCTGGCCTTCCTCTACCTGATCGCGCCCCTGCTGCTTGGCGCGGACGGCACGGCCATGACTTGGGCCATCGCCGGGCTGGCCACGCTGTTCGCCGCGCTGCGCCTGCGCTCGCGCACCTTCCTGGCCTGCGCATTTGCCGTGCAGCTGTTGGGCGGGGCGGTGTTCCTCCTGCATCTGCATGGCGCGCAGGAAGGCGGCGGGGTGCTGGGCTCCGGCTGGCGCGGGCTGGTAACGGCCTCGCTGATTGGCCTCGCGTTGATCGCTGGCATGCTGGTCGCTGCGAGAGACGCCATGGTCCGCGACGACCGCCGGCTGATGCTGGGATTGAGCGTGGTCCTGCTGCTGGGCCTGGCCTTCGTCAACCTCGCCGTGCTTTTCGTGCTGCCGTGGCAAACGGCGGCGGCGGTGTGGGCGGGCAGCGGCTTGCTGATCCTCTGGTTGAGCCTGCAATTGCAGCAACGCGCTGCTTTCGTCTTCGGCCTGGTGCTGCAGGTGATTGGCGCGGGCGCCTTCCTCTTCGGTGGCGCCGCGCTGTTCGGCGACCTGCCCAGCGAGGGCCTGAAGCCGCTGGCGCACATGGGCTTCTGGACTCCGGCGGTGCTGGCGCTGGCCGCTCTGGTCGGCGCTTGGCGCCTGCACCGAGCCAGCGAGCGCGAGCGCAACCTGGCGCTGGGTGGTCTTGGACTGGAGCGGCTTTCGCAGTTGCTGCTGGTCTGGGGCGCCGGTTGGTGGGCATTGACCGCGCTGTGGGAGATCGCCCGCTTCGTGCCCAGCGAGATGCGTGAGCACGTGGCGGTGCTGGTGGCTGCGATCAGCGCGGGCTTCTGGTCGCTGCTGGCGCGCCGCGAGCAATGGCGCGCGCTGGCGCTGCTGTGCCTGGCGCTGGTGCCGGTGTCGCTGGTGGCCCTTGCCAGTGCCTGGAACCTGCAGTACCACCCGCTGGCAGAGCTGGGCTGGCTTGGCTGGCTGGCGGTGTTCGTGGTGCACTTCTTCATCCTGCGCCGCCTCGATGCGCTGCTACCGCGCCTGGCCGCGCGCACGGCCCATGTGCTGGGCTGCTGGTTGATCCTCGGCGTGCTGGCGCTGGAGCTGCGCTACCTGTTCTTCGCCCTGGCCGAGCACTACAACGCCTGGCGCTGGCTGGGTTGGGCGCTGGTACCGAGCCTGTTCCTGATCCTCATGGGCGGTGTGGCGCGCCTGCCGTGGCCGGTGGCCGCCTTCGAGCGTGAGTACCGCGCCATCGCCGCCGCTCCGGTAGCCCTGGCGCTGCTGGGCTGGTTCTGGCTGGTCAACCTGTTCAGCAACGGCGCGGCCGACCCGCTGCCGTACCTGCCGCTGCTGAACCCGCTGGAGCTGGGCATGCTCATCGTGCTCGCGGCGATCTTCCAGTGGACGCGCCTGGGGCTGCCGCAACTGGGCGTGGCCGAATCGACCCTGCGCCTGCCGGTGCAGGCGCTGCTGGGTGCCTCGCTGTTTGCCCTGCTGACCATGGCCGTGTGCCGTACCGCGCACCATTGGGGCGGCGTGCCGTTCGAGTTCGACGCCTTGAGCCAGTCCATGCTGGTGCAGGCCGGGCTGTCCATTGTCTGGGCACTGATCGCACTGGGCCTGATGATCGCCGGGCATCTGCGTGGCCGGCGTGATTTCTGGCTGGTCGGCGCGGTGTTGCTGGTCGTCGTGGTGATCAAGCTGTTCCTGGTCGACCGCGCCAGTGGCGGCAGCCTGGAACGCATCATTTCCTTCATCGGTGTCGGCGTGCTGATGCTGATCGTCGGCTACTTCGCGCCGCTGCCGCCGCGCCGGCCTGTGCCCGAAGAGTCATCGCAACAGGAGCAACCCTCCGCATGAAGCTCAAGACACTCGTACTTTTCATCGGCGCGTGCCTGCTGGGTAATTACGCCAGTGCTGCGCCCGCGCCGGCGGATTTCGCCAATCGCGTGCCGCTGGAGGTTTCCGGCAACGGCCCCTGGTACCGCGTGCAACTGCCCATCGAAGTACTGTTCGCGGCCCGCCATGGTGACCTGCGCGACGTGCGCATCTTCAACGCCGAGGGCGAGGCGCTGCCCTACAGCCTGCGCACCAGCGCGGCGAGCGAGAAAGAGGTGCGCAGCGAAGTGCAGGCGCGCATCTTCCCGCTGCGTGGCGCCTCTGGCAGTGCGGCCGGCGACAACCTGAAGATCGTCCGCAGCACCACCGGTACAATCCTGGAAATCACCCCGAATGCGCCGACGCCGGACAAGGCCCAGGTGCTCCGCGGCTGGTTGCTGGAGACCGGTGCCGGCGACCTGCCGCTGGACCGCCTGCAGCTTGACTGGACGGCCGATGGCGACGGCTTCCAGCGCCTGCGCATCGAGGCCAGCGACGACCTCGAACACTGGCGTTCGCTGGGCGAGGGACAACTGGCGCGGCTGGACTTCAACGGCCAGCGTATCGAGCAGAACGACATCGCCCTGCCGGGCGAAACAGCGCGCTACCTGCGCCTGTGGTGGGAGTCGCCGGAGCAGGCCGCGCAGCTGGTGGGCGCCACGCTCAGTGGCAGCCGCAGCAGTAGCGGCCCGGTGCCGATGCTCTGGTCCGAACCGCTGGCGACCAAGACCGACACTAATGGTGACTTCAGCTGGAGCCTGCCGCTGGCACTGCCGGTGGAACGCGTGCGGATTCCTCTGCAGCAGGACAACACCCTGGCGCCGGTGGTCATCTCTGGTCGCCACGACGGCAACGTGCAGTGGACTCCGCTGGCGCGCGGCGTGCTGTATCGCCTGCCGGGGCAGGGTGGCGAGATTACCCAGGAAGAGCTGGAGCTGCCTGGCAGCACGTTGGGCCAGTTGCGCCTGCAAGTAGATTCGCGCGGTGGTGGCCTCGGCGGCTCGACAGCGCACCTGAGCGTGGGCGTGCGCGCCAGCGAGCTGGTGTTCCTCGCGCGCGGCGGTGCGCCCTATGAGCTGGCGGTGGGCAACGGTTCGATCACCGATGGCAGCCTGCCGTTGACCACCCTGGTGCCCGGCTACGAGCCCAAGCGCCTGGCGGGCATGGGCGAGGCACGGCTCAAGGGCACTCTTCAGGCTCCTGCCACACCCGCGACGGCCAAGGAGGCGAAGGCCGATACAAACTGGAAACGCTACGGCCTGTGGGCGCTGCTGCTGGCGGGCGTCGGCCTGCTCGCGCTGATGGCGCTGAGCCTGCTGCGGAGCAATCGCCAGGCCAGCTGATCGACGCGGATCGCCGCAAGATAGGGGTGTCGCCTGTAGAAATTCTGATACTGTCTTGGTTGTTCTGATTACCGAATAACAACAAAGCATGGAGTAGCAGAATGATCAGAAAGGCGCTCACCCCGCTGGCGGCTGCGTGCGCGATGGCCATTGCCGCACAGGCCTCCGCAGCCCCTTCGCCGTATTCCACCCTGGTCGTCTTCGGCGACAGCCTGAGCGATTCCGGACAGTTCGCCGACGCCGGCGGCCCTGCCGGTGCCAGCACCCGCTTCACCAACCGCGTCGGCCCCACCTACCTGGACGGCAGCGGCGAGATTTTCGGCCCCACGGCGCCGATGATCCTGGGCGGCAAGCTGGGCATCAATGGCACCGACCTGAACCCCTCCACGTCGCTGGTCCCCGGCACCGTGGACGGCAACAACTGGGCGGTCGGCGGCTACCGCACCGACCAGATCTACGATTCCATCACCGCGCCCGGTGGCTCTGTCGTCACCTCCGGCTCCGACAGTCGTACCCGTGACGGCTACCTGGTGAACAACCGCGCCGACCCGAACGCGCTGTATTACCTCACCGGTGGCGGTAACGACTTCCTCCAGTTCCGCATCACCGACGACCCCACAGCCCGCGCCGCCGCTGGCCGCCTGGTGGACAGCGTCGATGCGCTGCACAACGCCGGTGCGCGCTACATCATGGTCTGGCTGCTGCCTGACCTGGGGCAGACCCCGGCCACCAACGGCACCGCCCTGGAGTCCTTCGGCACCCAGCTGTCGGGCATTTTCAACGAGGAACTGGCCGCGCAGCTGGCCGCCTCCAACGCCAACGTCATTCCGCTGAACATCCCGGCGATGTTCAAGGAAGTCCTGGCCAACCCGGGCGCCTATGGCCTGGCCACCGACCAGAACCTGATCGGCACCTGCTTCAGCGGCAACAGCTGCCCCGAGAACGCGGTGTATGGCCGCCACGGCAGCAACCCCGATCCGACCAAGCTGATCTTCAACGACGGCGTGCACCCGACCATCGCCGGCCAGACGCTGATTGCCGACTATGCCTACTCGGTGCTCTCTGCCCCGTGGGAAGCGACCATGCTGCCGGAGATGGCCCTGGGCACGTACAACGCCTACCAGGACCAACTGCGCAGCCAGTGGCTGGCGGACTGGGAAAGCTGGCAGGGCGTGAACCAGTGGCGCGGCTTCGTCAGCGGCGGCGCGCAGCACCTGGACTACGACGACCAGGACAGCGCGGCCGACGGCTCCGGCTACGGCGCCAACCTGACCCTGGGCACCAGCTATCGTCTCGACGACGCCTGGCGCGTCGGTGGCTCGCTGGGCTTCTACCGGCAGAAACTGGAGCTTGGCTCCGACGACTCCGACTACAAGCTCAACAGCTACCTGGGCAGCCTGTTCGTGCAGTTCCAGCAGAACCGCTGGTGGGCTGACGCCTCTGTCACTGGCGGCAAGCTCGACTACGAAGATGCGAACCGCAAGTTCAGCATCATCAACCACGAAGTCGAGGAAAAGGCCGACACCGACGGCAGCCTGCTGGCCTTCAGCGGTCGCCTGGGCTACGACATTGCCCAGGGCGGCGAGAACTGGCACCTGTCGCCCTTCGTCAGTGCGGACTGGGCGCGGGTGAAAGTGGATAGCTACGAAGAGGGCAGCGGCCGTTCCACCGCGCTGGCCTATGACGAGCAGAATCGCTACTCCCGGCGCCTCGGCGTGGGCCTGCAGGGCAAGTTCGACGTATCGCCGCAGACCCAGTTGTTCGGTGAAGTCGCGGTAGAGCGGGAATATGCCGACGACACCCAGAACGTCGGCATGAACTTCACCAGCCTGCCGGACATCGGCTTCAGCCTGCAGGGCTATACCCCGCAGAGCCACCTGCAGCGCGCCACCATTGGCGTTGCCCAGAAGCTGACCCCGGAGCTGACCCTGCGCGGCGGCTACAGCGCACACCGCAGCAGCGACGACCTGGCACAGGGGGTGAACCTGGCGCTGAGCCTGGACTTCTGATCGTCTGAGGTGAATGAGGCGGGGTGACGGGCGGATGTGGCCGTCACCCCGTTTTCTTTCACGTGGGCCGCTCGCCGCGCGGCCGAAGGTCGCGGGGCCGACCGGCGTTGGGGAACTGCCCGTGAGCGGCGGGCTCCAAGCATTCGGTGAGCCTCCGTGCAAGGAGGCATCGCGGTCGTTTCCACGCTAGAATGCGCCCTGATTTTTTCCATCTTCTCCCCTGGAGTCTTCCATGTCCCGCGTTACCCTGAGCCGCTACCTGATCGAGCAGACCCGCAGTCACAACACCCCGGCCGACCTGCGTCACCTCGTGGAAGTGGTGGCCCGCGCGTGCAAGGAGATCAGCCACGCCGTTTCCAAGGGCGCGCTGGGTGGCGTGCTGGGCAGCATGGAGACCGAGAACGTCCAGGGCGAGGTGCAGAAGAAGCTCGACGTCCTCTCCAACGAAATCCTCCTGGAAGCCAACGAGTGGGCCGGCAACCTGGCCGGCATGGCTTCCGAGGAAATGGACCACCCCTACCAGATTCCGGGCAAGTACCCGAAGGGTGCGTACCTGCTGGTCTTCGACCCGCTGGACGGCTCCTCCAACATCGACGTCAACGTCTCGGTCGGCACCATCTTCTCCGTGCTGCGTTGCCCGCAGGAATACCTGAGCCAGAACGACAGCCTGCGCGAGGAAGCCTTCCTGCAGAAGGGCACCACCCAGGTCGCCGCCGGCTACGCCATCTATGGCCCGCAGACCATGCTGATCCTGACCCTGGGCAACGGCGTCAAGGGTTTCACCCTGGACCGTGAGCTGGGCAGCTTCGTGATGACCCACGACAACATCACCGTGCCGACCCAGACTGCCGAGTTCGCCATCAACATGTCCAACCAGCGCCACTGGGAAGCTCCGGTGAAGCGCTATGTCGATGAGCTGCTGGCCGGCAAGGAAGGCCCGCTGGCCAAGAACTACAACATGCGCTGGATCGCCTCGATGGTGGCCGACGTGCACCGCATCCTGACCCGCGGCGGCGTGTTCATGTACCCGCGCGATTCCCGCGAGCCGGAGAAGCCCGGCAAGCTGCGCCTGATGTACGAAGCCAACCCGATGTCCTTCATCATCGAGCAGGCCGGCGGCGCCGCCACCAACGGCCGCCAGCGCATCCTCGACATCCAGCCCGACAGCCTGCACCAGCGCGTCGCGGTATTCCTGGGCTCGAAGGAAGAAGTCGAGCGCGCCACCGCCTACCACCAGGAAGGCTGATGGCCGCCGCGCCCTGGCAGTCGCTGCTCGACTGGTGGTTTGGCAACGCGCTGGACGCCAACGAAGTCGCCGCCCAGCGCAACGCCCTGTGGTTCGGCAAGAGCGCCTGCCAGGACGTGGACTCGGAAAACCGTTTCGGCGGCCTGGTACGCCAGGCCCTGGACGGTGGTCTGCAGGAATGGGAGCGCGAGCCGCAGAGCTGGCTGGCGCTGATCCTGCTGCTGGACCAGCTGCCGCGGATGATCTTCCGCGATACCCCGCGCGCCTACGCCGGTGATGCCCGCGCCCAGCAACTGGTGCGCCAGGGCCTGGCTGCCGGTTTTGACCGCCAGCTGCCGCGCATCGAGCGGGTGTTCGTCTACATCGTGCTGGAACACGCCGAAGACCGGGCCAGCCAGAACGAGGCGGTGCGCCTGTACGAAGAACTACAGAGCGAATCCAGCGATAGCGAGAAGGTGCTGTTCGCCGGCTACCTCGCCTATGCGCGCAAGCACCAGGTGGTGATCGACCGCTTCGGTCGCTTCCCGCACCGCAATCTCATCCTGGGCCGTGATTCGACGGCCGAAGAAGCGCAGTTCCTCACGGAACCTGGCTCACGTTTCTGACTCCAACCCGGCGGCCGAACCGGTCGCCCTGTGCCAAGCTTGTTGGCCTGCCCCCCAAACAATGGAGTTGTCGATGTCCTTCCGCCGCCTCGCGCTCGTCGCGTTCTGTGTCATCCTGGCCGCTTGCAGCAAAGTGAACCAGGAGAACTATTCCAAGATCAAAACCGGCATGAGCAAGGCCGAGGTGGAAAGCCTGCTCGGCAAGCCTGCCGAATGCTCCGGCGCACTGGGGGTTTCCAGCTGCACCTGGGGTGACGAGAAGGCTTTCATCAGCATCCAGTACGCTGGCGACAAAGTGCTGCTGTTCTCCGCCCAAGGCCTGAAGTAAGCCTGGGCGACGGGGCGGGCAGCCAAGGAGCAACGCAATGCGTCGATCCCTTATCTGGCTGGCCTGCCTCGCCGCGTTGAGCGGTTGTGCCGGTTCCTCGCCGCAACCGCCGCAGACCGTGCAGGTCGACCTCAAGCGCTACGAGGGCACCTGGTACGAGCTGGCGCGCAAGCCGATGTTCTTCCAGCGCCACTGCGCGCAGTCGGAAGCCCACTATCAGTTGCAGCCTGATTCCAGCATTGCGGTGACCAATCGCTGCCTGACCACCGACGGTGAGTGGGACCAGGCCACCGGCCGCGCCGAAGCGCAAGTGCCGGGCCGCACCGACAAGCTCTGGGTGCGTTTCGACAATACCTTCACGCGGATTTTTCCGGGGCTCGCCAAGGGCGACTATTGGGTGCTCTACGTCGACGACGATTACCAGACCGCGCTGGTGGGCAACCCGAATCGCGAGTACCTCTGGCTGCTGTCGCGCAAGCCGGTGGTGCCGGATGCCACCCGCATGAAGCTGCTGGGGCTGGCCCATGAGCGCGGCTACCAGACCGACGACCTGATCTGGCGGGCAGCCGATTCCAGTTCGGCGGCCCAATAAAAAACGCCCCTCGGGGCGTTTTTTCATGGCGGCCATTTCGCGCGTTATTGCCGGCGCGGGCTTTTCGTAGGAGCGAGCTTGCTCGCGAACTCGCCTCGCAGCGAAGGCTGTTCGCGAGCAAGCTCGCTCCTACAGGGCTGTCAGTCCAGCAGCTCGCGGAGGACGTGGGCGAAATCGCGGGCGCTCTGTTCTTCCAGCGCATGCCGGCCCTCGCGCACGCGCCATTGTCCGGCGACCATCACATCGCGCACCTGGCGGTCGCCGCCGGCGAACAGCCAACGGTTGAGGATCGCGTCACCACGGGCGGTCTGCAGGTAAGGGTCGCCACCGTTGAGCACCAGCAGGTCGGCGCGCTTGCCGACAGCCAGTTCCCCCGTGGGCTGGCCAAGCGCCTGGGCGCCGCCGCTGAGGGCGGCATCGAACAGGGTGCGGCCAACCATCGGCTGGTCCTTGCCGTAGAGGCGGTTGCGGCGCTGGTCGCGCAGGCGCTGGCCATATTCCAGCCAGCGCAGTTCCTCGACCACGCTCAGTGATA
Organism: Pseudomonas sp. AU11447; assembly: GCF_001672555.2. Classification (NCBI taxonomy): domain Bacteria; kingdom Pseudomonadati; phylum Pseudomonadota; class Gammaproteobacteria; order Pseudomonadales; family Pseudomonadaceae; genus Pseudomonas; species Pseudomonas sp. AU11447. The sequence goes on along the minus strand of NZ_LZDG02000021.1, from coordinate 6,094 downwards.
CATGGCTGTCCGAGCCGATGCCGAACCGGCCGTTCTGGGCGAGGTAATCCACCGCCGGGAAGATGCCGTCGCCCAGATTCGCCTCGGTGGTCAGGCAGAGGCCGGCGACCGCGCCGCTACGGGCCATGGCGGTGACCTCGTCGGGTTCGGCGTGGGTGGCGTGGACCAGGCACCAGCGTTCGTCCACCGCGACGTTCTCGTACAGCCATTGCAGCGGACGGCGACCGCTCCAGGCCAGGCAATCGTCGACTTCCTTCTGCTGCTCGGCGATGTGGATGTGCACCGGGCAGCCGCTGGAATCAGCCCCCAGCACCTCGGCGATCTGCTGCGGTGTCACCGCGCGCAGGGAGTGGAAGCACAGGCCAAGGCCCTGCTGCGGCTGGTCTGCCAGGTGCGTGCGCAGCCCGTCGATCAGTTTCAGGTAGCTGTCCGTGCTGTTGATGAAACGGCGCTGGCCTTCGCTCGGCGCCTGGCCGCCGAAGCCGGCATGGGAGTAGAGCACCGGCAGCAGGGTCAGGCCGATGCCGGCATCCACCGCGGCCTGACTGACGCGCAGCGCCAGTTCCGCCGGGTTGGCGTAGGGCTGGCCGTCGATGTCGTGGTGCACGTAATGGAATTCGGCGACGCCGGTGTAACCGGCCTTGAGCATCTCGATGTACAGCTGGCGGGCGATCACCCCGACCTGCTCGGGCGACAGGCGACCGACCAGGCGATACATCAGGTCGCGCCAGGTCCAGAAGCTGTCATTGGGGTTGCCGGCAACTTCCGCCAGGCCCGCCATGGCGCGCTGGAATGCGTGGGAGTGCAGGTTCGGCATGCCCGCCAGGACCGGTCCGGCGATGCGCTCGGCGCCTTCTGCGCTGGCGTCCGGGGTGATCGCGGTGAACAGGCCCGCGGCATCGATCTCGAAGCGAACGTTGCGCGCCCAGCCAGAAGGCAGCAGGGCAGTTTCGGCGAACAGAACGGACATGCGGGAGGTCCTCGCAGGTTTCTTGGAATTTGTATATACATATACAGACGTTTGCCGGGACCGTAAACTGCAAGGCAACCCGGCGGTCGTCAGAGGACTTGTATGCACGGGTCGAATCCGGTACATGCCGGAGTCAGACCGCAGTCGCCCTCCAAAGAAAGAACACCGTCGCCACGACAAGGAGTTTCCCGTGCCCGCATCGCCCACGCCTACCCCGCCCGCCGAGGGTTCGTCGCTCGCCGCGCAGATGGGGGAAATTCCCGCGCCGCTGTACGCTCGCGTCAAGCAGATGATCATCCAGCAGATCCAGTCCGGAACCTGGCCGCCGCATCACCGCGTGCCGTCCGAGGCGGAGCTGGTCGCCGAGCTGAGTGTCAGCCGCATGACCATCAACCGCGCACTGCGCGAGCTGACTGCCGACGGCCTGCTGGTGCGCATGCAGGGCGTCGGCACCTTCGTCGCCGAGCCCAAGGGTCAGTCCGCGCTGTTCCAGGTGCAGAACATCGCCGAGGAAATCACCGCCCGCGGGCACAAGCATCACCTCGTGGTGATCAGTCTGGTGGAAGAGCTGGCCAGCGCCGAGCGCGCGCTGGCGCTGGACGTGCGCGAGGGCCTGCGCATCTTCCACTCGGTGATCGTGCACTACGAGAACGATATCCCGGTGCAGATCGAGGACCGCTACGTCAACGCGGCCGTGGCGCCGGACTACCTCAAGCAGGATTTCACCGGGCAGACGCCCTTCGCCTACCTCACCCAGGTCGCCCCGCTGAGCGAGGGTGAGCACGTGGTCGAGGCGGTGCTGCCCAGCCCCGAAGAGTGCAAGCTGCTGTCCGTCGACCGCCATGAACCATGCCTGCTGATCCGCCGGCGCACCTGGTCGGGACGCAATACCGTGACCAGCGCGCGCCTGCTCTATCCGGGTTCGCGCTACCGCCTGGAAGGACGATTCAGTTCATGAGTGAAGTGCGAATTCTGCGCGCCACCGACTACCCGGCAATGCCGTGGAAGAACGGCGCGGGAACGACCCGTGAGATCGTCCGCGATGCCGGCGATGGCCTGGAAGGGTTCGGCTGGCGCGTGTCCATTGCCGATGTCGGCGCCCCCGGGCCGTTCTCCGCCTTCACCGGCTACCAGCGCGTCATCAGCGTGCTGGAAGGCGAGGGCATGCGGCTGAACGTCGACGGTGTCGATTCCCGCGCTCTAAAAGCGCTCGACGCTTTCGCCTTCGATGGCGCGAGCGCGGTGGAATGCACGCTGCTCGGCGGCGCGATCCGCGATTTCAACCTGATCTATTCGCCCACGCGCTACCGGGCGCGACTGCAATGGCTGAAGGTGGACGGCGCGACGCATTTCTTCAGCAGCGCTTCCACGGTGCTGTTGTTCAGCGCGGGCGAGGGCATCCATTCCAGCCTGAACGGCGAGGCGGCCGGTGTGCTGGGCCTGCATGACACGCTGATTGCCGAGAGCGATGGTGCGCTGCGGGAGTGGCGGTTCGCGGTGGCGGGCTGTGCGGACATCTGCGTAATCGAACTCGACCCACGCTGAACGAGAAAAGGGCGCCTTCGAGGCGCCCTTTTTTATCAGGGGGACGGCAGGACGCTGTGAGTAGGATGGCGTGGAGCGATACCCATCAATTGCCGCGCGGCGATCCGCATGGGTATCGCTCCGCTCCACCCATCCTACGGCCCTCAGGGGGAGGGCAATCCCGAGCGCAGATTCCACCTGTGGCGACGGAGCTCATACGCCCTGTGTAGGTGTCAGTCATACAACCGCTCGTAGCCAATCCACCGACTCATCACCCCATCCTCCACCCACGCCCGTGCGGCGGCGATGTCCGGTGCGAAGTAGCGGTCCTGCTCGTAGTGCGGCACTTCGCTGCGGATCAGCGTGCGTACTTCCTGCAGTTGCGGCGAGCTTTGCAGCGGCGCATGGAAGTCCACGCCCTGGGCGGCGGCGAGCAGTTCGATGGCGACCACACCGGCGCTGTTGGCGGCCATGTCCTGCAGGCGGCGGGCGGCGAAGGTGGCCATGGACACGTGGTCTTCCTGGTTCGCCGAAGTCGGCAGGCTGTCCACCGACGCCGGGTGCGCCCAGGTCTTGTTCTCCGATGCCAGTGCCGCCGAGGTGACCTGGGCGATCATGAAGCCGGAGTTCAGCCCGCCTTCCTTGACCAGGAACGCTGGCAGGCCGGACATCGCCGGGTCTACCAGCTGGGCGATGCGCCGCTCGGACAGCGCGCCGATCTCCGAGATCGCCAGTGCCAGCACATCCGACGCCATGGCCACCGGCTCGGCATGGAAGTTACCGCCTGACAGAACATCGCCGTCAGCGCTGAATACCAGCGGATTGTCGGAAACCGCATTGGCCTCGCGCAGGAAAACGCTGGCGGCGAAGCGCAGATGATCCAGGCACGCGCCCATCACCTGCGGCTGGCAGCGCAGCGAGTACGGGTCCTGCACGCGCTTGCAGTCGATGTGCGACTGGTTGATCGGGCTGTCATGCAGCAACTCGCGGTACAGCGCGGCGACCGCGATCTGCCCCGGCTGGCCGCGCACCTCCTGGATGCGCGCGTCGAACGGCACGAACGAGCCTTTCAGCGCCTCCACGGTCAGGCTGCCGGCGACCACCGCGGAGATGAACAGCCGCTCCGCCGCGAACAACCCGCGCAGGGCCAGCGCAGTGGACACCTGGGTGCCATTGATCAGCGCCAGTCCTTCCTTCGGCCCCAGCACCAGTGGCTCGGCCCCCGCGATGGCGAGGCCCTCAGTGGCGTCGAGGATGCGCCCTTCATGGCGCACCTGGCCGACGCCCAGCAGGGGCGCGGACATGTGCGCCAGTGGCGCGAGGTCGCCGGAGGCGCCCACCGAGCCCTGGGAGGGAATGCACGGGTAGACCCGCGCGCGGTAGAGCTTGAGCAGCGTTTCGATCACTGCCGGGCTGACGCCGGAGAAGCCACGCGCGAGCGAACCGATCTTCAGCGCCATCATCAGTGCCACGCTGGCGTCATCCAGCAGCGCTCCGGTGCCGGTGCAGTGGGAAAGGATCAGGTTGCGCTGCAGCGTGGCGAGTTGCTCCTCGGGAATGGAGGTGCGCGCCAGCAGGCCGAAACCGGTATTGATGCCGTACACGGTGCGCTGGTCGGCGATGATCTGGCTGACCGTCTGCGCGCTACGCAGGATGGCCTCGCGGCATGCGTCGGCAAGCTGCAGGTCGGGCTGGTGCTGGTAGATGGCGCGCAGCTGGTCGAGGTCGAACTGGCCGGGCGTCAGGAGCAGGGATTCGGGCATGTCGGCATCCTGGATTCGGTGAAGTGTTACCGTGGATTGTTCCTGTATATACAGGTATAGCAATCGCTGTGCCATGGCGCGCCAGGGCCCATGCCTTCGTCGCCGGTCGCGCTGTGAGGCCACTCGAGAGAAAGTGAATGTCACCCGCGGTGGCATTTCCAGTCCGATGGTTGTGGGCAAACCGCGCCGTGGCGGCTAAACCCTAAGGACATCAACGCGCCCGGAGTCGCCCATGTCCGCACCCCGCTGCCTGTTCGCGCTGCTACTGGCCTTCGGCCTGTGCGCCCAGACCCTTGCCGCCGGCTGTCCCTATCCGAAACCCGTGGTATTCGCCGGGCTGAACTGGGAGAGCGGGATGTTCACCACCGAGGTCCTGCGCTTCATCCTGGAGAAGGGCTACGGCTGTCAGACCGATGCCGTGCCGGGTAACACGGTGACCATGGAGAACGCGCTGAAGCAGAACGACATCCAGGTCACCGGCGAGCAGTGGGCTGGGCGCAGCACGGTGTGGCAGCAGGCGGAGCAGGCCGGGCGGGTGTTCTCCGTGGGCGAGACAGTGAAGGGCGCCAGCGAAGGCTGGTGGGTGCCGGACTACGTGGTGCACGGCGATGCCAAGCGCGGCATCAAGGCCTCGGCGCCGGACCTGAAGTCCGTGAGCGACCTGCCCAACTACAAGGCCCTGTTCAAGGACGACGAGGAGCCCGGCAAGGGCCGCTTCTACAACTGCCCCACCGGCTGGACCTGCGAGATCGTCAACACGCAGAAGCTCAAGGCCTATGGGCTGGACGGCAGCTACGTGAACTTCCGCACTGGCGCCGGCCCCGCCCTGGACGCGGCGATCACTTCGGCCATCGCCCAGGGCAAGCCGGTGCTCTTCTATTACTGGGCGCCGACGCCATTGCTGGGCCGCTTCAAGCTGGTGCAACTGGAGGAGCCGCCGTTCGACGAGGCGGCCTGGAAGACCCTCACCGACCCGAACAACCCCAATCCCAGGGGGTCGCGCTCGCTGCCGGCGAAGATCAGCATCGGTGTGTCCCGCGACTTCCACGACAAGGCGCCGCCACTGGTGCAGGTGTTCGAGAAGGTCGAGTTGCCGCTGCCCATGTTCAACGCGCTGCTGGCGGATATGGCGCAGCACCACCGCGACGTGGCGGATGTGCGGGCGAAGTTCTTCCGCGAGCACCGGGAGTTGTGGTCGAAATGGGTGACGGCGGAGGCGGCGGGGAAGATCGACGCCGCATTGAAGTAATGCTGTGGCGTTGGTTCGCGAGCAAGCTCGCTCCTACAGGCCGACCACCACCGCGCTCTTTGTAGGAGCGAGCTTGCTCGCGAACATCGCCGCTGCGGACTGGCATTCCCTGCTCGGAAAACACTTGTCTATACAACCTGTGTCCCTTCGTAGCGAGCGGTGTTACCGAACGCAACGAAACGGTGCATGGAAGCCTTCTTCTGGTGCGGTTGTCTGTCAGACGGCCCTTTCCGTCATCCGCTGTCGATGGCCGTAATTTCATTTTTAATTCTTATAAATCAATACCTTGATATCAACTATTGGCGGCCCATGCACGGCATCAGTCAAGGTTGGCCTTTGCTTTGCTTATACTTGTACATACAAGCATAGACATGATGGTGGCGAACCCCTCGGCACTGTCGAACGAACTGCCAAAGCCCTCACCGGCTTAACGATCCGAGCAAGCGAAGGAGCCTTCCGTGACCAAATTCCGCGACGTCGAAATCCGTGCCCCGCGCGGCACCCAACTGAACGCCAAGAGCTGGCTGACCGAAGCGCCGCTGCGCATGCTGATGAACAACCTCGACCCGGAAGTCGCCGAGAACCCCA
>NZ_LZDG02000020.1:0-51799 GCF_001672555.2 Pseudomonas sp. AU11447 | reverse complement strand
TGCCASGCTGCACAACGCGCCACAGGAGGGCGCGGCGGAGCTGGGCGAAATCCTCCGCAGCCTGCAGGACACTACCGAGCGGGAAGCGCGCTTCGGCCTGTTCATGGCCCCGCGGACCCTGGAGCTGATGCAGCGCGCCGAACACCGTCCGCACCTGACCCGCAGCCTTACCTTCGAGCTGGACGTGGAGCGTCCGCTGGCCGGGTTCGCCAGTTGGTACGAGCTGTTCCCGCGCTCGGAAAGCCCGACACCCGGCCAGCACGGCACCTTTGCCGATGTTCACCGGCGGCTGCCGGAGATTGCCGCCATGGGCTTCGACGTGCTGTATTTCCCGCCCATCCATCCCATCGGCCGCACCCACCGCAAGGGCCGCAACAACAGCCTGCAGGCCGGCCCCGACGACCCTGGCAGCCCCTACGCCATCGGCAGCGAGGAGGGCGGCCATGACGCCGTGCACCACGAGCTGGGCAGCCTGGACGACTTCCGCGCACTGGTGGACGCCGCCCGCGGGCACGGCCTGGAGATCGCCCTGGATTTCGCCATCCAGTGCTCGCCGGACCACCCCTGGCTGCGCGAGCACCCCGGCTGGTTCAGCTGGCGCGCGGACGGCAGCATCCGCCACGCGGAGAATCCGCCGAAGAAGTACGAGGACATCGTCAACGTCGACTTCTACGCCGCCGACGCCATTCCCGATCTCTGGCTCGGCCTGCTGGGTGTGGTGCAGGGCTGGGTGGAGCAGGGCGTCAACCTGTTCCGCGTCGACAACCCGCACACCAAGCCGCTGCCGTTCTGGGAATGGCTGATCGCCGAAGTGCGCCGCGAGCACCCGCAGGTGATCTTCCTCGCCGAGGCCTTCACCCGGCCGGCGATGATGGCGCGCCTGGGCAAGGTCGGCTTCAGCCAGAGCTACACCTACTTCACCTGGCGCAACACCAAGGCGGAGCTGGAAGAATACCTCACCGAACTGAATCAGCCGCCGCTGCGCGACTGCTACCGGCCGAACTTCTTCGTCAACACACCGGATATCAATCCCTACTTCCTGCAACGCTCCGGCCGCGCTGGCTTCCTCATTCGCGCCGCCCTGGCGACCATGGGCTCGGGGCTGTGGGGGATGTATTCGGGCTACGAGCTGTGCGAGGCCGACCCGGTGCCGGGCAAGGAGGAGTACTTCGATTCCGAGAAGTACCAGCTGCGCCAGCGCGACTACCACGCGCCCGGCAACATCGTCGGCGAGATCACCCGGCTCAACCGCATCCGCCGCGAGAACCCGGCGCTGCACAGCCACCTGGGCTTCCAGGCCTACCCCGTCTTCAACGACAACATCCTGCTGTTCGGCAAGCGCAGCGCCGACCTGGCCAACTTCATCCTGGTGGCGGTCAGCCTCGATCCGGAGAACGCCCAGGAGGCGGACTTCGAGCTGCCGCTGTGGGAATTCGGCCTGCCCGATGACGCGCCCATGGGCGGCGAAGACCTGATGAATGGTCACCGCTGGACCTGGCACGGCAAGCGCCAATGGATGCGTATCGAGCCCTGGCACCTGCCGTTCGGCATCTGGCGCCTGCATCCCGAGCAATGACTTCCAGGAGCGCGACCATGGCCAAGCGCAAGACCCGCCCCTTTCTCGATGACCCGCTCTGGTACAAGGACGCGGTCATCTACCAGTTGCACGTAAAGTCCTTCTTCGATGCCAACAACGACGGCATCGGCGATTTCCGCGGCCTGATGGAGAAGCTCGACTACATCGCCGAGCTGGGCGTGAACACCCTCTGGCTGTTGCCGTTCTACCCCTCGCCACGGCGTGACGATGGCTACGACATCGCCATGTACAAGGGCGTCCATCCGGACTACGGCACCCTGGCCGACGCCCGCCGCTTCATCGACGCGGCGCACCAGCGCGGCCTGCGGGTGATCACGGAACTGGTGATCAACCATACCTCCGACCAGCACCCCTGGTTCCAGCGCGCGCGGCGGGCGAAGAAGGGCTCGCAGGCGCGCAACTGGTACGTCTGGTCCGACGATGACAGCAAGTACGAGCAGACGCGGATCATCTTCATCGACAGCGAACAGTCCAACTGGAGCTGGGACCCGGTGGCCGAGCAGTACTTCTGGCACCGCTTCTACTCGCACCAGCCGGACCTCAATTTCGACAATCCCCAGGTGCTGCGCGCAGTGCTCGGGGTCATGCGCTACTGGCTGGACATGGGCGTCGACGGCCTGCGCCTGGACGCCATCCCGTACCTGATCGAACGCGACGGCACCAACAACGAGAACCTTCCCGAGACCCACGTGGTGCTCAAGCGCATCCGCGCCGAGCTGGATGCGCATTACCCGGACCGCATGCTGCTGGCCGAGGCCAACCAGTGGCCGGAGGACACGAGGCCGTATTTCGGCGCAATGGACGGTGCCACCGAGGGCAGCACCGGTGACGAATGCCACATGGCCTTCCACTTCCCGCTGATGCCGCGCATGTACATGGCCATCGCCCAGGAAGACCGCTTCCCGATCACCGATATCCTGCGCCAGACGCCGTCGATTCCGGACAACTGCCAATGGGCGATCTTCCTGCGCAACCACGATGAGCTGACCCTGGAGATGGTCACCGACGACGAGCGCGACTACCTCTGGAACTACTACGCCGCCGACCGCCGCGCGCGCATCAACCTGGGTATTCGCCGCCGTCTCGCCCCGCTGGTGGAGCGCGATCGCCGGCGCATCGAACTGCTCCACAGCCTGCTGCTGTCGATGCCCGGCACGCCGACCCTGTACTACGGCGACGAGATCGGCATGGGCGACAACATCTACCTGGGCGACCGCGACGGCGTGCGCACACCGATGCAATGGTCGGTGGACCGCAATGGCGGCTTCTCCCGCGCGGACCCCGCCAGCCTCGTGCTGCCGCCGATACTCGACTCGCTCTACGGCTACCAGAGCGTCAACGTCGAGGCCCAGGCGCGCGACCCGCATTCGCTGCTCAACTGGATGCGCCGCATGCTGGGTGTCCGCAAGCAGCAGAAGGCCTTCGGCCGCGGCAGCATCAGCATGCTGTCACCGCCCAACCGGCGCATTCTTGCGTACTTGCGCCAGTACCGCCCGGAGGGCGAGGGCTCCAGCGAGGAGAGCATCCTCTGTGTCGCCAACCTGTCCAGTGCCGCCCAGGCGGTCGAGCTGGACCTGTCGGCCTTTGACGGCCGAGTCCCGGTGGAAATGCTCGGTGGTTCGTCCTTCCCACCGATCGGGCGCATGACCTACCTGCTGACCCTGCCGCCCTATGGCTTCTACTGGTTCTACCTGGCCGACAGCCAACAGATGCCGGCGTGGCACGTGAAGCCGGTGGAACGCATGCCCGAACTGCCGACCCTGGTACTGGCCCAGCGCCTGGCGGAGATCGCCAGCGGTGCGCCGCGCGAGCTGCTGGAGAGCGACTCGCTGCCACGCTACCTGCCCAAGCGCCGCTGGTTCGCCAGGGGGCGGCTGGAGGCCGGCAGCGCCCGTCTGCTCTATGCCATGCCGCTGGGTGAGGCCGATGCCGCACCGCTGCTGGCGGAAGTGGAAGTCAATGGCGCGGACGGCGCCGAGCATTACCAATTGCCGCTGGCCGCCGTGCCGGAGAAGGGCGCCGCCGGCAACGATCTGCCCCAGCAACTGGCCCTGGCCCGGCTGCGCCGCGGGCGCAAGGTCGGCCTGCTCACCGACGCCTTCGCCCTGCCGGCGTTCAGCCGCCTGGTGCTGCGCCTGTTGCGCGAGAACTCGACGATGCAGGGCCCTGCGGGCGAGCTGCAGTTCCTGCCGCAGCCGGGGCTGCTGCAGTACGGCGACATCGACGATGAAGCGGAAATCCGCGTGCTCAGCGTCGACCAGTCCAACAGCTCCGCGCTGATCGGCAACAAGCTGCTGCTCAAGCTGCTGCGCCGGGTGTTCCCCGGCGTGCACCCGGAAGCCGAGATGGGCGGTTACCTGAGCCGCCGCGGCTTTGCCAACATCGCGCCGCTGCTGGGCGAGGTGCGCCGCATCGACGCCCTGGGCCAGCCGCACACGCTGTTGCTGCTGCAGGGCTACCTGAGCAACCAGGGCGATGCCTGGAGCTGGACCCTGAACCAGCTGGAGCGCGCCATGCGCGACGGCCTGCCGCCGGCAGTGGAAACACCCGGGCCGGAGTTCGATGTCATGGAGGAACTGCGCCTGTTCGCCGGACGGCTTGGCCAGCGCCTGGGTGAAATGCACCAGCTGCTGGCCGAAGCCACCGACGAGCCGGAGTTCGGCCTGCACCGCAGTGGAGCTGTCGACAGCGGGGCCTGGAGCAACAGCATCGGCGCGCAACTCGAACAGGCGCTGGAGACCCTGCGCCACGCACGCGCGAGCCTGGACGAGCAGGGCGGCGCGATGGCCGACTGGCTGCTGGAGCATCGCGGAGAACTGCTGCAGGCCATCGGCAACCTGGCGCGGCTGGCGGAGGGCGGCGTGATGATCCGCGTCCATGGCGACCTGCACCTGGGCCAGGTCCTGGTGGTGCAGGGCGATGCCTTCCTGATCGATTTCGAAGGCGAGCCAAATCGCCCGCTGGTCGAACGCCGCCAGCGCCACAGCCCGTTGAAGGACGTCACCGGCGTACTGCGCTCCTTCGACTACGCCGCCGCCATGGCCCTGCGCAGCGCCCAGGGCACCGAGGCGCCGGCCGAGGTCCAGGCGGCCAGGGCAGAACTGGCCCTGCGCTACCGTCGCGACGCCCGCGACGCCTTCCTCGAAGCCTACCGGGCGGCCGCTGCCGGCCTGCCCCACGAGTGGCACGGCCGTGAGGGGGAGGGCGCCGCACTGGCGCTATTCAGCCTGGAAAAGGCCGCCTACGAAGTGCTCTACGAAGCCGGCCACCGCCCCGACTGGCTGGAAGTCCCCCTGCAAGGGCTGTTCGAACTGGCACGACACTTACTCGGAGGACGCACATGACCCTGCGCAGCGACCTGGACCACCTGCAGCGTGGCGATCACGCCGATCCCTTTGCCTTCCTCGGCCCGCACCGCGACGAAGGCGGCGAGCAGGTGCGCGCCTGGCTGCCGGGTGCGCTGGCAGTGGAATTGCTGTCGCCGCAGGACGAAACCCTCGCCGCCATGGATGCGCTGGACGCCAGCGGGCTGTTCGTCGCCCGCCTGCCGGCCAAGGTGCCGTATCGCCTGCGGATCCATTGGCCGGAGCACGAGCAGGTAAGTGAAGACCCCTACGCGTTCGGGCCGTCGATCAGCGAACTGGACCTCTACCTGTTCGCCGAGGGCAACCACCGCCAACTGGGCAAATGCCTGGGCGCCCAGGCGATGCAGATCGACGGCGTGCCCGGCGTGCGCTTCGCCGTCTGGGCGCCGAATGCGCGGCGGGTGTCGGTGGTCGGCGATTTCAATGGCTGGGACGGCCGCCGCCACCTGATGCGCCTGCGCTATCCCGCTGGCGTCTGGGAGCTGTTCATCCCGCGCCTGCAACCGGGCGAGGTCTACAAGTACGAACTGCTCGGTCCGGACGGCCTGCTGCCGCTGAAGGCCGACCCCATGGCGCTGGCCACCGAAATGCCGCCTGCCACCGGCTCGCGGGTGCCGGACCCGACGCCGTTCCCCTGGCAGGACCAGTCGTGGATGCAGCAGCGTGGCGAGCGCCAGGGCGTGGACCGGCCGTTGTCGATCTACGAACTGCACGCCGGCTCCTGGCAATGGGTGGAGAACCGCGCGCCGACCTGGGATGAGCTGGCCGACCGACTGATCCCCTACATCAGTGACCTGGGCTTCACCCACATCGAACTCATGCCGATCATGGAGCACCCCTTCGGCGGCTCCTGGGGCTACCAGCCGCTCTCGCTGTTCGCGCCCACCGCTCGCTACGGCAGCCCGGCGGACTTCGCGCGCTTCGTCGAGCGCTGCCACCAGGCCGGAGTCGGCGTGATCCTCGACTGGGTGCCGGCGCATTTCCCCACCGACGCCCACGGCCTGGCGCACTTCGACGGCACCGCGCTGTACGAATACGCGCATCCCTTCGAGGGCTTCCACCAGGACTGGGATACCTACATCTACAACCTCGGCCGCAACGAGGTGCACGGTTTCATGCTGGCCTCGGCGCTGCATTGGCTGCGCGAGTACCACATCGACGGGCTGCGGGTGGATGCCGTGGCGTCGATGCTCTATCGCGATTATTCGCGCAAGGACGGCGAATGGATCCCCAACCAGCACGGTGGCCGCGAGAATCTCGAAGCCATCGAATTCCTCCGTCACCTCAACAGCGTGGTCCAGGCCGAGGCGCCGGGCGCGCTGGTGATCGCCGAGGAATCCACCGCCTGGCCGGGCGTCAGCCGCTCCACCGAGGAAGGCGGCCTGGGCTTTGCCTACAAGTGGAACATGGGCTGGATGCACGACAGCCTGGCGTACATCCGCGAAGACCCGATCAACCGCGGCTACCACCACCAGAAGCTGACCTTCGGCCTGCACTACGCCTTCTCCGAGCACTTCATCCTGCCGATCTCCCACGACGAGGTGGTACACGGCAAGGGCTCGCTGCTGGGCAAGATGCCGGGCGACCGCTGGCAACAGTTCGCCAACCTGCGCCTGTACCTGGCCTTGATGTGGACCCATCCGGGCAAGAAGCTGCTGTTCATGGGCTGCGAGTTCGGCCAGTGGCGCGAGTGGGACCACGACGGCCAACTGGACTGGTACCTGCTGCGCTACGCCGAGCACTTCGGCGCGCAGGCGCTGATCCGCGAGCTCAACCGGCTGCTGCGCGCGGAACCCGCGCTGCACGCCTTCGACGACCGGGCCGAGGGCTTCCACTGGCTGATCGGCGACGACCAGCGCAACAGTGTCTACGCGTGGCTGCGCCTGGCCGGCGACGGCGCGCCGGTACTGGTCGTGCACAATTTCACGCCGGTGCCACGCCCGCACTATCTCGTTGGCGTGCCACTGCCGGGGCGCTGGGAGGTGCTGCTCAACAGCGACGCCGACTCCTTTGGCGGCTCCGGCGCGGGCAGTCGCGGGGTGGTGGAAAGCGATCCGCAGGCATCCCATGGGCAGGCCCAGTCCCTGGCGCTGGACCTGCCGCCGCTGGGCTGCCTGATCCTCCGGCCCGAAGGGCATGGCCAGCCCTAGCGCGGCCTCAAAACGATCGCGGATAGCGTTCGCTCAGGAGCCCCTCTCCCGCAAGCGGGAGAGGGCTCGTTTGGGCAAGATGAATCTTCGGCGTCAGCCGGCAGGACTTTCTAGCACTCCCTTGGGGAGGCTGCGTATCGTCGAATCGCACCGGCGTCACGAAGCGCGCGCCGCCTCCCGGCGCTCATCCCGGCGCTTGAGCTTCTTCGCGTGGCGCTCCAGCCACAGGTAGACCGCGCAGGCCAGCAGTAGTGGTATGAGGAAATACAGCAGCCGATAGCCGATCAGTGCCGCCACCAGTTCGCCGCGGGAGAAGTGGTCGCGCAGCACGGTGATGAACACGGTCTCAATCACCCCCAGCCCGGCCGGCACGTGCAGGACGACACCGGCGATGCTGCTGATCATCAGGGTTGCCAGTACCTCCGGGTAGCTCGCCGAAGCGGGCAGCAGGCTGTAGATCAGCAGCGCCATCATCGACCAGTTGCTGGCCCCGAAAATTCCCTGCAGGGCGGCCAGCCGCCAGCTCGGCAACTTTAGCCGGTAGCGTTTCCAACCCCAGGCGCGGCGGCGGGCAAAGCGGCAGGCCAGCAGGTAGGCGGCGCCCAGCACCAGCAGCAGAACGCCGATGGCCCGCAAGCCACCCTGGCCGAGGGACCAGCTCTGCGGCAGGTCGGGGAAGCCGCAGACGAACAGCCCGCCGGCCAGCAGCAGATAGCCGTACCAGTTGGTGATCAGGCTGAAGGTGAGGATGCGCGTGATGTCCCCGGTACTCATGCCCAGTCGCCCGTAGAGGCGGTAGCGCAGGGCGATGGCGCCGACCCAGGAGCTGAGGTTGAGGTTGAAGGCATTGCAGACGAAGGCCACGGTGAACACCCGCCGCACCGGCAGCGGATGGCCGATATAGAAGCGGCTGAGCACGTCGAAGCTGCTGAAGATGGCGTAGCTGCAGAAGGCAATCAGCATGCCCAGCGCCAGGGTGCTGGGTTTGTACTCGCGCAGCAGGCGGAACACCTCGTCCCAGTCAGTGGCGCGCAGCAGCAGGAACAGCAGCACCGGCAGGGCGATCAGCAGGGCAATGTTGAAAACGCGGTTGGCGCGCTTCCAGAAGCGCTTGCGGTTCATGGCTGCACCTGCGACTGGCCGGGTTCTTCGTCGAGGCTGGCGGGGCTGAGAATCTGCCGGTGCGCCGGCAATTGCCCGGCGATCGCCGGGAAGTGGCGCAGGAAGTGGAAGCTGGCGAATACCAGTGGCGCCCGCCACCAGTAGCCGCGCCGCGCATACTGGCGGGTGACGCGGCGGCAACTCTGGTTGGCCAGCTGCTCCAGGTGGTCGTCCAGCCCGGCGCAGAAGTCGCCGTCCTCGATCATCAGGTTGCCTTCCAGGTTCAGCGACAGGCTCAGCGGGTCGAGGTTGCTCGAGCCCACCGTTGCCCAGCGGCGGTCGGCCACTGCGACCTTGCCGTGCAGCGGGCGGTCGCAGTATTCGTGGATTTCCACGCCATCGCGCAGCAGGGTGTCGTAGAGCAGCTTGCTGCACAGCCGCACCAGCGGCATGTCCGGCAGGCCCTGGAGGATCAGCCGTACCCTGACCCCGCGCCTGGCTGCATCGCGCAGGGCGCGCAACAGGCGGTAGCCGGGGAAGAAGTAGGCGTTGGCGATCAGCAGCCGCTCCTTCGCCTGGCCGATGGCGCGCAGGTAGTGCTGCTCGATCTCGGTGCGGCGGTAGAGGTTATCGCGGATCGCCAGGCAGGTTCGGCAAGGGCCGGCCACGCCGCCGGGATGCACGGCGTCGGCGGCGGGAATGTCACCGTACTGGCTGAGCAACTCCAGGCAGGCGCGGCGGACGTCTTCCACGCCGGGGCCCTCGATGCGCACTGCGTAGTCCTGCTTGGCCATGGGGCCGAAGTCGGCCAGGTGGTCGGCGCAGAAATTGATCCCGCCGACGAAGGCCAGCGCGCCATCGACCACCACGTGCTTGCGGTGCAGGCGGCGGAACAGGTTGGTGCGCATGCCCAGCAGCAGCGGCTGCGGGTCGAACAGGTGCAGGCGTACGCCGGCGTCCAGCAGGCCGCCCAGGTAGCTCGCGTCCAGGTCCGGCGTGCCGTAACCGTCCGCGATCACTTCGACGCGCACGCCGCGCCCGGCTGCATCGATCAGCACCTGGCGCAGCGCGCGGCCCACCTTGTCGTCGCGCAGGATGAAGGTTTCCAGCAGCACCTCGTGCCGCGCCTGCTCGATGGCGCGAAAGACGCTGGGGAAGAAATCCTCGCCATTGATCAGCAGTTCGACCCGGTTGCCGTTGCGCCATACCTCGTTCATAGCGAAATCTCGGCGAGCAGCGGCAGGTGATCGGACAGATGCGGCCAGGGCTTGCGGTTGAGCACCTCGCTCAGGGTGACCCGCAGGTGCCGCACATAGATGCGGTCCAGCCGCAACAGGGGCCAACGCGCCGGGAAACTGCGCGGCTCGCCGCCACTGGCCGGGAATGCCGGCTGCAGGCCGCAGCCGGCCAGAACGCCGGTGGCGCGGCAGCGCCAGTCATTGAAGTCGCCCGCGACCACCACCGGGTCGTTGGCCGGCAGTTCGCCTATCAGGGCGCAGAGCAGCCGCAGTTGCCGTTGCCGCTGTGCTTCGTGCAGGCCCAGGTGCACGCACACCGCGTGCAGGGCACGCTCGCCGGGCAGGTCGATCTGTGCGTGGAGCAGGCCGCGCTCCTCGGTGCCGGCCTCGGAGACGTCGCGATTGTCCCAGCTGCGGATCGGCAGGCGCGAGAGCAGGGCGTTGCCGTGGTGGCCTTCGGGATAGACCGCGTTGCGTCCGTAGGCGAAGGCCGGCCACATGCTGTCGGCGAGGAACTCGTACTGTGGTCCGCTGGGCCAGTTCGGATGGCGTTCGGCGTGCAACTGGTGTTCGCCGTGGACTTCCTGGAGAAACACCAGGTCCGCCGAGGTGGCGCGTACCGCATCGCGTAGTTCGTGGAGGATGAAGCGGCGGTTGAAGGCGTTGAAACCCTTGTGGGTGTTCACCGTGAGCACCCGCAGCAACGTATTGCCCTGTACGGCGGCGGGCACCAGAGGGGCGCGTTCGGCCTGGCTCATGCCCAGTCTCCCGCCGGTTGGCCGGGTTCCTGTCGCGCCGTGATCTGCAGATCGAGCAACCTCATCAGCTTGCTGGCGTCGTAGGGCGCGCGGACCTTGATGTCGTTGTCGAAATAGCAGAACACCTCGCGCTGCCGGCGATCGCCGCGGGTGGCGCCGTCGAACAGCTCCGCGTCGGCGGGTTGCACCCCGCGCCGCCAGCGGGCTACACGCTCGCTCCAGCGCTGGAGGGCGGCGTCGCCATAGCCGCTGGCGTAGAGTTCCTTGTCACCGTGCAGGCGCAGGTAGACGAAGTCCCTGGCGGTGAGGTCTTCGCCGTAAGGCCACTTGCGCGGCGCATCGGCGAAGACCAGGGCGACACCGTGCTGACGCAGCTGCCGGGCGAATTGCGCGCAGGCGAAGCTGGCATGGCGAACTTCCATGGCGTGACGCAACGGGCGCCGCTTCAGCGGCTGGGGCCAGTGCGGCGGCCGGCGGCTGGCGGAGGCTTTCGCCAGGTCCAGCGCGGCCTCGCTGGTGCGCGGCAGCAGTGCCAGAAAGGTCTCCACCACGTCCTCGTCGTAGTGCAGGCTGGGCGGCAGTTGCCAGAGCAGCGGCCCGAGCTTCTCGCCCAGCTCCAGCGGGCCGGAGGCGAAGAAGTTGGCGAGGCCTTCCTCGGCATCGCGCAGGCGCCTGATGTGGGTGATGTAGCGCGGGCCCTTGAGGCTGAAGACGAAACCGTCGGGCGTGTCCTGCGCCCACCGGCGGTAATACTCGGGCTTCTGCAGCGAGTAGAAGGAGCCGTTCAACTCGATGCTGTTGAACGCGCGGGAGGCGTAGCGCAGCTCGTCCTTCTGGCGCAGCCCCTGCGGGTAGAAGTCGCCGCGCCAGGGCGCATAGCGCCAGCCGGAAATGCCGATGTGCAGGGCCTTCATAGGCTCAGCCGGCCGGGTGGCGGAGGCTTGGGCGGGAGGCGGCTGGTGGCATCGGGTTCTCCTTCGGCGGTGGTTGTTTTCCGGGTCGCTGATGCCCGGTTCCTGAACGTCCGACCGGGGTTCGCTGGGCAGCGTTCCGCGGGATCGCCCAGCGGTCAGTCCTCGCTGCGACGCAGGGTGAACAGCGCCAGGGCGCGCGCACCCAGCGGGTAGGCGGTACCGAATGCCCAGCTGTGCTCGTGTTCCCGCGGCAGCTCGGCGGTGTCCAGCAGGAACTGCCAGTCGCGGCCTTGTGCGGTTTTCGGGAGGATGAAGTCCAGGCATTCGTGCCCGGCATTGACCAGCAGCAGCAAGGTGGCGTCGCCACCGCTGCGGCGAATGCCGGTGGGCTGGGCGCGGCCATCCATGAGCATGCCCAGGCTGCGGCGCTGCGGGTCGTGCCAATGGTCCTCGGTCATTTCCTCGCTTTCGGGCGCAAGCCAGGTGACATCGCGTACGCCCAGCTCCTCGTTGTATTCGCCGACCAGGAAGCGCCCGCGCCGCAGGATCGGATAGGCCTGGCGCAGGCGGATCAGGCGGTGGGTGAAGGCCAGCAGTTCGCGGCCCTCGTCGTCGAGGTTCCAGTCCACCCAGCCCAGTTCGTTGTCCTGGCAGTAGACGTTGTTGTTGCCCTGCTGGGTGCGGCTGAACTCGTCGCCGGCCAGCAGCATCGGCGTGCCCTGGGAGAGCAGCAGGGTGGCCAGCAGGTTCTTCATCTGCTGCACGCGCAGGCGGCGAATTCCGGCATCGTCGGTAGGGCCTTCGACACCGTGGTTCCAGGAACGGTTGTCGTCGTGGCCATCGCGGTTGTCCTCACCGTTGGCCTGGTTGTGCTTGTGGTTGTAGCTGACTACGTCGCGCAGGGTGAAACCGTCATGGGCGGTGATGAAATTGACCGAGGCATAGGGGCGCCGCCCGCGCTGGTCGTACAGGTCGCCGGAGGCGGTGAGGCGCCGGGCAAGGTCGGGCAACTGGCCTTCGTCGCCGCGCCAGAAGCTGCGCACGGTATCGCGGAAACGGTCGTTCCATTCCACCCAGCCCGGCGGGAATCCACCGACCTGATAGCCGCCGGGGCCGCAGTCCCAGGGTTCGGCGATCAGCTTGCGATGGCTCAGTACCGGGTCCTGGCGGCAGGCGACGAGGAAGCTGTGGCGCTCTTCGAAACCGTCGGCATAGCGGCCGAGGATCGAGGCGAGGTCGAAGCGGAAGCCGTCCACGCGCATTTCGGTGGCCCAGTAGCGCAGCGAGTCGGTGACCATCTGCAACACGCAAGGGTGGCTCAGGTCGAGGGTGTTGCCGGTACCGGAGTCGTTGACGTAGTAGCGGCGGTTGTCGGCCTGCAGGCGGTAGTAGGAAATGTTGTCGATGCCGCGCATGCACAGGGTCGGGCCGAGTTCGTTGCCCTCGGCAGTGTGGTTGTAGACCACGTCGAGGATCAGTTCGATGCCGGCGTCGTGCAGGTGCGCGACCATTTCCTTGAACTCGTTGATATGCCCGCTGGCGAGGTAGCGGGCCTGGGGCGCGAAGAAGGCGATGCTGTTGTAGCCCCAGTAGTTGCTCATGCCCTTTTCCAGCAGGTGCTTGTCGTCGAGGAAACCATGCACCGGCAGCAGTTCGAGGCTGGTGACGCCCAGTTGCCGCAGGTGCCCCAGCAGGCCGCTGTTCATCAGCCCGGCGCAGGTGCCGCGCAGGCGGTCGGGCACCTCCGGGTGGCGCATGCTCAGGCCGCGCAGGTGGGCCTCGTAGATCACCGTTTCATCCCAGGGCACGCGCACCGGCTGCTGCTCACCCCAGGTAAAGGCCGGGTCGATGACCTTGCACTTGGGCACGTAGGCGGCGCTGTCGCGCTCGTCGAAACTCAGGTCCGCGTCCGCCGAGCCGATGGTGTAGCCGAACAGCGTTTCGGACCAGCGCAGCTCGCCCACCAGTTGCCGCGCGTAAGGGTCGATCAGCAGCTTGTTGGGGTTGAAACGGTGGCCGGCGTCCGGCTCGTAGGGGCCATGCACGCGGTAGCCGTAGATCTGCCCGGGATGGGCGTCGGGCAGGTAACCGTGCCAGATCTCGTCGCTGTATTCGGGCAGCTCGATGCGTTCCAGTTCGCGCTTGCCCTGCGCGTCGAACAGGCACAGCTCGACCTTGGTGGCATGGGCGGAGAACAGCGCGAAATTGACGCCCAGGCCGTCCCAGGTGGCGCCCAGGGGAAAAGGGCGCCCTTCGGTAACGCGGGACTGTGCACGTCGGGTCATGGCTGGCTCCAGGGATCAGTCGGATTGGGATGGCTTCGATGTCGGCGGCCGCACGCCCGAGGGTT
Organism: Pseudomonas sp. AU11447; assembly: GCF_001672555.2. Taxonomy (NCBI): domain Bacteria; kingdom Pseudomonadati; phylum Pseudomonadota; class Gammaproteobacteria; order Pseudomonadales; family Pseudomonadaceae; genus Pseudomonas; species Pseudomonas sp. AU11447. Next base: position 38,326 of record NZ_LZDG02000020.1, on the reverse strand, counting down.
TGGGCGTGGCTTTCCCGGCCGCGGAGGGCTTGCTCTTGCGCTGCTTGTCGGTCGGTGTGACGGTCGGCGCGCTGCTGGTCGGCCTGGCTTTGGGCGGCGAGCTGCGCTCGGCGGGCGGCGGCGTCGGTGCCACGGTTTCACCGGAGGTTTGCGGTGCGTCGGGGGTTTCGGGGGTTGCCTTGGGCAGTCGGCCCTTGCGTCGTGGCGGCTCCTGCAGGATTGCCGGCTTTTCCGGCTCCTGCTCGCCCTCGAAGCGCGGCTGCACCGGCTCATCGCTTTCAGGGACGGACTTGCCCGCTTCGGCGGCGGCAAGGCTGAGAGCCATGCGCCAGTGGCGTTCGTGCTGGCCGTCGGGGCGTCCTTCGGACTCCCAGATCTGGTGGGCCAGCTCCCGGACTCTTCGCTCGTCGATTTTCATCGTTCACCTCCGGATATCAGCAGGTTGACCGGGACCTCGGCCAGCAGCTCGGCCAGCAGCGGCTCCCCGTCGTGCGGTTCGAGGGGGCCGGCCAGCCCGCTCCAGCGGATGGCGGCCAGGGAAGAAGGCAGGTGCAGGCGGGTGTCCCGCCAACCTTGCGCATCGACCAGGGGCAGGGGAGATTGGCCCAGCAACGCGGCGGCGCAGCGCGGTACCACCACCAGCAGATGCTGGCCGGCATGGCTGCGGACGAAGGCCACCACCTCGGCGGCAAATTCGCCGCGCACTTCCAGCGGCAGGTAGTCGCCGGCAGCGAACAGCGTCGGCCAGCGTTGGCGCAGACCGAGGGCGCAGGCCAGCAGCGCCTGCTTGATCTGGCCGTTGCGCCAGTCGCGCAGCAGCGCGGGCCAGTCCGGCGGGCCATCCAGAGCCGCTTCGCGGGCAAGGAAGTCGGGGATGCGCCGGTTGTCCGGGTCGACCAGGCTGAAGTCCCAGAATTCGCAGCCCTGGTAGAGGTCGGGCACACCCGGCACGGTATTGCGCAACACGCACTGCGCCAGGGCGTTCAGTGCGCCTGCGGGCATGAGGCTGGACGCCGCCCTGGCGATGGCCTGGCGCAGCGGCAAGCCGGGCGCACCGAGCAGCAGCGCTTCGAGGAATTCGCTGCAGCCCCGCTCGTAGGCTTCGTTGGGCGAGCTCCAGTCGCTGTCCAGCTTGGCTTCGCGAATAGCCTTGAGCTGCCACTGCTCGATGCGCTGGTGGTAATCGCGCAGGCCCGCTTCGTCATCGGCGGCCAGCTCCAGCGGCCAACTGCCGAGCAGGCACTGGTACAGAATCAGCTCGTCGCCGCCACTGGGCGCGGGGCCACGGGCAGTCTGCCGGCGCAGTGGAGCGGCCAGTTTCCACCAGCTCCAGGCCTGCTCGGCGAACCATTCAGCGCGCTCGCTGAGCACCGCCAGGCGCGCGCGGCAGTCTTCGCCGCGCTTATGGTCGTGGGTGGCGCTGGCGAGCAGGGCGCTGGGAACGTCGCGCAGGCGCTCCTGGCAGGCCCGATGGAAAGCCGCCACATCTCCCGCCATCTGCTGCGGGTCGGAGCCGACGTCGTTGCGCCCCAACGCCGCCGCCGAGCGATAGCAGGCGGTGTCTTCCAGGGACTTGGCGGCGATAGGCGGGGTGAGCTGCTGGAAACGGTCCAGGGCCAGCTTGCGCAGCTGCCGCAATGGTCCCGGCGGCAGGCTGCGCAGGGGTTCGCCGCCCAGGATGCGGTCGAGCCAGACGAGGGTGCGCTGGTCCATCGGTTCCAGTTGCTGCCGGGCCTGTTCCAGGGCCTGGGAGAAGAAGCGCTGGTCCTGCGTCGAGCGGCCCAGGGCATGGGTATAGGTGCGGTAGACCGGGAAGGCGACGAGCAGCTGGAACAGCGCGCGCCTGATCGAACCCAGCGGAATGTCGCGGCTGGCCAGCTCGAAGCGGGCGATCTGCCAGAGCTGTAGGGCGAGGCCTTCGACGTCGCCGGCGAACAGCGAGTTCAGCACGCGCTCGCGGGCCTGGCGGATTTCCTCGGCGAAGCCGTCCTGGCGGCCGCTGAATTCCAGCCACAGATGGCGAAGCACCGGCTCGCCGCGCGCGTCGTGCTGCAGCAGCGAAAGCTGATTCATGAAGTCATAGCCGGTGCTGCCCCGGACCTTCCAGTCCGCCGGCAGGGTCTCGCCGGGGGCGAGGATCTTCTCCACGAAGACCGGCGCGCCGTGGGTGGCGCGCCACAGGCGCCGGCAATAGCCGCGCGGGTCGGCGAGACCATCCACGTGGTCGATGCGCAGGCCATCGATCAGCCCTTCGGCCATCAGTTTCAGCAGGTAGGCGTGGCTGGCCTCGAAGACGTCGGGGCGTTCGGCGCGCAGGCCGACCAGTTCGTTGATGTCGAAGAAGCGCCGCCAGTTGATGTCGTCCGCCGCCACGCGCCAGTTGGCCAGGCGATAGTGCTGCTGCTCGATGAGCCGGTGGAGGCTGTGCCAGTCGGCGCGATAGGAATCCAGCAGGTCCTCCAGCCGGGAGCTTTCGGCCAGCGCGGTGGCGGCCTGGCGGCACAGGCCCTGGGCGAGGTGGCGGGCCATGGGGTGATGGTGCAGTTCGACGAAACGCGGTGCCAGGGCCAGCAGCTCGAAGCTGTCGGTGTGGCAGAGGATCATGCCGTAGCTGGAGGGGCAGACCGGGAAACGCTGCTCGCCATAGCGCAGCAGGAAGCGCGCGCTGGCGCCGTCGTAATCCAGGCGGATGCGCCCGCCGCTCACTTCATCGACATAGTCCTCGCCGAGGCAGGGCAACAGCACCTGCTGGTCGAGCAGCGGGTCGTCGCTGTGCCAGCGGATGTCGAAGAAATGCGCGTAAGGGCTGTCCAGCCCCCATTCGAGTACGTCCTGCCACCAGGGATTGGCGTCGCCGATACGCATGTGGTTGGCCACGGTATCCACGATCAGGCCCATGCCGTGCTGCCGCAGCCCGTCCACCAGCCGCCGCAGCGCCGGCTCGCCGCCCAGTTCATCGCTGATGCGGCTCGGGTCCACGGCGTCGTAGCCATGCATCGAGCCCGGTTGCGCCGCCAGCAAGGGCGAGGCGTAGAGGTGGCTGATCCCCAGGCGGGCGAAGTAGCCCAGCCAGGGGAGGGCGTCGTCGAGGGTGAACTCGCGATTGAATTGCAGGCGCAGGGTGGCGCGGATTTCACTCATGCTCGCGGCCCCCGTTGCGGGCCCGACGCAGGCGTTCCAGGCGGGCGCGTACCGGTGGGGCATCAAGCAGCCGGGCGGCGTTTTCCTCGAAGCGGCGCCGCCAGTTCGGGTGCCTGTCGCCCGGCCCAGGCAGGTTCGGTTGCTCGACGCAGCCCAGTGCATCCTCCAACGGCAGCAGCACCAGGGGCGCCGGTGTGCGGCCGAGGAACTCGATGGCGCCATCCAGCAGTGCATCGGCCTGGATGGCGCTTTCGCCAAGGGCGCGACGCAGGGCGAAGGTTTCGTACTGGCGGTTGTTGCGCTCCTGGGCAGCACTCTCGGGGCTGCGCTGGCCGAGCTGTTCGCGCCAGTCGATGTCCCGACCTCTCTGCCATCCCTCCAGGGTCGGCAGGTCGTGGGTGGTGCTGGTGGCCAGCGCAGCATCGGGCCAGTGGCGCGGAGCGATGAAGTGGCCGTGCTGCTGCTCGAACAGCAGCACGCGCATGCCCAGGATGCCCCGTTCGGCCAGCGCCTCGCGCAGCCCCGGCGGTACCGTGCCGAGGTCCTCGCCGATGATGATGGCGCGGGCCCGCTGCGCTTCGAGGCAGACCAGCCGCAGCAGGTCCTGGATGGGGTAGTCCAGGTAGGCGCCGTCCTGCGGCGCGGCTCCCGCCGGGATCACCCAGAGCCGGCGCAGGCCGAGGATATGGTCGATACGCAGGCCACCGACGTAGCGCAGGTTGGCCCGCAACATCTCGATGAAGGCGCGGTAACCGTTGCGCCGCAGGCCGTCCGGGGAAAAGGCGCAGATCCCCCAGTTCTGCCCGCTGCGGTTGAGGATGTCCGGCGGGCAGCCGACGCTGACGCCGGTGAGCAGCTCGTCCTGGCGCATCCAGGCCTGGCTGCCGGAAGGTTCGGCGCCTACCGCGAGGTCGGCGATCAGGCCGATGCCCATGCCGGCCTCGCGCGCCTGTCGCTGCACCTGCTGCAGGCCGCGGGCGACCAGCCATTGGCCGAAGGCCTGCTGGCTGATCGCCTGTTCCTCCTCGACCATGAAGCGGCCGACCTCGGCGCTTGCCGCATGGCGGTAGGGCTCAGGCCACGAGCGCCAGTCGAGCCCATCGCCGGCCGCGACGCGACGCAACTGCAGGACCTGGAAGCAGCAGTGCTGAAGCAGCTCGGCGCCACCCTGGTTGCGGAAGGCGAGAAAGTCCTCCTGCAGGGCGCCGCTGTGCTGCTGGAACTGCCCATAGAGTTGTGCCAGCAAGCGATCGCGCAGGCGGGCGACGGCCTGCCAGTCGATCAGCGGCAAGTGTTCCAGGCGCTCCCGCTCGGCCTCCAGGCCGGCGGCAACGAATGCCTGGCGTACCGGCTCGTCGCCCAGCACCAGGGCGGGAGCGGCATAGAGTTCGTTGAACAGCAGTCGGCTGGAGGGCGAGTAGGGGCTGTAGATTTCCCGCGCCGCAGGGAACATGGCGTGCACCGGGCTGATCGCCACTGCGTCGGCGCCTTGCCCGGCGGCAGCACGAACCAGTTGGGCGAGTGCGCAGAGGTCGCCGGCACCGCCGTCCGCCTCGCTGCGCAGCGAGTACAGCTGTGCCGCCAGGCCCCAGACGTGCCGACGGCCGCCGCAAAACTGCGCAACCGAAGGGCAGCGCGGCGGCGCCACGGCGAGGATCAGCTCATGCGGGCCCAGGTGCAGCGGGTAGTAGCCGCAGTGTTCGAGGGCTGGAATCTGCCCGTGCTCGTCGACATGACCTTCGCTGTGGCCGCTGTCGTCCTCGTTGAACAGCTTGTAACCGGTGCCTGGCGCGACCGGCACGCTGACTGGCCGACCGCAGTCGGCGGTCAGCAGCGGCGGCACCTGGGCGCGGCGCTGCTCCAGCTCGTTCAGGCTCTGGCGGATCTGCTCCGGACTCTGCGCCGCGAAGCCCAGGGCCTGCAGCACACTGCGCTGCACCTCGGCGCTGAGTCGCTGGGGACGATTATCGGCGTCGACCCAGTCGATCATCAGCCCGGCTTCAGCCGCCAGACGCTCCAGCTGTGCATCGCTCATCGGCGCGCCTCCAGGCTGGCGACCAGCGACGCCGCGCCGAGCCAGCCATGACGGTAATGCGCCGCACTCTGCCCGCAGCAGAACAGCAACTGGGCGCTTTCGGCCGGCGGCTCGACGGCGACGTCGTCCGTTCCCAGGTTGAGGTCCAGGCGCCACTGGCTGCCGTCGCCCAGCTGCCAGCGCGCGCTCAGGGCGCGCTCGCCCAGTGGCTTCGCCTCCAGCGCGCGGCTGCCGGGCAGCTGTGGCACCAGCCAGCGCTGGCGTACCTGCAGCAATTGCCGGTAGTGCTCGCGCCAGGCGTCATCGCCCTGGTCCGGTCGCGGACGCGAGGCGACGAAGGTCTGGTAGTCGTTGGGGTCGGGAATCCAGGCCGCGGCACCGGGCGAGGCGAACCGACTGAAGCGTTTGAACTCTTCGCGGCGGCCCTCGGTGACGGCGCGGGCGAGGTCGCCCTGGTAGTCGGTGAAGAACAGGAAGGGCTGCCTCTCGCCCCATTCCTCGCCCATGAACAGCATCGGGATCATCGGGCTGAGCAGCACCAGCGCGGTGGCGGCGCGCAGCGGGTCGGTGTGCGCCAGGCAGGTCAGGCGCTCGCCCAGGGCGCGGTTGCCGATCTGGTCGTGGTTCTGGGTGAAGGCCACGAACGCCTGCGGCGGCAGCGCACCGCTGGGTTCGCCACGGGCGATGCCGCGGTAGTCGGTCTCGCCCTGGAAGGCGAAGCCTTCGCTCAGGCAGCGGCACAGGCGGCCGATGGGGTCGTGGGCAAAGTCGGCGTAGTAGCCTTCATCCTCGCCGGTGAGCAACACGTGCAGGCAATGGTGCAGGTCGTCGTTCCATTGCGCGTCGAAGCCGTCGTTGTTTGCCTCAGTGCTGCGGCGCAGCAGGCTTGCCTCGTTGTGTTCGTTCTCCAATACCAGGTGCAGTTCGCGGCCTTCGGCGGCGTGGCGGGCACGGGTAGCGAGATCGCGGAGGAAGTCCTTGTCGGCAATGGCGTGCACGGCATCCAGGCGCAGGCCGTCGACGCGGTATTCACGCACCCACATCTCGGCGTTGCCGATGAAGAACTCGCGCACCGCCGGATCGCGGAAGTCGATGGCCGGGCCCCAGGGAGTCTGCTGGTCGCGGCGGAAGAAGGCGCTGGCGTAGCGCCCCAGGTAATTGCCCTGCGGGCCGAAGTGGTTGTAGACCACGTCGACGAAGACCATCAGCCCGAGGCCGTGCGCCTCGTCGATGAACTGGCGCAAACGGTCCGGATCGCCATAGGCGCAGGAGGGCGCGTAGGGCAGCACGCCGTCGTAGCCCCAGTTGCGCCGACCGGGAAAGGCATTCAGCGGCATCAGTTCGATGGCGGTGACGCCCAGTTCTGCCAGTGCCGCCAGCCGCCCCTGGAGCGCGGCGTAGCCATCGAACAGGCCGACGTGGGTTTCGTAAAGCACCGTTTCATGCCAGGGCCGGCCGCGCCATTGCGGGTGCCGCCAGCGGAATGCGGTGGGGTCGACTACCCGGCTTTCGCCCTCGACGCCGCCGGCCTGGTCGCGGGAGGCCGGGTCCGCCACGCTCAGCTCATGGTCGATGCGGTAGCGATAGGTCTGCCCGGCAACGGCCGCCAACTCGGCGCTGAACCAACCGTCCTGCGCTGCCTCCAGCGGATACAGGCGGCCGCCGCCCAGTTCGACTTCCACCCGCTGCGCATCCGGGGCCCACAGCGCGAACCTCACCTTGCCGCCGGGCAGGACCTGCGCTCCATGCCGTGGCGTCATCGTACGGCCTGCGCGGGCGCGTGCAGCAGGCGCTGGTAGAGGGCGGTGTAGGGGCGAACGGCGTCGTCCCAGGTCAGCGGCGACTCCATGGCCTTGCAGCGCATGGCGTGCATCAATTCCGGATAGCGGTAGATATTCAGCGCACGGCGCACGGCGTCGTAGTAGCTGGCCGGGGTCTCTTCGCGGAACAGTAGGCCGGTGACGCCATCGACGATGGTGTCGGCCAGGCCGCCGGTGTGCCGGGCAATCGGCAGCGAGCCGAAGCGCTGGGCATACATCTGGCTGAGGCCGCAGGGCTCGTAACGCGAGGGCATGAGCAGGAAGTCGCTGGCGGCATAGATGCGCCGGGCCAGGGTTTCGTCGAAGGCGATCTGCACGCCGACCCGACCGGGATAGCGCTCCGCCAGTTCGCGCATGGCCAGTTCCAGCTCCGGTTCGCCGCAGCCGATGGACACCAGCCGCCCGCCAGCGGCGACCATCTCGTCGGCAATCGCCAGGGTCAGGTCGATGCCTTTCTGGTGCACCAGCCGCGACACCACGGCAAACAGCGGACCGCGGCCGGGCAGCAGGCCGAAGTGCTTCTCGACGTACTCGGCGTTGCGGCGCTTGCCGGCCAGCCGGGTGACATCGAAGCCCTCGATCAGGTGCGGGTCGCAGGACGGGTCCCAGCCGGCGTCGATGCCGTGGGTAATGCCGCTGAGCTGGCCACGGTCGCGGCGCTGGGAGAGCACCCCCTGCATGCCGCAGCCGAACTCTTCTCCGGTGATCTCGCGGGCGTAGGTTTCGCTGACCGTGGTGATGTGGCTGGAGTGGCTGATGCCGGCCTTGAGGAAGGACAGCTTGCCGTAGAATTCCATGCTCTCCGGCAGGCCGGCCGCTTCCGGCAGGCCCAGTTCGGCGCAGCAGCCCAGCGGGCAGGCGCCCTGATAACCGAGGTTGTGGATGGTCAGAACGCTGGGTGTCGTCTGTCCACGCCAGGCCATGTAGGCCGGAGCCAGGGCCGTGGGCCAGTCGTTCACGTGCAGCAGGTCAGGGCTCCAGCCCAGCTCGCTCATGCCGGCGGCCAGGTCGGCGGCGGCGAGGCTCAGCCGCGCAAAACGAATATGGTTGTCGGCCCATTCATGGCCGTTCTGGTCCACATAGGGGGTGCCGGGGCGGTCGTAGAGTTCCGGGCAGATCACCGCGTATACCACCAGCCCGTCGGCGAGCTTGAGCTCGCCGATATCACAGGCGGGCAACGCTGCAAGGCCGGGCAGGCGGCCAACCATCTTGCACGCCACGGCGCCCTTGAGCACCTGTGGGTAGCCGGGAATCAGCACGCGGATATCGTGGTCGCCCAGCAGGGCCCGGGGCAGGGCAGAGGAGACATCGCCCAGGCCGCCGGCCTTGACGAAGTCTGAAAATTCAGAGGAGACGAAGAGAATCCGTTTGCGTCGCTGCGGCGGCGCACCATCGGCCGAGGGTACCGCGGTGAGGTTGAGTGTGGCGTCTTCCAGACGCACATCGGCCAGCTGGTTGCGCATCGTTCGTTCCTCTCTGTGTCAGCGGGGGCGTGGCTTTACCTGCCGGCCCTGCGGGTCTCCGTGGGTGGGTGCCGTCCTTCGGGTGACAGGGGCGCGAAGGGCGAAGTTTCGTCTTTCCGCCAACAGGCTCGGTGGTCAGCCGCGGCCTTTTGCTGCTTCCCTGCAGACAGACGCCAGGCAGCGAACCCAGGTCCGGGATGGTTCCGGAGCTGCTCGTTGCTGTGGTCACTCAGGCAGGGGTAAAAGGCGCAGCCGGAAAGAAAGCCCCGATAAAGCTGCAAGCAGGGTCCGTACCAGTCCCTCGTCTGGAATCAAGTGTCTGAAGGCAAAGAAAAAACGCACCGGCGGCTGGCGATGTGCAACCAGCAGAATGCACGATCGGGCGTGCAGCCGGTTGCAATACGCCTTGCCGCTGCGCTTCACGGAGTGGGTTGTGTTTGCCCTGATCGAAGGGCAGCAGTTGAGCTCGCCTGCTCAGGGTGCCGCCAGGTTGGCAAGGAACTCGCCGAAGCCGCCGATGGCCCGGTAATCGAGGCGGGCGCTGGTGGTGACGCAGGTCTGGTGGGTCCAGACGATCCGCGCGCCGCTTCGCTCCAGATCACGAACCAGGCAGACATCCTCGTTGCAGGGCAGGGGACGGAATCCCCCGGCCCGCTGATAAGCCCGAGCGCAGATGCCGAGGTTGGCTCCGTGGATGTGGCGATGGTCCTCGCGGCACTGGTAATGCTCTTCATGGCGAAGGCGCACCTGTTCGTCGTGGCCCGACCAGTCCGATACCTGCACCGTGCCGCAGACGGCCTCGGCGCCGAAGGCCAGCTGGCGAACCAGCCAGTCATCGCTGACGCAGGTGTCGGCATCGGTGCAGGCGAGCCAGCGTGCGCCCTGGGCGAGCAGCCAGGCGGCACCGGCCCTGCGCGCATGACCGACATTGCGCGCGTGGACCTGCAGCACGGCGACGCCCAGCGAGGCGGCGACGGATTCGCTATCGTCGGAGCAGGCATCCAGCACCGCGAGGATGCAGACCGGCTCGCCGTCCAGGCCGGGATGCAAGGCCGCCTGCTGCAGGGAGCGCAGGCAGGCTCCCAGCAGCGCAGCTTCGTTGTGCGCCGGTACGAGGATGCCAATCATCCGGGGGCCTCGCTGAACCAGAGTTCCAGGCGGAAGTCGGCCTCCAGATGCTGCACGCTGGGCGCAAAGCCCATCGCCAGGGTGATCGCCTCATGGACCTCATCGCCGGTCAGCGTGCAGCCTTCGATCGGGTGCCGCCAGTGACAGGCCAGCAGTACGCCTCCCTCCGCCAGGCTCGCCGCCGCTTTCCGGCAAGTCCGCTGCCAGGCTGGCACGCCAAGGTAGTAGCCCAGCTCGCCGAGCACGATGAGCTCGAACTTCGCCTGCGGCCATTGCTCGGGCAATGCTTGCTGCAGCACCCGCACATTGCTCAGTGCAGCAAGTCGCTGGCGGGCCAGCGCGACAGCCTCCGCGCTGTAATCGGCGCACAGCAGGTGCTCAACCCGCCGGGCCAGCTCGGCACTGGTTTCGCCATTGGCGCAGGCCGGTTCATAGCCGCTGCGAAAGCGCAGGCGGGGGAGGCAGGCGAGCAGCAGGTCGCGCTTGCGCTTCTCGTACCAGGAGGTACGGAACGACCAGGGGTCCGGGTCATCCCGGTACATCCGGTCGAAATGCTCGGCCGGCAGGAGCGGAGTGTCGCCGTTCACTGGAAATACACCTCGAAGGGCTGCAGCAGGGTTTCCAGCAACTGGGCACTGAGGATCGGCGCGCTACCTTGCAACTGGCTGGCGTGGGCTTCGAGCGCCTGACGCTTGCGCTGCAGGGCATCGTCATCCAGGTCCAGGCGTCGTGCTCGGCTCCAGGGCAGGCGCGGATCACCGGGAAAGGCCCAGTGCCACGCCCAGATCGGAGTCTCGAAATGCCGCGCGCCACACTCTGCGGCCAATTGCGCGCAGGCGAGCCCGACCTGCTCATGATCGCAATGGCCATCCTCTCGCCAGGTGCTGACCAGTCGATCGCCGGGGCGCAGCAAGGCGCGCAACTGGTCGCGAAGCTCTGCCGCCGCGACGCCGCCGTCGGGCAACCGCAAGCGTCGCCATTGCCATTCGCCGAGATCGATGCCGAGGCGGGCGAGGGCGCTGCGGCTTTCGGCGATTCGTGTCTGCCTCAGCGTGTCGGCTGTCCACTGTGAAGAACCGCGATGGCTGGCTTCGCCGTCCGTCACGGAAACCAGCAGGCCTGCGCCGCCCTGTCGCGCCAGGCTGGCAAGGAGCCCTCCGCAGCCGAGCACTTCATCGTCCGGATGCGGAGCGACGACGACCAGCCTGCGCCCCGGCGGCACCAGTTCTTCGCAACGGAGGCGCGGCAGGCGATCGAGCTGGATGCATGCCCGCCACACCGAAGATGGCGTGCCGCGGGTACCGGCTATGAGGTTCTGGGCCTGGCTCATAGCGCCCACGACTCGATTTCGAGACGTTTCAGGTGCATGCCCAGGTGTGCCAGGTCGCGCTCTCCGTGGCTCTGCCGGAGGAAGACCGGCAGGTCTGCGGCCAAGCGTGCAAAGCGTCGGTCGCGGCAGAACGGCGTTGCCCCGAGTGCCCGGCCGACATGCCATTGCACGGCCTCGACAGCCCCTTCGACCTGGGCTCGAACCCGGCGGGCGGCCAGCTCCGCAGGGGCGGCGGGGTTCTCGTCGATCCACGCGGCGCATTCGCGAAGAGCACCGGCGGCCCCGGCGAGGGCTGCATCGACGGCTCCCAGGTGCGCCATGGCGTGAGGGTCATCGCTATGACCCTGGCGAAGATAATCCGCCAGTCGACCCGCGGCGCCATACCAGCAAGCGGCGATGCCCGCGCCGCCATGCCAGAAGCCAGGCCGCTCCAGATACTCCTGCGGGCCGCCGACACAGCGGGCCAGCGCCTGGTCGAAGGCCACCGCCACACTGCCGGTGGCTGCCATTCCCACGGCATTCCAACCGCCGTTTCCAACGCTTGCGCCGGGTTGGGCGAGGGAAACGGCGACCAGTTGGGAACGCTGCTGTTCATCCTTCACCGTGACCAGTGCGTGATCCACCACGGCCGCGCCGGAACACCAGGGTTTGCTCCCGCTGATGCGTACATGGCCCGCTTCGCGAGCCACTACTTCGACACAAGGGCTTGGAGGGTCGGCCGCCCAGACGGCCCAGACTCCGCCCAGGGGCTCGCTGTCCAGCTCTGCCAGGATGGCCAGGGCATCGGTGTGGCCCTCGTAGAGCTTGAGCAGGGACAGATCGCTGCCTGCCACGGCCGCCAGGGCCTGCCAGCGCTGCAGGGTTGCGCCGCTGGCGGGCAAGGGCAGACGGTCCAGACCGTCGTCGATCAACTGGCGCAGCACGGCGCCGATAAAGGGCAATTGCTGCGAAGCCTCCTGCGGCAGTTCGAAGTCGCGCAGCAGATGAGACAGGGCGTGCGAGCGGTCGTGTTTCATGGCATTCCCCCTTTCGGAGCCTCTATGCCATGCCGACCTTGCGTTGCGGTTTGCGGTTCAAACCGAATTGTCCTGTGCCTTACGGCCAATTCGGCGGTGCGCAGCCGGGATAGCGATGGCTGCCGAAGGCACCCAGCAATCCGTTCCGCTCGCCGTACCGCTCGGGTGTTTTGCACAGGCCGCAAGGGTGGATCGGGCGTTCTGCTGATTGCACCGTGCGATCAATTCCTGGCCCAGCGGCTCTACGGCGTCCTCCTTCGTTCAGGGACAAACCGGGCGTGGAACTTGCTGGACCAGTCTGGCACTTCACCCGAAGCTGCCGGAGCCGGGCTAGCACCCGGTCCCGCGCTGGATGCGCACGGCCCAACCCGTTCCGTGTGCACCTGGAGCAGAGTCGACCGCCCCGGTGCGAAGCTGTTCCAGCCTTCCGTGGCCAATGGCCAGGAGCCCGTCATGAACTACGAAGATCGCGATACCTATGGCATGTACAAGAATCGCCCCGTCGCCGTCGAGGCCGACTCCAGTCGTGGACCGGGTCCGCGCCTGATGGGCGCCGACACCCTGATCGGCAACGATGTCTACAACACCCGCGACGAAGACCTGGGCGACATCAAGGAGATCATGCTCGATACGCAGAGTGGCCGTGTCGCCTATGCGGTGCTGTCCTACGGCGGGTTCCTCGGCATGGGCGAGAAACTCTTTGCGGTGCCCTGGAGCGCGCTGCGCCTGGACACCGTCAACAAGCGCTTCGTCCTGGACGTCGACAAGGAACGCCTGTCCAGTGCGCCAGGGTTCGATAAACACGACTGGCCGGACATGCAGGACCCGACCTGGAGCCAGCAGATCCACGACTATTACGGCACCAAACCCACCGACGACCCGCGTTTCTGACGTTTGTCGCCTGGCCGATGCGCGGTGTTTCGCATCGGCCGGGAACAATGGCAGCGCAGGGCTTCAATACCGATCGCTACACCACTGGCAGTGCGGGCTCAGAGCAGTTTTCTGAACTCCCCGGGCTGCCACGTCTCTACCGGGCAGGCCCCACTTCAGCGGAGTGCATGCCATGATCGGACCAGGATCGCGCGGTGATTCGCCAGTCCACTCTCAGCCCCAGCGGGGCGCCCCCTCAGCGGCGGATCAACGGAAAGCAACTCCCCCTTCGCACGACCCCACGCAACCAGCAACAGGGAAGAAGGGCGGGCGGGCTTTTCACGCTTTGCCCAGTCCCTTTCGCAATGGGCCGGCCGCCCACTGACCTTCGCCCTGGCCTGCGTGCTGCTGGTGGCCTGGGCACTCAGCGGGCCGTTCTTTCACTTCAACGATACGTGGCAGCTGGTCATCAATACCTCGACCACCATCATCACCTTCCTCATGGTCTTCCTTATCCAGAGCACCCAGAACCGCGACACCGACGCGCTGCACATCAAGATCGACGAGTTGCTGCGTACCACCCACCACGCCCACCGCGTGCTGATGGGGCTGGACGACATGGGCAGCGAGGAACTGCAGAAGCTGCGCAAGACCTATGAGGAAATGGGTGAGGAGAATGCGCAGGATGGCTCGCCACAAAAGGTCGCCGAGCGTGAGGAAAAAGAAGACCAGCATGGGCCGGCCAGCCCTTGAGCCGTGCCCAGCGGCCCCGGCAGCTGCTGTCGATGGAGGGCAACTACCGGACCAGGGCTTGAAGTGACGGCGGCGCAGTTCCGTGGCAACCGCAGGACAGCAAACCACCGACTGGCCAGGCCTGTTCGGAGCGATAATCGCTGCTCACTCGCCTGGCTTTCTTTCGAGCCTGCAACGTCTCCCTGACCAGGGTAGCGCGGTCGAACGCGCGGGCAGACTGTGCGGGCGGAAAGTCGATCAAGGTCTTGAGGTGCGCACTGACCAGCTCGCCCAGTCGCCCGGCGATGCAGGACGATTTCTGGGGCAGATGACTGAAGGAGTTCCTTGCGGTGTCGCAGCTTTCTCAGGAATCGCTGCGCAGGTTGAGCATCAGTGCTGCCAAGCGCGGCAGCACCGGGCGCAGTCATCTTCCTGGGTGGAGACGTGCCGTTTCCATGACCCCATGCGTGTTCCCGCCGGGCCTGGCGCCAGGCTCGCCTATGCTCATCGCACGGCGAAAGCGTCCGGAAGGAGGATAGGGAATGGTCACCGTGCTTCTCGTGGACCCGACACCCATAGTGCGCAGCGCTTTGCGTGACCTGCTGGAAGACATGGGGCACGGAGCCGTCGACGAGGCTGTCGACGTCCCCTCGGCACTGTCGCTCGCCCGCGAGACGCATCCGGACCTGGTCATTCTCGAGATGGCGCTGCCCGGTGCGGGCGGCCTGGACCTGCTGCGCCGGCTACGCGCGCGGGACCCTGCGCAGAAGCTGCTGGTCTACAGCCGGCAGAATCCCGGGCACTTTGCGCCGCTGTGCTTCCAGGCCGGCGCCAGCGGTTTTGTCAGCAAGGACGAGGACCTCAAGGAACTGCGCAAGGCCATTGTGGATGTGCTGTCCGGCCGTGCGCATTTCGCGAGGGAATACATGCAGCCGGGGAGTGGGGGCGAACTGGCGAACCTCACGCCCCGCGAATTGGCAGTACTGCAACTGATCGCCGAGGGCCACTCCAACCTGAGCATTGCCGAGCAGTTGCGGATCAGCTTCAAGACGGTCAGTACCTACAAGGGCCACCTTCTCGAGAAGCTGCATGTGGGTTCCAACGTGGAGCTGGCCGAAATCGCACGCCGCAATGGCCTGCTGGCGGGGCAGGAGAGCAACGCCGGCGCCCTGTCAGCGGCGGCCTTGCCGCCGGAGCTGGGCATGTTGCGCGGTCTGGTGGATGCTGCGCCCAACCCGATGTTCGTCCGCACCATCGAGGGCCGCTTGCTGTTCTGCAACCAGCGTTTTCTCGACTACTACCGGCTTACCGCGGAAGAGGCGCTGAACTCGGGACTTGCCGATGCGCGCTGGTTTCCGCCCGCCCTGCGCAAGACGATTCCCGAGTCCTTTCGGCGGCTGGTCAATGATGGTGTACCCATCGCCGTGACCAACCGGGTGGAGATATTCGGCGCGCCGCGCGTGCTGCACTACTGGATGGTGCCTTACCGCGACTCCAGCGGCCAGCCAGCCGGGATGCTCGGGGGATTGCAGGACATCACCTCCAGCGAGGACCACCTGATCGAGTTGCGCGACCGGGCGCTCGGCGCCGAGGCGCGGCTGAGGCAGCGGACCGAGTTCTACATGTCATCGCTCAGCGAACTTGCCGAGCGGTTGGCCGGCCTGGGGCTGCATCCGGCTACGCCGGGCCTTGCCGATCTGACCGCGCGACTGGCGCGCCTGCGGCGCATCTGCGACCTGGAGGATGGTCAGGTGCCATCCGCACCGGAATCCTGCGGGCTGCGCGCCTTGATCGGGCGCGGCCTGACCGGGCAACCGGCGAGCCTTTTCGGCGCGCCCAACGTCGATATCGACCGGGTCTGGCTGGACGTGCGCGTCTTCGCGGAATGGATGACGAGCGCCCTGGCGCTGTTCCGAGCGGACAGCGACGCACCCGTCACCCTGCGCCTGGACATCTCCCCGCGGGAATACGGGCGGATTGGCGCTCAGCTGAAAATCCGCGGCCGGAGGGCACCGCAGAGCGTCATCGACCGTTGTCACGCCGAGCGCCTGGCTGAACACCTCAAGGGGCGTTTCAGCTATGAGTGCGAAGATGAGGAGGTCACCGTCCTCCTCGAACTCGAACTACTCCTGGCCAGCCTGGAGTGACTATCGAAGAACTCTGATGGTGCTGCCTGAAGGACTCTGAGTTCGCTCCGAGCCCCGCCTTCCTAGCATGTGCGCAACCCGATCACTTCTCCGGAGTTGCCAGCATGATTCCCACCTCTGTAACCATTTCCCCGCGCCGTCCAGGCGCATTCTCGACGCTCGCCATTGCCCTGCTGATGGCGGCCGGCTCTGCGCTGGCCGCCCCTGCGACAGCACCTCAAAAACCGGCGCAGCCGCTGGTGATGCTGGCCCATCAACAGTTGCTCGAAGGCGATCTCGGCGCCGCCCAGGCGCTGCTCCGCGAAGCCGGCGCCAAAGGGCAGGGCGGTACTCGAGCGCTGGCCGAGCAGGCCTTTCTGGAAGACGCCAACGGCCGTCACATACGCGCCCGGCAGTTCTATGACGCCCTCAAGGGCAGTGACCAGGAGGCCGTCATTGCGGTTCCGTCGGCGGTAAACCTGACCGCTCTGGCGCGTTTCGACCTGGCCCGCAGCGCATTTGCCGCTCTCCAGAAGCGCTCGCCCAGCCCCCAGGTGCAAGCCTACGCCGGCCTGTGGAGCCTCTGGCTCGGCGCACGGGGTGCCAGCGATGCCGGACTCAAACCTGACGCTGCCAGGGCCCGGGTGCAGAAAATCGCCCGTGGCATCAAGCCCGTCACCGCCCAGCAGCGCGCCCTTGTCGCCCTCTACCAGGGCAAGACCGACAGCTCGGCAGTGCTCGCCGAGATCGACGCCCTGCAGGCCCCCGAGACGGTCAAGCGCGACCTGCGTACCGAAGCCGGGCTGTTCGCCGGCGCCTACCTCGACTACGTCCGCCAGGACCACCAGGCCGCCCTACGCCTGTACCAGCTCGCCCTGGCGCAATCACGCCCTGCGGCCATGGAGCGCCAGCTGCTGATCCAGTCCAGCCGGGCCCTGCAACTGTCTTCTCGCTGATTTTCCCTACCCATGCCAGGGCAATCCCCTGGAAGGAGTCCCCTCGTGAACAGGATCTATCGTCTCGTCTGGTCCAAGACCCAGCATTGCTGGTGTGTGGCCTGTGAATTCGCCCGGCAGTCGGGCAAGGGCGGCCGCGCGCTGGCGGTCCTCGGCCTGGGCGCCCTCGGCAGTATTTTCCTCGGCGACGCCCTTGCCGCCGGCGGCTCGACCTATGAAAAAGGCATTGCCGGAAACGCCGGCATCTACGTCAACGACAGCACCGACTCAGGCTGCGTGTTCGTCCACGATACCGGTGTGAGCGGCGATCAGGGCTGGAAGTACGACGGCAACAACAGCAACTGCAAGGCCGGTGACAAGTCGAGCCAGACCGGCCGGGTTCTCTTCTACGGCACCGGCACCCAGAGCGACGGGACCAACTCGCTGACGCTGGGTAATGAGCTGTACGTGAACGGTGGCCGCATTGGTCTCAACAACAAGATCGACGGGACAAACTCCCTGGCCATCGGCAATGTCGGTACTGATGCAGCCGGCGCCGCCACCGGCACCCAGGCGGTCGCCGTGGATTCCGTCGCGATCGGCAACAACGCCGTGGCCAGCAAGCAGAACGCAATGGCGCTCGGGACCGCCGCCCAGGCGCTGGCCCAGGATGGCGTAGCACTCGGCTCAGGCTCGGTAGCGGGTACGTCGGCCGGCGCCCCCGGCTATGTCCCCGGCAGTGCCAGCCGGGAGCAGGCCGACGCGATCGGCGCCACCACCAGCACCCTGGGTGCGATATCCGTCGGCGATGCGGCTACCGGCAAGTTCCGTCAGATCACCAGCCTGGCAGCCGGCACCCGCGACAGCGATGCGGTCAACGTGGCACAGCTCAAGGGCGTGGTCGGTAGTGCCACTGCCGATGCCGTGATGTACGACAACAGCACCCACAACAGCATCACCCTCGGCGGTGATACCTACGACAACAGCACGCACACCGGCGGTACGACCATCACCAACGTGGCCAACGGGGTGAACGACAGCGACGCGGTCAACGTCTCGCAGTTGAGCGAGCTGGCCAACACCCCGATCACCTTCGTCGGCAATTCCGGCGCGGTCGACAAGAAGCTGGGTGACAGCTTCATTATCGAAGGCGCGGCCACTACTGCAGGTTCCTACTCGGGCGCCAACCTGAAGACCGAGGTGGATGCCAACGGCCACCTGCAACTGCAGATGGCCGACAACCCGCAGTTCGATTCGGTGACCACCGGCAACACCACGATCAGCAACGACGGCCTGACCATCATCGGCGGGCCGAGCGTCACCACCGTCGGTATCGACGCCGGAAACCAGAAAATCATCAATGTGGCGCCCGGCGACATCAGCGCCAGTTCAACTGACGCCGTCAACGGTTCGCAGCTCAATGCGACCAACCAGCAGGTGGACCAGAACACCACCAACATCAGCAACGTCACCAGCAATATCAGCAACCTCACGACCAACATCGACAATGGGACGATCGGCCCGGTGCAGCGTACCGGTACGGATCAACTGTCGTTGATTGCCGCCGGCGGCGATGCCTATGCGCCGGGGGCCGCCCAGGTGCTGACCAACGTAGCGGCAGGTGCAGTCAACGCCACTTCGACGGACGCTATCAATGGCTCGCAACTGCACGACACCAATCAGCAGGTCGACGCCAACACCACCCAGATCACCCACCTCGATGGTCGGGTGACCAATGTGGAAGGCGACGTGACCACGCTGCAAGGCGATGTGACCAACCTCGGCGACAACGTCAAGAACATCTACAACACCGGCACCAAGTACTTCCACGCCAACTCCACCGGCACCGACTCCTCCGCCACCGGCTTGGATTCGGTGGCCATCGGCATGGGCGCGGTATCCAGTCATGACGGCAGCGTCGCGCTGGGCTCCGGCTCCGTCGCTGACGGCATCACGCTGGGACATCAGGCCTATCTGGTGGGCGGCACCGCCAACGGCGAAGTGAATGTCGGCGCCCGTCGCATCACCGGCCTCTCGGCCGGCGCGGATGACTCCGATGCGGTGAACGTCGCCCAACTCAAGCAGGTGTCGGGCGCGGCAACCGAAGGCTCGGTCAAGTACGACCTGAACGGCGACGGCAGCATCAACTACAACAGCGTGACCATGGGTGGCAGCACCTACAACAGCGTAACCAGGACCGGCGGCACCAGGATTACCAATGTCGCACGCGGGGAGGGCGACAGTGACGCGGTGAACATGTCCCAGCTCAATGAGACGAACGCCCAGGTCACCAACATCGACGGCCGCGTCACCACCGTCGAGGGCAGCATCACCAGCATCAACAATGGCGGCGGCATCAAGTACTTCCACGCCAACTCGAGCAAGGCCGACTCAGTCGCCAGTGGTACCGATTCGATCGCCGTCGGTCCCAATGCCCAGGCCAGCGGCAAGGGCGCAGTTGCCGTTGGCGACGGTGCCAGCGCTTCGGCAGATGGCAGCGTGGCGCTGGGGCAGGGCGCCAGCGACAACGGCCGCGGCGCCGAAAGCTACACCGGCAAGTACTCCAACGCAGCCAACGCCAGCGTCGGAACCGTCTCGGTGGGCAATGGCGCAACAGGCGAAACCCGCACCATCAGCAACGTGGCCGATGGCAAGGAGGCCACCGACGCGGTCAACCT
This sequence comes from Pseudomonas sp. AU11447, assembly GCF_001672555.2. Lineage (NCBI taxonomy): Bacteria > Pseudomonadati > Pseudomonadota > Gammaproteobacteria > Pseudomonadales > Pseudomonadaceae > Pseudomonas > Pseudomonas sp. AU11447. The sequence continues at coordinate 19,052 of NZ_LZDG02000020.1, read as the reverse complement.
GCGCCAACTCGACGGCGCCGTGACGGAGTCCAAGCAGTACACCGACGACTCCATCCACAACGTCAACACCCAGGTCGCCAACGTCACCACCAACGTCAGCAACCTCGACAACCGGGTGACGCATGTCGAGGGCGATGTGAGCAACGTACAGAACGGCACCGACGGCATGTTCCAGGTCAACAACAGTAGCCACCTGCCCAAGCCGAAGGCTGTCGGCAGTGACTCGGTGGCCGGCGGCGCCGGCGCCGAAGCGGTGGCCGACAACAGCACCGCGATCGGCTCCAACGCCAAGGCAAAAGGGCGCAACTCGGTTGCCATCGGCGCGAACTCGGTGGCTGAGCGCGACAACAGCGTCTCCGTCGGCAGCGCCGGCGCCGAGCGGCAGGTCACCAACGTGGCCGCCGGCACCGCGCCGACCGACGCCGTGAACGTCGGCCAGTTGCAGCGGAGCATGGGCGATATCTCCGACCAGTTCTACGACTACACCGACTCCCGCTACAACGCGCTGCGCCATGACCTGAAGAAACAGGACGACATCCTCAGCTCGGGCATCGCCGGCGCGATGGCCATGGCCACGCTGCCACAGCCGTACTCGCCGGGAGCCAGCATGGCCACGGTCGGGCTTGGCAACTTCCGTGGCCAAGGGGCGCTGGCAGTCGGCGTATCGAAGATTTCCGACAACGGCAAATGGGTCACCAAGCTGCAGGGCAGCACGACCAGCCAGGGTGAAACCGGCGTTGCCGTCGGCCTCGGTTACCAGTGGTGAATCTTTCCATCCAGGCCCGGCTTCGGCCGGGCCAGCTCCAGGAGATCAACATGAATACTTTCAGTACTGTCGCCATACGCGCACTGGTCACGACTTGCGCCGGCCTGTTGCTGGCTGCCTGCGGCACCCTCAGCCAGGTCGACGAGCAGGGCCATAGCGCCGCGCCCAAATTCCCCGCAATCAGCGAGTCCTACCGCCCACAAGGCAGCTACGCGAGCCTTGAGAACCTGGAGAAGATCCAGCCAGGCATGAGCAAGGCACAACTGTACGAACTGCTTGGTACGCCGCACTTCCACGAAGGTCTTTTCGCGGTGCGCGAGTGGGACTACATCCTGCGCTTCCGGCGTGCTGGCCAAGCCGACCTGGTCTGCCAGTACAAGGTGCTGTTCGACAAGGACCTGCAAGCCCAGAGCTTCCTGTTTTCCCCGGCTGACTGCCTCGCTCAGCTCCAGCCGGCGACCAGTCCCACCGTCCAGCCTGTCCCGACGGTGCAGCGGGTCACGCTGTCCGCCGACGCCAGCTTCGCCTTCGACCGAGCTGACCTGAGCGCTGCCGGCCGCAGCAATCTGGATCGCCTGGCCGTGCGGATTCGCCACGAGCATCCGCAGCAGGGGTCATGCCGAGATAAAGGCAAAATTAGGACATTTGGCTTCTAAGCTTTTGATTTTAAAGTGGTCTTTCGGAAAACTTTTTCGCCAACCCGCTAGCCCATGATCCAGGGCTATGCTAGGTCGTTAGTTTGTCTGGGGGGACATGCTAATGGCTTCAGTCGAGCGCACTGCGTATCCTGTTCTGCCGAACCAAGTCGCGGCCAAGGAACTTCATCGAAGCTACACCCTCTCCGAGGCGGAAGCCGAATGGATCAGCCGTTCCGCCAAGAGTCCTGCTCTATCGGTTGGGCTGGCTGTTCAACTCAAGGTTTTCCAACAGCTGCACTACTTTGTCCCCTTAGACGAGATTCCCCAAGGAATTATCGATCACGTTCGCCAATGCATGCGCTTCGGCACCCGCACCGTTCCCCGTTACAGCAATGCCCGCACGCTTTATCGCCATCAGGTCGCCATTCGCCAGTTTCTTCAGGTGACCCCCTTCTACAATAGTGATGGCTTAGCGCTCACTGCGCAGATTGCGGAAGAATGTGCCCAAGTGCTCGAGCAGCGGGTTGACCTTATCAATGCGATGATCGAGGAATTGATTCAGCGCGGCTATGAGCTGCCCGCCTATTCAACCCTGAACAATGCCGCTGAGACGGCTCTGGCGAATGCACAGGAAGCCACATTCAATCTGGTAGTAGCCAGAACACCTATCGAGGTGATCTACCGGCTCAAGGAGCTGCTCGACACTGATTTCGGGCGCCGGCAAAGCGACTTCAACGCCCTCAAGCAGGCACCCAAGAAGCCGTCTCGCAAGCATCTTGAGGTGTTGATTGACCACCTTGCCTGGCTGGATAGCTTTGGCGACCTGGACACCATTTTCGAGGGAATCGTTGAGACGAAGATTCGGCATTTCTCTGCTCAGGCCGCCGCTGCCGACGTTTCGGAACTGAAGGACTGCTCACTGCCTAAACGCTACACCCTGATGCTGGCGCTGATCTACCGGATGCGGGTACGTACGCGGGATCACCTGGCGGAGATGTTCATCCGGCGAATTTCCACCATTCACAAGCGCGCCAAGGAGGAGCTTGAGCAAATCCAGGTGCGGCAACGGCAGAAGCTCGAGCGTCTGGTAGCCACCTTGGCCGGTGTGTTGCAAATCCTGGCTCAGGAGCCGGATGACCAGGAAGCTGGCAGCCTGATCCGTGAATACCTTTGCCCGGAGGGCAAACTGGACCAGTTTCGCGAAGCCTGCGCGGAAGTTCAGGCCACGGGTGGAAATAACTACCTGCCGCTGATTTGGCGACACTTCAAATCCCATCGTTCGCTTTTGTTCCGCCTGAGCCATTTGCTCCAGTTGGAGCCTACCACCCAGGATCGCTCCTTGATCCAGGCCCTGCACTTGATTCAAGACAATGAGAACTTGCACCGCGAATGGATCGATGAGCACGTGGACCTGTCCTTTGCTTCAGAGCGCTGGGCTAAGGTCGTACGCCGGCCGGCCAGTGAAGGGCCGCCAACCAATCGCCGTTACCTGGAGGTGTGCGTCTTTTCGTATCTGGCCAGCGAGCTGCGTTCCGGCGATCTGTGCGTCAAGGGCTCCGAATCGTTCGCGGATTACCGCGAGCAGCTCCTGCCGTGGAGCGTATGCTTGGAGCGCCTACCAGCTTATTGCGAGAAGGTCGGCCTGCCAGGTACGGCCAAGGCGTTTGTCGCGGCCCTCAAGTCCCAGTTGGAGGAAAGTGCACAGCAGTTGGACGACAAGTTCCCCTCCTGCCGCGGCGATGTGTCGATCAACGACGCTGGCGAACCGGTACTGCGCCGCGTGATAGCCCGGGATATCCCACCCTCGGCCATCTCCTTGCAAACCGCAATTGTTCAACGCATGCCGGCGCGGCATGTACTCGACATCATGGCCAACATCGAGCACTGGATACAGTTCAGCCGGCATTTCGGCCCGATGTCCGGCAACGACCCCAAACTCAAGGCGCCGGCTGAGCGCTATTTGATGACCATCTTCGCTATGGGGTGCAATCTAGGTCCCAACCAGGCGGCCCGACATCTGGCCGGCAATGTCACACCACACATGCTTTCCTACACCAATCGCCGGCATCTCTCGTTGGAGAAGTTGGACAAAGCCAACCGCGAGCTGGTGGAACTTTACCTGCAGCTCGATCTGCCCAAGCTCTGGGGGGACGGCAAGGCGGTGGCAGCCGATGGCACTCAGTTCGACTTCTATGACGACAACCTGCTAGCGGGTTTCCACTTCCGCTATCGGAAGCTGGGCGCGGTAGCCTACCGGCATGTGGCCAACAATTACATCGCGGTGTTCCAGCACTTCATCCCGCCCGGTATCTGGGAAGCGATTTACGTGATCGAGGGCCTACTAAAGGCCGATCTCAGCGTGGAAGCCGACACCGTGTACTCTGATACTCAGGGTCAGTCCGCCACGGTGTTTGCCTTCACTCACCTGCTGGGCATCAACCTAATGCCTCGAATCCGCAACTGGCGCGACCTGGTGATGTGTCGGCCGGAGCGAGGTGCTTCCTACAAGCACATCAACCGCCTATTTACCGATACGGCCGACTGGCACCTGATTGCAACCCATTGGCAGGACTTGATGCAGGTGGCGCTGTCGATCCAGGCCGGCAAGATTTCCTCGCCCATGTTGCTACGCAAGCTGGGCTCCTACAGCCGGCGCAACAAGCTTTACCATGCGGCTCAGGCGCTGGGCAGCGTGATCCGGACGATCTTCTTGCTCAACTGGATTGGCAGCCGCGAGCTGCGCCAGGAAGTTACCGCCAACACCAACAAGATCGAGTCCTACAACGGTTTCTCCAAGTGGCTGTCATTCGGTGGCGATGTGATCGCCGAGAATGACCCGGACGAACAGCAGAAAAGGCTGCGCTACAACGACATGGTGGCCTCGTCGGTGATCCTGCAGAACACCGTGGACATGATGTGTATCCTGAAAAAACTGGCGCGTGACGGGTGGCGGTTTACCGATGAGGATGTGTCTTTCCTCAGCCCTTACCTCACCAACAATGTGAAGCGGTTCGGCGAGTTCAACCTCAAGCTCAACCGCCCTCCGGAAGCCTGGATCAAGGACTCAGTGTTCCAGCAAGCTGCCGGCTCGCTCCGGGGCGGAACGCCCAACCAGGCTTCCATGGAGGAAACCCCATGATCAACATCCCTCCCGCTTCGTTTCGCGTCACGCCCTATGGTGAGGTGGATGCCGCTGCACTGGATCAGCTACGCGACAGCTTTGACACGTCCCAACTCCGACGCCTAGTAGAAGGTCTGGATGCGTGCCTCGCTGAAATGGGGGGTGTCATCGCACTGCGGGACGGGCTACTGAGACTTCACGCAATGGCGCTGACCATTGTCGAAGGTGCTGCCCTGGCCGTATCGACCGAGAACGCATGCATCTGGGCTGAAGCAGACTCCGTGCAGCTGGACCTCGATGCTCTGGCATCATGGGTTCGTGATACTCAGGATTGCCTCACTCGCTTAGTCGAACTCAGGCCAGACCACGAGCATTAGCGTGGTTCGTGTCATAGGTGAATTGAAGAGGTAAAAGTTCGGCCTTGGCGCAACGGCTAGTCAGTTGAAGAATGGCAGCGCGTGTCGCCGGATGTCTGCAATGGCTCCGGGCTGCGTTAAAGCAGCGAAGCGCTATCAGCGGGACCGTGTCTGACAGCCCCCAATCAGAGCAAAATCATGAAAGCGAAAGCGCGCAATCAACGGGAAAAAAAAGCGGCCAGCGTCCTCTCGGTAGACGAGTATGAGCAGGAGCTGCGTCTTCTTCAGATTGAGTTGGTAAAGCTGCAGCGGCATTTCCTCTGCTGTTGCAGCGAAAAGATTTTGGTCATTTTTGAGGGGCGTGATGCTTCAGGAAAGGATGGGACCATCAAGCGCATCGTTGAGCATCTCAGTCCACGGGATACGCGTGTAGTCGCACTTGGGAAGCCGTCAGATCGAGACCGCGGTGCCTGGTACTTTCAGCGCTATGTTGCGGAGCTTCCCACTACAAGCGAGCTCACCCTGTTCAACCGTAGTTGGTACAACCGAGCGGGTGTGGAACACGTTATGGGCTTCTGTACCGATGAGGAGTACGAGGAGTTCTTGTCGAGTGTTTCGGAATTTGAAGGCATGCTTGTGCGCTCGGGGATTCACTTGGTCAAGTATTACCTCGACATTTCCAAGGATGAGCAGAAGCGCCGTCTTGAGTCGCGCCGCAGCGATCCCTTGAAGCAGTGGAAGGTCAGCCCTATCGATGAAAGGGCTGTGAGTCTGTGGAAGAAGTACAGCAAGGCTCGAAACGAAATGTTCGCTCGCAGTAACGATGTGGTGCCTTGGAGTGTCGTACGGGCAAATGAAAAGCGCGTTGCAAGACTGAATGTCATTAAAGACTTGCTAAGCCGTTTACATTACGCCGAAAAGGATAAAAGTCTTGTCCAGCCCAATCCGCAGATTGTGTTCCCCTATGCAGAAGCGCACCTTGTTAGTGGAGCGATAGCAAAGTGAAGTTGGGGCTATGCAGAAGGCCAGGCGAAAACTCATGCTCAATAGGTGTCCGCGCCACTCTACGAGCGGCGCGCACGCGGAAAGAGTCCGAACGTTCGTCGAGGATGCTAAGGTCAAAAATCGCGCCTAATGACAAGCGACCAGTCTCTCGGTTGAGATTGAGCCCCATCAGACAGGGCGGGCCCTACATTTCTCTTGGTAGCAGTCGGGTTACTTGATCATCCCGCGACAGAATTGCTTAGCACTTTTCGTGCTTGATTGCGCTTCTCTGTAACTCCGCTGCAGGCGCACTGCCATCCGATTTTTGAGCCACAAGAGTCGCTCCAGAAGAAGTCTGTCGAGCCAGTTCCATTTTGGCAAAGGTTCGATCGCCGCCACTTTCAGCCATTGCCAGGGAAGAAGCGGCCAGAGTAGCGATTGCGAAAATAACTTTCAGAGGTTTCATGTATTGCATCCTTATGGGAACAGTGGGTCTATAGCACTTGAGCAGCATGCTCAAGTGAATACTACCTAGACGATCCTGATATAAGGATGAGCCGAAAATTACATTCCAGTAATTTTTAACTACTTTGCTGTGAGCGGGTTACACAGTGGCGCGTGCCTTTCCGGCTCACAAAGTTTGGTGAGAATTGGCTGGGGTCGCAATTTTCTTGAGATGGCATCCTGCCTGAAATAGGCGACAGGATGGTATTGACCGATTGCCGGGCAAAAAAAGTTTATACGAAGAGAAAGCTGACGTTAGATAGACCACTGCCAGTAAACAGAATAAGAAGAATAGTCTGCTACTGGCAGTATCTATGTCACTCGACTGCCATATCCATTTCAGGACTCAGTGTCCCGAGCCAAGCAACGAGACTGACAATGGCAATCGCCACAGCAAACTCCAGAACGATGCTACGTCGCAGTGCGCTAATAGCCGGGGCATAACGCCCCGTCTCTAAGGAGCGATCAAGCAGCGGGCTGAGGCGAAAGCGGTTCGCCGCGGCGAGGACTAACATGCCTCCAAAGAGCGCGATCTTTAGCGCTAGCAATGAGCCGTAAGTGCTCTTCATCACACCGCTGATCTCTGGACCAACAATGAGTACGTAGTTGGCAATACCGGTGATGGCCAAGCTGGCGACGATCAACGCCCCTGCTGACTCGAAACCAGTCAACGTCCGAGACAGTAAGCGCAGATGCTGCTCCCCATCAAGTTTCTTGGAGCGGAGCAACAACACGAACGCCACCAATGCGCCAAGCCAGCCGCCAGCACCGAGAAGATGGGTGATGTCGCTGGTAAAATGTACATAGCGCAAGAGACCTTCATCCATGGCGCCATGCCCAGTCCAGGCCAAGGTAGCGAGCGCTATGGCGCCCAATGCGGAAGTCAGGACCAGACTCAAAGTGGGTGCGCGCTTGCTGAAAATCGCGGCCACCGCAGCCAGCAGCAGGGCCGCGACTCTAACCATCCAGGTCAAACCCACATCGGTGCCGGTCAAGATCATCTGCAGAATATGGTGGTGTAGTTCGGAAAAACTGGAAACACCACTCATTACCTTTGCCATCTGCAGCATTGCTGCCACAGATAGCAAGATGCCGATCAAGGCGGCCCACAGCAATATCGACTCAAAGTTGAAGACTGCCCCGCTAATCCGCTCTTGTCCCTTGAGGCTGTAAAGCCCGAACAACGCCAGACCGAAAAGCATAATCAAGTCGATATACAGGGCGAAACGTAGAGCGATAGTGACGGGGTCGCCCATGGCTTACTTCACCTTGAAGGTTACAGCGCCAGTAATCGGATGCGTATCAGAGGACACGGCTCGCCATTGGACTTTATAAGTTCCGGTGGTAAGAGGAGCTGCAGGCGTGATCAGCATGACGGTCGGATCAGCACTACCCGAGACAGCAGCTTTTACGCCCATGGGGGACGACATGGCCATACCGGGCATTTCTGTCATGACGATCTTGGCACCTGAGAGCTGCGTCAACAGCTTCTCCGAGAAGTGCAGTTCGATCTTGGCCGGCGCCGCGACAGTGCTCCCCTCAGCAGGAGAGGAGGAAAGCAGTTTCGGGTGTGCCTGGACAGCCGCACTCAGCAACATTCCGGCGCCGAGCGCAGCTACAGCAATGAGAGCTTTAAATTTTTGCATGCAAGACTCCTCGCGGCATAGACCGCTACGTTTATTTATCTATTGAGGTACGACGAGTGCAGCGGATGGTCGGTTAGAACCACATACGTACGCCGACGACCAGACGCGTATCGTTAGAGTCCGCGCCCTCTTCGCTGGCGTAGTCCGCTGTTTTTCCGTAGAGGTGATTCCAGGTGACGCCTATGTATGGCGCGAACTCTCGGTAGACCTCATAACGAAGCCGCATCCCGACTTCTGAATCTGAGATGCCTGACCCCGTGCCGCGCCGCGGGTCATTCTGGCCGTAGAGGTTCACTTCAGCTGTCGGCTGCAGGATCAAGCGATTGGTCAAGAGGATGTCGTAGTCTCCCTTGAGTCTCAGTGCGCTTTGACCGCCTTCTCCCAAGAATGCGGTGGCCTGGGTTTCGAAGTCATACAGAGCCAAGCCTTGGATGCCGACGGCGGCCCAGGTTTGCGGAGAGCCAGGTTTGAAGTCCTGCCGCACGCCGCCGACCACATCCCACCAAGGACCGACTGAGTGTCCCCATAGGGCCTGCAACTCGGCCTTCTCAGTAACACCATTGAGCCGCTCTCCTTCAGAGCGCAACCAGAGGCGATCGACATTGCCGCCGACCCATCCGTTCGCCTCCCAACTGAGGGCGCTGCCTTGATTTGCGTCCTGCCACTCCAACTGATCGATGACGAACAGTGAGTTCAGTGCTTGCCCACCCATGTGATGGTCCATGCCGCCCTTGTACACAGCAGCACGGTCAGCATCGGTTAGCACAGGGATTGGCGTGCGGCTTTCCGTCGGTGCAGCGGGCTGCATCCCCTGCATATCGGAGTAGTCCCCATCCTGCATCTGCGAATGATCCATTCCCTGCATTTGAGAGTGGTCCATCCCCTCCATCTGGGAGCCATCCATGCCCTGCATCGGCTCTTCAGCACGGACGCCAGCCAAAGGAAGCAAACTCATTCCAAGGATCGCAAGGCCGGCCAAAACGGGGTAGCGAGTCTGTTCAAAGTCCATGCTCTTCTCCTATTCCTGCACTCGCACTTCACGAAACATACCCAGCTCCATGTGATACATCAGGTGGCAGTGATAAGCCCACCGACCGAGCGCATCGGCCGTTACGCGATAACTGCGCTTTGACCCCGGGGGCATGTCGATGGTGTGCTTTCTCACCATGAAGTTGCCCTGCTCATCCTCCAAATCACTCCACATGCCATGCAAATGGATGGGGTGCGTCATCATGGTGTCATTAACCAGGGTGATCCGAACTCGCTCTCCGTACTTGAGGAGGAGCGGCTTGGCATCGGCGAATTCAATACCATCAAACGACCAGGAGAACTTCTCCATGTGGCCGGTCAGGTGTAACTCAATGGTGCGAGATGGGACCCGCCCATCAGGATCGTCAAAGGTGCTCTTGAGATCGGCATAGGTCAGCACCCGACGACCATTGTTGCGCAAGCCGATACCGGGATCGCTGAGCTTCGCTGTTGGGCTCATGGTCTGCATATCGACCAAGGGGTTGTTGGCTTCCGACGCTGGATGGGACTGCATTGCTGCGCCCATTCCCAGCATCTCGCTGTGGCCCGGGTTAGACATATCCATGCCAGCCATGTCGCCATGGCTCATGCCGGACATGTCCATGCCTGCCATGCTGCCGTGATCCATGCCGGACATATCCATGCCTTCCATGCCGCCCATCCCCATATCGTCCATGGTGATTTGTGGGCGTGGGTCCAGTGTCGGCACTGGGGCGCTGATCCCTTCCTTGATAGCCAGGGTGCCTCGGGCGTAGCCAGTACGATCCATGGATTGGGCAAAGATGGTGTATGCGGCCTGGTCTGTCGGCTCGACGATGACGTCATAGGTTTCAGCAACAGCCATGCGCAGCTCATCGACACTGACTGGTTGGATCGGCTGGCCGTCAGCCGCCACGACCGTCATCTTCAGTCCTGGGATTCGAACATCGAAGTAGGTCATTGCAGAGGCATTGATGAAGCGCAGTCGGATCTTCTCTCCGGGCTTAAAGATACCCGTCCAATTGGTATCGGGCGCATGGCCGTTCACGAGATAGGTATAGGTATAACCACTGACATCAGCGAGATCGGTAGGGCTCATCTTCATTTCAGCCCACATCTTGCGGTCGGCGATAGTCTTCGACCAACCCTTCTCGCTTACATCATCAATGAAATCCCCGACAGTGCGCTTATGGAAGTTATAGTAACCGGAATCCTTTTTCAGTTTGGCAAGGACGCGAGCGGGATTCTCATCCGACCAGTCGCTTAGCATAACGACATAATCACGATCACAAGAAAACTTCTCCGGCTCTTTGGGGTCGATGATTAAAGGACCGTAAACACCAACCTGTTCTTGGAAGCCAGAGTGGCTATGGTACCAGTAGGTGCCGTGCTGCTTGACCTTAAACTTATATTCGTACATGCCATCAGGAGCAATCCCCTGGAAGCTTAGGCCCGGAACGCCATCCATGTTGGTTGGAAGAATAATTCCGTGCCAATGAATGGAAGTCTCTTCTTTCAGGCGGTTGCGAACGCGTATCGTAATGGTATCCCCTTCGCGCCAACGCAATGTTGGCCCCGGAAGCGATCCGTTGATAGTCATTGCTGTACGAACTGCTCCAGTCAGGTTTACTGGAGTCTCACCAATGAACAGGTCAAATTCCGTACCAGCAAGTACCGTCGGTTGCGTCGGGCTAGAAAGAGCCCAAACTGGCGTACGCCACAAACCAAGCCCGCCGAGAATACCTGTCGCAGCAAGGCCCTTAACGAAAGTCCGTCTTGACGTTTTATTCTGCATTCCGCTACGACCCTGCCAGGAGAAATCAAACAATCCAATTTATAGAGCGATTTTTGAGCTGATCTTCAAGTGTGTCTCATGTCACCCATGACGACCTGCAGCTCAGATGTCATTGATAAATTTGCCATATTTAGGCAGTTGCAATGATTACATTTCTGTAAGGGTTTGCCCCTGTCGCTGCCGGTCTGGCCTGTGGAATCGATGGCCGCTTGCTACCAGCAGCTGTTGCTAGCCGTTTGAGACTGCGCCTTTACGCCAGCGGCTCTAGTGTCGCGAGAGGCTCTGATTTCATCTAGTTAATGGCAACCTGTCCTACCATCCCTTTCTGGTAATGCCCAGGGATGTTGCAGGCAAATTGCAGGCCAGAGGCCTTGCTAAAGGTCCAAACCAGTTCTTTGGTCTGACCTGGCTCAATCAGGACGCTGTTGGCATCACTGTGGTTCATGCTTGGCATTTTCATGTCATGCATGTCACCTTCCATGCCAGCCATGTCATGGTCGGCATCGTTAACTTTCATTGCGGTGAGATAACCACTCTTAAACATCTCAACCATTTCCTTCTGATGCGCTAAGTGCGCCGCTGAGGTGCCCAGGTTGAATTCATGAAGCACCAGCCCCTCATTTTTCAAAACAAATCGGACAGTCTCGCCATCTTTCACGTCAATACGAGACGGCTCGAAGTAAAGGTCACCAATCTTGACTTCGATCGTTCGATCTGCCTTTTCCGGCGCGCCACGATGTCCGAAGTCGAAATTAGCGGCTTTCTCACTAGCCATCGAAACTGCCGACAGGGCCAATAAAGAAATACAAACTATTAGATTCGAAAATTTGGCTTTCATAGAACACCTCTCAAACGAATCGTTAATTAAAATACAAATACAGTTAAATCTAAAATCATGAAGGTTGCATCAGCGCTTGAGCGACGGCACTGGTTGCTAAAAAAACGGCGCCGGATTGGCGCCGCTTGGCCAAAGGAGCCTTAAGGGGATCTCGCCAATCGTCGCAGCTCACCTGCTTAGATGGCCCCAGACGATGACTCGCTCTAGCAGTCATCTAAACCTTAGCGCTACCTTCCTTACCCTCGGCTTATGCTCAGATTACATTTTTGTCAGTATCTGGTTGGTGGCGGCCAGTAGCGGCACACTCCCAGCATTGTTCAGCCATGAGTCAGAAAAATGAGACTTCTTGTCGCGGAAGACGAACCCAAGATTGGCTTGTACCTGCAGCAAGGACTGAGTGAGGCCAGCTTCAATGTTGACTTGGTCAGCTCAGGCACTGATGCGCTCCAGCATGCCCTCGGCGAGTCGTACGACCTGCTCATCCTGGACGTCATGATGCCTGGCCTAACCGGATGGGAGGTGCTGCGCATGGTGCGGGCCGCTGGAAAGGAGGTTCCGGTGTTATTCCTGACTGCTCGCGATGGCGTGGATGATCGCGTCAAGGGGCTTGAGCTGGGCGCCGATGATTACCTGGTCAAGCCGTTTGCCTTTGCCGAACTCTTGGCGCGTGTACGCACGTTGTTGCGGCGCGCAACCGGGACGCCGGCCCAAATGACCTTGAAAATTGCCAATCTCGAGGTGGACCTCCTCAAGCGCCGGGCGATGCGCGCTGGCGCGCGGATAGACCTGACCGCCAAGGAGTTCTCGCTGCTTGAACTGCTGATGCGGAGGCGCGGAGAGGTTCTGCCGAAATCGCTGATTGCCTCTCAGGTATGGGACATGAACTTCGATAGCGATACGAACGTTATCGAGGTGGCGGTGCGGCGGCTTCGGGCCAAGATCGATGATGATTTTGAGCCCAAGCTGATCCATACGGTTAGAGGCATGGGGTACATGCTCGAAGAGCCCGAGGAGCAATGAAACGACTATCTCTAACTGCGCGCATGAGCTTGATGTTCATGCTTGCGGTGGTGTCCGTTTTAATCATTACCGGAGTTGGCTTCAGTGAGCTCAGTCGCCGGCATTTCTGGACGCAGGATCAGCAGACGATCAGCGAGAAGCTCGATTCTGTTCAGCAAATTCTCGTGGCATCGAATGCGAGCCAGGCGAACAGCCACATTGCGTTGGAGTTGAACGCTCTACTTGGCGCGCACCATGAACTGGAAGCGGTGATTACCACCACTGACGGTAAAGTCCTCTTTTCAGATTCAAACATTATGGATTTACCAGCTGAGTTTTCGCAGGTAAACGCCAACATGTGGGAGTGGGAGCATGATGGTCGACTGTACAGGGGCATGACTGCGCGGGTTGGGCCGCCGTCTGGACCTCAGTCGGCAAAAGCAATCCTGGTATTGGACGTCACCAGTCATGCACACTTTTTCATGACGCTAGAGCGTTGGTTCTGGATAGGCCTAGCCATCAGCGCAATTGCCAGTGGTGCCTTAGGAGTCGTGGTTGTCAGGAGTGGATTGCGACCAATTCGCCAGGTAACTTCGGTAGCAGCATCGATGTCCGCAAAGTCCCTGAAAGAGCGCATTCCACTGGCTCCAGTCCCCGCTGAGCTTCAAGAATTGGTAAGTTCTTTCAATGACATGCTGTCTAGGCTAGACGATTCGTTTGTGCGTCTCTCCAATTTCTCGGCTGACATTGCCCATGAGCTCCGCACCCCGATCACAACGCTGCTCACGCATACTGAGGTGATTCTCAGCAAGAAACGCCATATTGAGGACTATGAGGAAAATCTCTATTCCAATCTTGACAGCCTGAATCACATGTCACGAATGATTGATGACATGCTCTTCCTAGCTAAGTCTGACAATGGCCTTATCAGGCCTAATACTGCAAAAATTCATCTCGATGAAGTTATTCTAAAGCTCTTCGAATACTACAGCCTGCTTACAGAGGAACGTGGCATCGAGCTTCGCCTTAACGGCAGAGCGTGTATTCAAGGCGATAGTCTGATGCTGCATCGAGCAATATCCAATCTGTTATCGAATGCGGTTCGTTACACGCCAGCGGGTGCAGCAATCGACGTGACTATAGAGAGTCGTGCTGATGCCGTGACGCTTTCCGTGATTAACCCCGGCGATACAATTCCCGCCGAGCACCTGAAGAAGCTATTCGATCGCTTTTACCGCGCAGACCCCGCGCGCCGCGAGGGAGATTCGCATAACGCAGGCCTTGGCCTAGCGATTTCACGCTCCATCGTCGAGGCCCACCACGGGCGCATCTGGTGCACCTCGACAGAGGGTTTGACAGCGTTCCACTTGGAGTTTCCGTATCGTACTTAATGGTGCGCGGTCCCTTTTAAACGGCGCGTCTTATTGAGCTCAAGGCGCGCCTGTCGGAGTCCCTCGCGGTTATTGGGTCGCCGGATAGTCAGCGATAACCTCATCGGTTCCATCACGAGTCAGGCCGATCACTTGGTAGGCCTGCCGGGCCTGGCCCATCTCCATACCGGGTGAGCCGGCGGGCATGCCCGGAGCGGCAATGCCGACCAGTTCCGGATGCTTCTCCAGCTCGCGGATCTGCGCTACCGGAACATGTCCCTCGACGAACTTCCCGCCGATCACCGCGGTGTGGCAGGAGGACAGCCGCGGCGCCACGCCAAGGCGCTGCTTGAGCGCGCTCATGTTCGGTTCGACGTGGTCGTTAACGCTGAAGCCATTAGCCTCCAGGTACTTGATCCAGTTCTTGCAGCAACCGCAGTTGGGATCGCGGTAGACGTCGATAGATGTGGAGGCCTGGGCGAAGGACGCCACGAGCAGGCCGGCCAGAGCCGTCAGATGAAGTGCCTTGCGCATGATGCTTTCTCCCTCTCAGTGGCAGCCACAGGAACTGCCGCCGCAGCCACGGGCCTTGGTGCCTTGCGGAGCCTGGACCGAGGCCTCGACCTTGGCCGGATAACCGGCCTCCTGCAGGGCGGCCGTCAGCGCCTGGGCGTCGGCGTTGCCGCTGACGCGCACCCGGCCCGTCGCGAGGTCGACCGACACCTCGGTAACCCCCGCGACCGGCGCCAGTGCGGCATTCACATGGCGAACACAAGAAGCGCAGCTCATACCTTCAACGCTCAGATCGACGAATTTCATCGTGGTGACTCCTCAACTAGAAAACCAACCTTCCCCGGGACTTCATCTGAGCCTCTTCGGGGCCTGAAACCATGCTCGACCTTGACATCGTGGCAAGGTCAAGCCCGCTACACACGGCCATCAATCGAGACGCTACGCAGGCGCAAGGCGTTAAAGACGACCGATGCCGAACTCACGCTCATGGCCAAAGCCGCAATAATCGGGGACAGCAGGTGTCCGGTCAGCGGATAGAACAACCCGGCGGCCAGCGGTATGCCCATGGCGTTGTAGGCGAAGGCGAAGGCCAGGTTTTGGTGCATGTTGCGCACCGTTGCCATGGACAAGTTGCGCGCGCGGAGGATGCCCAGTAGGTCGCCTTTGACCAGGGTGACTTGGGCGCTGTTCATCGCTACGTCGGTCCCGGTACCCATGGCGATGCCCACATCGGCCCTCGCCAGGGCGGGTGCATCGTTGATGCCGTCGCCGGCCATGGCCACACGATGTCCGGCCGCTTGCAGATTGGCAGCCAAACGCTCCTTATCCTGTGGTTTGACCTCGCCGTGCACTTCCTCGATCCCCAATTGGCGAGCCACCGAGCGAGCGGTGGTCGGACCGTCGCCGGTGGCCATGATGACCCTGACTCCGACGTCTTGCAGGTATTGCACTGCTTCTTTGGAGGTCGGCTTGATCGGGTCTGCGACCGCCAGTAATCCGGCCAGGGTGCCGTCCAGCGCCAGATACATGATGCTCGCACCTTCGCTGCGCAACTGCTCAGCCCGCGCCTGCAGGGCCTCACAGGACACGCCGGCGTCGGCCAGCAGCGCGGTGTTACCCAGCAACAGATGCCGCCCGTCAACCCGGCCGCGCACGCCAATCCCCGACGCGCTCTCGAACTCTTCCGCGTCGCTCAACGCCAGGCTCCGCGTCCGAGCCTGCTCGACGATGGCCTGAGCCAGGGGATGCTCGCTGCCTTGGTCCAGGCTGGCGGCCAGGCGCAGTACCTCGTCAGCGCTGAAGCCGGCTGCTGCCTCGACGCTCTGGAAGGCGGGACGGCCTTCGGTGAGGGTGCCGGTCTTGTCGACGATCAGCGTATCGATCTTGCGTAAATTCTCGATGGCCGCCGCGTCACGGAACAACACCCCACTACCAGCAGCTTTGCCCGTGGCGACCATCACCGACATGGGCGTCGCCAGACCAAGGGCGCAAGGGCAGGCAATAATCAGCACTGCCACCGCGTTGATCAGGCCAAATACCCAACTGGGCTGCGGCCCCCATATTCCCCAGCCAACCAGGGTGAGGACAGCGATAGCAATCACGACCATCACAAAGTAGCCGGCAATCACATCGGCCAGGCGCTGCATCGGCGCCTTCGAGCGCTGCGCCTGCACGACCATCTGCACGATCTGCGCAAGCATGGTTGCTGAGCCGACCTTCTCCGCCTGCATCACCAAGCTGCCGTGGGTGTTCAAGGTGGCGCCGATGAGCGTGTCGTTTACCTGTTTCAGCACCGGCAAGGGTTCGCCAGTCAGCATGGACTCATCGACGGCGCTTTCGCCCTGCACGACCACGCCATCAACCGGGATCTTCTCGCCGGGGCGCACGCGCAGTCGGTCGCCCGGATGCACATTGCTCAGTGGAATGTCTTCTTCGCTGCCATCGGCGTTAATGCGGCGGGCTGTCTTCGGTGCTAAACCGAGCAGCGATTTGATGGCAGCCGAAGTTTGTGAGCGCGCCTTGAGTTCGAGCATCTGGCCCAGCAGGGTCAGCGAGATGATGACCGCGGCTGCCTCGAAATAGACACCAACTCGCCCTTCCATCATGAAGGTTGTCGGGAACACTGAAGGCACGAGAGTGGCCACGACACTGTAGAGATAGGCGGCGGCTGTGCCGAGGCCGATCAGCGTCCACATGTTGGGGCTGCGCTGGATGACCGAGCGTACCCCTCGAACGTAAAACGGCCACCCCGCCCAGAGCACGACCGGGCTGGCAATCGCCAGCTCGACCCAGTTCTGCGCAGCGCCATGGAACAGGTTCAAGGCATGTCCGCCCATGGCCAGCAAGGTGACGACGACGGTCAGCGGCAGGGTCCACCAGAAGCGCCGGGAGAAGTCCCTAAGTTCGGGGTTCTCCTCCTGCTCCAGCTCCGGTAGCACCGGCTCCAGTGTCATGCCGCACTTAGGGCAGGTCCCTGGGCCGAGCTGACGAATCTCGGGATGCATCGGACAGGTGTACCAAACCTCGGCTGCCGCTTCAGGAGCATTCGTCGACGGGACTTGTGCAGTCGCGCTATAGCGCTCAGGCGCGGCCTGGAACTTCGCCCGACACTTGTCGCTGCAGAACAGCCAGGTCTTTCCCGCGAACTCCATGCGATGAGGGCTGGCCGGACTGATCGCCATGCCACAAACCGGGTCCTTCGCTTCGGATGACGCCGCACCAGTCGGTGGCGCCTGGTGCAAGTGTTGATGACTGTGCATGAGTCAGCCTTTGTCGTCGTCCTTGGGGATGTTTTCTGCGCCGTGATGATGGCCTTGCCCGCCGTGGTGGTGACCGAATAGGTGCATCAGCGGGCACAGCAACAAAATCGCGTACGGCAATAGCAGGGAGATGTGGGCGAAGTGTTCACGAGCGAAGTAGAAGAGCGCGATGACCAGCAGCATACCCAGGGCGATGCCGGGTCTGCTTCGCCAGAAGGATGCCGGTGGCAGACTGAGGTTCATGAGTATTTACCAGGGCCGAGTGGGATGCCACGGCGCAGCTTGGACACGGTGTAGCCCGCCAGGCCGCGCCGAACGATTACTGCGCGGGCTTCTGGGTCGGCGGCTGCATGGGCATTCCCTGCATCGGCATACCTTGCATGCCCGATCCTTGGCCCATCATTCCCGCCTGTTGGTCCATCATCTGCATCATCGTGCCCATCATCTTCGAGTCCATCATCTGCATGTGCTGTCCCATGCCCGCTCCGCCGCAGCCCTTCTGCATCATGCCAAGACCCTCCCGCATAGCTTTCATACCCTCTTGCATGGCTGATTGCCGCTCCTCCGGGGTCTTGGCTGCGGCGATCTTGTCGTGAATGGCCTGCATCTTCTTGACCTGCTCAGCCATAGCTTTGTCTTGGGCAGTAGCTGTCTCGCTCTTAGTCGTTGCAGAGGCTGCAGCATTTTGGTCCGGATGGTGTTCGTCGGTAGCCGAGGCGATCAGTGGGCTGCTGATCAGCATAGCGGCAATCAGTGATTTAACGTGCATATGCATAAAATCCTCCAGATTAATCTGGTTCATAGTGAGCCTTAGACTGATAGTCACCGTGACCTCTCGCTACCACAGCATGATAGCCATACGAGACAAAGTTCCTGATTAGTGAGCGGCGTCGTAGTTGATGAGATTCTTAGTAAAGCTACCAATTGTGCACGTAGTTAAAAATTGATTTGAATCAAACGACTAGGAGATGGATCTTCAAACTCTGCATTCACTGTTAATTGCAAGTCACCTAGCCCTCGACAGCCTGGCAGCCGGAAAATAACTTAAGCGCATAGCTATCCCAATACGCTAGCGCCTCTTCCTGTTAGAAAGCTTAAGCAGAAATTACAATAATGTAATTCTTATGCAAGGTTGTGCCGTTCGCGTGGGGCTCGACTCGCAAAAACCGGTGGCATCACTACACAATTGGCGCCAAGGAACGGTAGTTTCACGGTCTTCGCTCTTGCGATTGATCTTGCTGTCGGGGCGCCTGCTGTTGCTCTTCACGTGCGTTGCTGTGCCTATGACCACCACAACCACCGTGGGCGCCATGCTCATCACGGCTTCCACTTACATGTCCTGCATGCTCTCCATGACCATGTCCGCCATGCATCAGCAGGTGCATTAAGGGGCAGGCCAACAACAACAAAAATGGGAGGTAGGGTACGACGTGGGCCTGATGCTCGGTGATCAGGAAATAGCCGGCGATGGCAAGAAATCCGAGAAAGAACCAATTGGCACGGCCTGCGTTGCGAAATCGACTATCGAATCGGGGCATGATATGCGCTCCCTTATGATTAACTCGTAGGCGGTTGTAGGGTGGGGCTACTTCCGCATCAATTGGGCCTGAATTCAACACATAAGTGCAACGCTCACCCCTGTATGCACTTCGTACGGCGTCTTCCAGCCCAAGCGCTTGCGCGGGCGTAGATTGATCCTCGCTACTGTCCGATTGACGACTTCGACGGTCAGCTTGCTGAATTCGCTGCCCTTGG
>NZ_LZDG02000019.1:0-17398 GCF_001672555.2 Pseudomonas sp. AU11447 | reverse complement strand
CCCCCGCATAAGCTATTGCTACTCAAGCACTAGCAGATGCCTCGCCACAGCTCATCAGACTCGACAACAGCTATGAATCGGCCAGCAGTAAATCCGTCAGGGAACAATGAACACCGACCTTGCTCGTCATCAAACTGATCCACCGGCCGGAGGAGTTGCTTCTCGTCCCGCAGAACTACCTCCAGTGCCTCACGAGATAGCACCCTGAACCCATCGACTGATTGCCCATCGAGCTCAATAGAAGTATCGACTATCCAAGCCCGCAGATCAGTCTCAGTGCACTGGCCGCTGTAGCCCAACCTGAAGCGCAAATCTTGATCAGCCACCAACGCCCTTGCTACCGCGGTACGCTTGCGTCGCAGCTGCCAAGCGGCCTTACGCAAAGTACTAGTGCGATGCAACCAGACCTCATGAGTGGTCGAGCGGATATACCCAGACTTGACCTCCATAAGCAGCAGAACACCATCCCGCTGACAGATCAAATCCACCTCGCCGGCATCGCCCTCTTCTGCAATAGGCGGCTGATATCCCACTTCAACGGCAAAGCCCCGTTGCCGAAGGCTCTCGGCTAGCGTCAGCTCCACACGCCGGGTTTCTACCTGTGCATCGGCTCTGCGGGCATTCACGCGGCGCAGGTTATTGATCGCTGCCGTCAGGTTGTTTTGTTGCGCGCCGACCCAGGGAAACTGAAAGCTGTAGCGGCCAACTTTGTAGAAGGGTTGTTCGTACAAGCGCGGTGTAGGCATACCCGGCTGCTGCTTCAGTTGCTGAGATAGCGCCTTGAGATCACTGGTCCAGAACTTGAGAATTGCCTTGGCTGAATCGGTGCTGCCTAGCGGATGCTCCTCGCTGACCGTCCAGCCTTTGATCCTGCGGATCTTTTCGCCCTCTTCAGACCAAGCCATGGGGAACCTGTTCTCCCCTGACAGCAGGCCATCCATAGCCAAACGGCCAAGGGCATGCGCAAGCACGCCCGACTCGCGAAGGTAGTCCTGGAATGGCTGGATGAACTGGCTCTGAAAGAAAACCGAAGTCAGCTCGCTCGCCAGCAACACGTGGTGAAGCGGGACCTGAGTGCCATCCTCGAGCGAGAGCCAATCACCCAGGCCGTATATCTGCTGCAATTGCAGCTCGCTGCGACACGCCTTGATATAGGCCAACTGATTCAGTTCATGGTTCTCAGGCGAACCGATGATTTGCCCAGCCATGCCGGAGCCAACGAATGCCTGCACCACGCGGTTCATCCAGTAGTGCCAAAGCAGGTCGCTCTTACGCCCGGTTCGCCGCCACCGCACAGCTCCCGCCTCCGACTGGTTATAGATAACCGACTCGCCAGGTTTTAGCTGGTAACGGCATTCAGGATCGAAGCAAAACCAGTCAATCGAACCTTCGTAGTCGATCCGCTCTTGGGTGGAAGCAATCAGAACGGCTAACCATTCGAGATTTTCACGACATCTGGCTGCATCAGTTGTGGGCGATGCAGGGAAAATGATCGGTGACAGATGACGCTTCAGCGACTGCCCGAGCCGTGTCTCGTTCAGGCGAAAATCCTCTTCCGAACAAACCCGGAGCTTCCTCAAGATAATGCTGTTGTATACCGCCCACTGCTGACCGGAACGGTCATCGGCAGCATCGTCGGAAAATGCCTGATAAGCCAGCACGCTGAGGTAGGAAAAAAACTCCAGCAGGGATAAGTGCTCAAGCTGTTTCTCAGCATTGGCAATTAGCTCATCAAAGGGTTTGAGCTGATCAAGCAAACGGTCGCAAACACCGAAGAATACTTGCCACTCTTCCCCAGCGAGCCCCGCACGAAGCGCTAGCCAGAGCGGCGAAGCAGTACGCTCAAACAGTTTCGAGTAGCGAATCGCCCATCTGAGGGTGTCTGGGGCAAGGCTTGCCAACCTCACCAACTGCTCGACACTGATTGCAGTGTCGAAGTGCAGCACTCGACTGAGGGCAAGGCTTGCCAGTTCGGATCGAGCAACCGCATCCGTATCAAGCCAAAAACCAGCTGACGCCAAGCCTGTCGCGCGATCAATCGCAGAGAGATCTTTACCTGCAGGCCGTTGATCCAGGAAATGATGCAGGCATTCGTCAAGAGCACGCCCCGCGTCGACTTCAGGCTGATTCCTTTCATAAACCGACTGGTAATGCTGCCGGCATCGTTTCCCTCTCTCAGTCATCCCACTGCACTCGCACCAGCTTCAGATTCCTGGCCAGAGCCTAAACCACCGACCGACCAGGACTCCAGGAGAAAACAATGCCTCTCAAGTGACTAGGCGCGGACTGCATGTTGCGGAACTAGCCGAGCGTTTGGGAGTGTCGGTGCATAGCCTTTACAGCCGAATCTCACGAATGGGAGATAGCCAGTTCAAACTGCCAGGCAATACAGCTCGTCAACTCAGCCCTTTGGCCACTCGCCATCATCCGTCCAAGCCAGATAGGATGGAGCTATGCAAGGAAGCGCGCGCCGGGGGTAGGCCCGTCACGAGAGTCTTCCGTCGCCAGGCCTTTCGCCAGGTTTGGACAAGGAGATCGAAATGAGTGATGAGGTTGTTGAGCAGCCAGGTAACGAGCTGCCCCAGGATCCGCACGCCACCGTTGGGGCTATCGAACCGGAGACGATAAAGACTGTCCGTATTCACTCTACACTGGTCGTCAAGCTCAACCTGGCTGACTTCCAGAACTCGGTACCGGTGATTCGAGAGCTACGCCTGATCAACGACAGTGATCAGAAGTACAGCAGACTAGAACTTCAGCTCCTTTCCGATCCGCTCGTATTCAAGCCCAAGACCTGGCATATCGACGCGCTGGGCCCTGGCACATTCCTCCCCATACCAGGGCTCGACCTGCAGATCGATGGTGCCCTGCTGGCTCGACTTACCGAAGCTGAGAGTGCAGCCGTCACCTTTGTTCTGACGTCCCTGGGCAATGGTGACGAAGAGCGCCAAGAGCTCGCCCGTCTTGAGCTCCCCCTGGAGCTGTTGCCGCGTAATCAATGGGGCGGTTTATCGCATCTCCCCGACATGACCGCGGCGTTCGTCCAGCCTAACGACCTCGCCGTGGAGCGGCTGCTGAAGAAGGCCGCAGAGTTGCTGCGCGACCAAGGCAAAAACCCGGCACTGAACGGCTACTCCGGCGGCTCGGCGCACGCCTGGGAGATTGCATCGGCGATCTGGGCCGCGGTCGCGTCCCTCAAACTGGATTACGCCCTCCCCCCAGCCAGTTTCGAGCAGTTCGGCCAAAAAGTGCGCAGCCCAAGCCACATCCTCGAGAGTGGCCTGGCGACGTGCTTCGACTTGTCATTGCTGTTCTGTGCAGCGCTAGAGCAAGCAGGTCTGAACCCGCTGCTGATCTTCACTCGCGGCCATGCGTTCTCGGGCTTCTGGCTCAAAGCCGAGGAGTTCTCGAACAGCACCGTCGACGACATCACCGCGCTGCGCAAACGCATGAGGCTCAACGAGCTGAAGCTGTTTGAAACCACACTGATCACCCAACCCAACATCCCGTCGCTGCCCTACGCCATAGAGCGTGGTGCCCAACATCTGGCGGAGGGGCAGGAGCAGGAATTTGAACTCGCCCTGGACATCCGGCGTGCCCGTCTGCAGCGAATCAAACCACTGGCCAGCGCAGAGGCAGCTCCTGCTCTGGGCACCGCCAGTAGCGAGCAGTGCTTGGTTGATCAGGAACTGCTCATCGACGAGCCACCCGAGCTGCCTGACGAAGCCCCGGTAGAAGTTGATGTCGCCTCGCTAGATCCCAAAGATCGTCTGGCCCGTTGGCAACGCAAGCTGCTTGATCTGTCCTTGCGCAACAACCTGTTGAACTTCAAGGCGGGCAAGAAAGCCGTTCGCCTAGAGGCACCAGATGCCGCCGCGCTTGAGGACATCCTCGCCAGCGGACAGAACCTGAAGCTGCAGACACGCCCCGACCTGATGGATGGCGCAGATCCGCGCGACCAGGCCTTACACGAAGAAAGGGAACGCGAAGACCTTCGACGTCAGCATGCTTTGGATGCATTGAAGCGCAATGAAGTGTTCGTGGGCCTGCCGGTCGCTGAGCTCGATGCCCGACTGACCGAACTCTATCGGGGAGCACGGACGAACCTTCAGGAGGGTGGCTCTAACACCTTGTTCCTGGCGCTGGGCTTCTTGACCTGGACACGTGAGGACAGAGCAAGCCAGCGCTATCGAGCGCCGCTGATACTGGTACCTGTGACGCTCGAGCGAAAGAGCGCTCGGGCGGGCTTCACCCTCGTGATTCACGACGATGAGCCGCGCTTCAACCCGACCCTGCAGGAAATGCTCCGTCAGGACTTTGAACTGAGTCTGGGCATCGGAGAAGGCGCGCTACCGAAAGACGACTCAGGTCTCGATGTCGCGTTGATCTGGAGAACGGTTGCGCACGCGATCAAGGACATCAAGGGCTGGGAAGTCAGCGAAGATGTCGTCCTGTCGATGTTCTCGTTCGCCAAATACCTGATGTGGAAAGACCTCTCGGAGCGCTCTGATGCGCTGCGCCAGAGCCCCGTGGTCAAGCACCTGCTGGATACCCCACGCGATGCGTTCAACGGCGGCAATAGCGGTAGCAGTGCATTCCCGGAAGAGCGGAAGCTGGACGCGCAGTACAGCCCACAGCAGGTCTTCTGCCCTCTGCCCTCGGACTCGTCACAACTCTCCGCGGTGCTGTCGGCCGCACAGGGGCGCGATTTCGTTCTGATCGGGCCACCCGGCACCGGCAAAAGTCAGACGATCGTGAACATGATTGCTCAGTTCATTGCGCAGCAAAAACGCGTGCTTTTCGTCTCCGAAAAAATCGCCGCGCTCGATGTTGTGTACCGGCGCCTACGCGAGGTAGGTCTGGGTGAGTTTTGCCTTGAAGTTCACTCGAGCAAGTCGAAGAAAACCGAAGTCCTTGCCCAGCTGCACTCCGCCTGGGAGGCCCGCGGCACCGCTGACGCAGACACATGGCAGGTCGAGGCGCAACGCCTGCAAGGGCATCGTGATGTGCTGAACCAGTATGTCGAGAGACTGCACGAGCGCTACCCCAATGGGTACACGATCTATGATGCCATCGGCATCGTCAGCACCAACCAGGATGTCGCTCCGATTAACCTCGTGTGGACATCGCACACGCAGCACCAGTCCGCGGATCTACTCGCTAAGCGGGAGATCGCCGATCGCCTGGAAGTAAATGCTCAGGCGGTCGGTTTCTGTACGCTGAACCAACACCCACTGCACCTGATTAGTAACAACGATTGGTCTCCAACCTGGCAGTACCAGGTGATAGAAGCGGCACGTGAGCTAGGCCCTGCCATTCATGCCGTGCAAAAGACCAGTGAGCGCTACATCCAGATGTCCGGTCTGCCCTCGCTGCCAGCCAATACCAGGACGCTCAAAGGTCTGGCCGCGTTGGCGAAGATCCTTCCCGCCGCCGCAGGACAGAACTGGAGCTTCGTGCTCCGTCCCGATGCCCGTGCAATCGGGCAACGTCTGGATGCAGGCCTGAAACTCATCGAGCAACACCGCACGCTCAACCAGACGCTCCCCGCATTCTGGACATCCAGTACGCTGGAGGAGTGCCAACGCGGACTGGGACTGCTGGCCCGGCATGCGGAGCTCAGATCTGGTCTGCCCCAACCCTGGCCAGTAGCGAGCATGATTCTGCTCAACCAGGGCCTGGAGACCCTTGCAGAGGTTGCACGAGTCACGCAGACGCTGTCCGTGGGTTACTCCGATGCCATTGAGGCACTGGATGTCCGTGCTCTGCTGCTGGAGTGGGATCAAGCCGGCAAATCGATGTGGCCGAAATCCTGGCTTGTCCAACGCAGAATCCGCGGGCAAGTGGTTAGCACTCAATCGACGCCGGCGCCGACGACCATTGCGGAAGATCTTCAGCGCTGGATCACCATTCGTGAACTCCGCGCTCGCCTCGACGCCATTGATCCAGGGCCCTCTTCCAGCGCTGTATGGAAGGGTCACAACACTGATCCAGCCCTTCTGTCGGTGGTCATGCGCCTGCAGGCTTCGCTCGCTGCGTGCGTTGAAGGCCGTGCTTGGTCAGACGACGGCTTCGAGCTCATCAGTCAGGGGCAGGCGGGCCTCGCACTGAAGGAAACGCTAGAGCGAATGCGAGACGTCCGGGCGCTCGAGGGTGAGATTTCCACACTCAATCCACTCCCCCCCGCGACAGGATCGCTTTGGGCCGGACTGCAGACCCAAACCAAAGCGCTCAACGCTGCGCTGGCCTTCCAACGCGCAAGACGGTCTATCCAGCAGGAAGGACGCCTGGAGGACGAGCATGAGCGCGTCGCTAGCGGCGCCTGTGGAGAGTCGCTCCAGGGCGAGCTGAAAATGCTCCAGCAACGAGAAGCCATCGAACGAGAGCTGAGCGACCTGACAGACCTGCGAGAACTGACCTCCGGTCTGTGGCTGGGGCTGCATACGAAGGAAGACACGGTCTCCCGCGTACTCAAGTTCCACGCTCACCTCACCGGCGCCATCTCTGCCCTGGTTCAAACACCAGAGCATGTCGAGGGGATCAAATCAGCACTGGGGCGCTTGCTGGGTGATGCCAATACCCTGCTCGAGCCCGAGGGTCAGTTGGCCCAGGCCGGCGGGCAGTTGCTGGAGTCGCTTGATAAGTATGTCGCGCATACGCAGAAGCTCGTCGACGCCGGGCATGTCTTGGCAGAGGATGCCGCCGATTTCACAGAACAGGAACTGAGTCAGCAGCGCGTGCAGTGCGAGCAAATCGTCCAATCCGGCAACGGCCTGCACGCCTGGTGCGCCTGGAAGAAAGCATGCGATGAAGCATCCGCTCTCGGCCTGCTTCCGCTGGTAGATGCCCTGAAAGCAGGGCATGTTCCGCAAGGCTCCGTGCGCAAGGCATTCGAAACGAACTATGCCCGTTGGTGGTTGAATACTGCCGTTGATCACGAGCCTGTCATTCGCACATTCGTGAGCGTCGAACACGAGCAGCGCATTCGAGACTTCCGTGCGCTGGACGACCGCTTCACCGCGCTGACCCGTGATTTGCTTCGCGCACGCCTGTGTGCTGAGCTACCCACTCAGGACTCGGTGAGTAAGAACTCGGAATGGGGCGTCCTTCGGCACGAGATCACGAAGAAAACGCGCCACCTTCCCCTGCGCGAGCTGATGTCGAAAATCCCCGACGCCCTCACCAAGCTGACGCCGTGCTTGCTGATGAGTCCGCTCTCCATCGCCCAGTACCTGGCAGCGAACTCCAGCGTCTTTGATGTGGTGATCTTCGACGAAGCCTCACAGATTCCGGTATGGGATGCGATCGGCGCCATCGCTCGTGGTAAGCAGGTGGTGATGGTTGGAGACCCCAAACAGCTTCCCCCGACCTCCTTCTTCGATCGTGCCGAATCCACCCAGGATGACGTTGATGTTGAGGCCGACCTCGAAAGCATTTTGGATGAATGCATCAGTGCCAACCTGCCAATCCGCAACCTGAACTGGCACTACCGTAGTCGGCATGAAAGCCTGATTGCGTTCTCGAACCAGCGCTACTACGAGTCCAAGCTGGTGACCTTCCCCTCCCCTGTTACGAATGATCGTGCCGTCAGCCTGCACGTCGTCAACGGGGTGTACGAAAAAGGCTCTGCCCGCACCAACCCGGCAGAAGCCAAGGCATTGGTCGCTGACCTGATCGGCCGGCTACGCAGCCCTGGATTCAGAGAGAGCAAGCTGACCATCGGCGTCGTGACATTCAACGGCGAACAGCAAAAGCTGATCGAGGATCTGCTCGACACCGAACGCCGAAAAGACCCCACGTTGGAAAGCTACTTCTCTGAGAGTGAGCTTGAACCCGTATTCGTGAAAAACCTGGAAAGTGTTCAGGGTGACGAGCGCGACATTATGTACTTCTCGATCACCTACGGCCCCGATGCTGCAGGCAACGTTGCCATGAACTTCGGCCCGCTCAATCGCACGGGAGGTGAGCGTCGGCTCAACGTCGCCGTCACCCGGGCTCGCCATGAACTTCGCGTCTTCAGCACCCTGCGAGCCGAAAAGATCGACCTGGCACGCACACAGGCCTTGGGCGTCCGCGATCTCAAGCACTTCCTCGAATTTGCCGACCGCGGTGCTCGCGCACTTGCAGGAGCCGATACCGGGAGCCTGGGCGGATACGACAGCCCCTTTGAGGAAGCCGTTGCGAACGCGCTTCGTCGCAAGGGCTGGCAGGTCGTCACCCAAGTCGGCGTGTCGTCGTTCCGAATCGACCTGGCGGTTGTCGATCCCGATGCGCCTGGGCGCTACCTCGCCGGCGTCGAGTGCGATGGGGCGACCTACCACCGCAGCGCAACAGCTCGTGACCGGGACAAGCTGCGCGAGCAAGTACTCCGAGGTCTAGGCTGGGAGATTCTACGCATCTGGTCGACCGACTGGTGGATCGACGCCCCGGGCACTGCACAGAAAACCCATGAGCACCTTGAGGCCCTGTTGGTTGAAAGCCGCCAGCAACGTGCCGCCCGTGAAGCCGAGGAGCAATTGGTCGCGAATGCCGCGCAGTACCAAGCTTCGCTGAACGACAACGTTATAGAGCTCCCTCTCGACCGCCCCCAGCTCAAAACGCCCGATGAGTCTGAGGAACTCGACGCCGAGACCGAGGCGATCGAAATACCGAGCGTGCGCTACGCCGATACGCAGGCAGACGCCAACCGCACCTCGACTACCTTCCCTTACTACCGAGGGAGCGACCCGCTGAGCGCCGTGGAAGGCGTGGATCCGGATGCATTCTTCGATGCGCGCTATGACACTGTCCTGGCGATGATGATCAAACATGTGATCGACGAGGAAGGCCCCGTCCTCGATACCTCGCTCGCCCGCCGAATCGCCCGGGCACATGGCTGGACTCGTACTGGCGCACGCATTCGTGATCGTGTCGTCAGCGTGGCCGATCGCGTACACCGCAAGGTTGAAGAGGACGCTGGGCACTTCTATTGGCCCAGCCGCTTACCAAACTGCGAAGCCGTGGTGTATCGCCGACCGGCAGACGCCGATAACACTCGGCCCGTCGATGAGATCTGCAGCTTGGAGCTCCTTGCCTTGGCACGTGCATTGGCAGACCAAAGCCTCGTCGGCGAAGGCTTGCTCTACGCCATGGCACGAGAGCTCGGACTGAGCAAAGTCTCGGCATCAACCCGAACCAGGATCCAAGGAGCGATCGACCAGCTGTTCTCCTGAGCAGTTGGTCGATCACTTGGGCACAGCGTTAGCTGCGCAAGAAGACCGTACGATCGAGGGATGCCCCCACTGCCAGGGGGCAGTTTCAAAGCCCGGAGGGAACATGGGATTGTCTGTGCGTAAGTCAGTGAGAGTGGGCCCGTTCAGGTTCAACCTCTCGAAGTCTGGAATTGGTGTTTCCGCCGGCATCAAAGGCCTCCGGGTTGGAACCGGACCCAGGGGCAACTACATCCACATGGGACGCGGAGGCTTTTACTACCGCCAAACCCTTCCATCCAATAGCTCGGCCCCTGCCATTGCACCACCCAAGCCGGTGAGAGCGCCCACCCCAGTAGTCGACATCCCATCGCACACGCACGAGCCCCTCAAGGAAATCGATAGTGGCGAAATTGGCTTGATGGTGGACTCCTCATCGCAAGCCCTCGTCGACGAGCTGAATACCAAGCGAAAGCGCTTGCGCCTTTGGCCCTTCGTCGCCGCACTCACCATCGGCGCGTTTGTCCTCTCGGCGAAGCAGCTGCCCCCCTGGGCACTGCTTACCCTACTCATCGTTGGCGGCCTGCTGATGGCCGTAACGTACTACTGGGATCTGCTGAGAAAAACGACGGTCATGCTCTACGACATCGAGTCGGAATTCGCCGGTGTCGTCGAGCAATTGCATACTGCCTTCGACGGCGTTCGAAGCTGTCGCGCGACCTGGCATCTTCAGGCGCAAGGGAAGGTGCTTGATCGCAAGTACCACGCCGGCGCCAGTCACCTGGTGACCAGAAGCTCGATCGCACTCGGACTGCAAAACCCACCCTTCGTCAAAACCAACGTTGCCACCCCCAGCATCCCCGTGGGCCGCCAGACCCTCTATTTCTTCCCGGACAAGGTGCTCGTGTTCGAAGCCAACGGGGTCGGCGCGGTGTCCTATGAAAACCTGCGAATCGACATCTCTACGACGAACTTCATCGAAGACGGCGCCGTCCCGAAAGACGCCGAGATCGTCAGCAGAACCTGGAAGTTTGTGAACAAAAAAGGTGGCCCAGACAGGCGCTTCAAGAACAACCGAGAACTGCCTGTCGTGCGCTATGAGGAGGTTCAGTTTTCGAGCAACACAGGCTTGCTCGAGCGCATCCAGATCTCCTGCGTAGGACGCACATCCAGCTTGGCCCAAGCAATCGGCAGCATCAGCAGAGCAAAAGGCGAGCGCCAGTAGCCATTGCGTAGTTGCTACCACGTCTGCAGCGACGAGACGAAGGAGCGGGAGTAGCCACTCAGCGTGCCGATTGAGCGCCGCTGAAAGGACTTGGCCACGACCGGCCAGCGTTTTCTCGCAGACCACGCGGCAGTTCGCACTCTGGCGGATAGAATGGGCTTCCTCGTTTCAAATTGGAAAGTGGGCGATGTCGGAGCGGACGTACACGAAGGAACAATTGCAGGTCATCGAGCACGCAGGTGCCCATGCAATTGTGGCGGCAGTGGCAGGCTCGGGAAAAACCGAGACGCTGATTGGCCGCGTCCGGCATCTTCTGCGCGACATCAGCCCAGCCCATATCGCCGTCGTCATGTTCAACAGGGACGCCGCCCTATCGTTCCGGCGGCGTTTCGAGCAGGCAGTCCAAGGTACTGCGCCTGAAATCAGGACGTTCAACTCGATGGGCAACAAGATCGTCAATCGACTTGTCCAGAACGGGCTGCTTCCAGAAGCCAGGATAGAACCCAAGGATCATCTGCGGACGAAGATTGCCAAGGACGCTTTCACCCGGGTGTTTAAAGCGATCAACGGCAGCAACGTCACGCCGGACAAGGAGTTGATCGATGGATTCATCGCCTTCTTGCTGCTGGTCAAGTCGAGCACGCACAGCCCCGAGGAGGTGTTCGAAACACGCCAGTACGGGCCGATAACCCAAGGGTACGTCGAGGCATTTCGTCTCTATGAAGAGCACCGGGCGCAGCTGAAGGTCAGGTTTTTTGAAGATCAGCTGTACGACCCCGTCAAGCTGATGCTGAGGCAACCCGCGACACAGCGATACGTTCAGAACCGGGTTGACCACCTCATCGTCGATGAAGCCCAGGACATGAACGGCATCCAGATCGCTCTGCTGAAAATCCTCGCCGGCGACCGGGCCAAGGTCATGCTCGTCGGGGATGAAGACCAGGCCATCTATGATTGGCGTGGTGCCGAACCCGACTACCTCATCCGGGGCTTTGAACAAGACTTTCCAGAGGCCACCCGATACACCCTGCCGCACACGTTCCGCTTTGGCCACATGCTTTCGATCGCGGCCAGCCAGGTAATCAGCTGCAACACCAATCGCAACCCCAAGATCAGCATCTCTGCCGAGGGCACACCGCGCACGCGTATCCACTGCCTGCCGCTGGCCCTCGGGCTGGCTGACCTGGGAGAACACGTAGCAGAGCGGCTCACCTCCGGGGTGAAGCTCCAGGACATCGCGGTGCTGGTGAGGACCTACGACCTGAGCGTTACCTTGGAGCTGGATCTGCACCAACGCAGCATCCCCTATCACGTCTATGGCCGGCCGCCGCTGATGCGTATTCCCGAGATCAGCGCGCTGCTCGGCGTTCTCCAACTGGCTAGCGGACGGTGGAAAAACCTGGAGGCCGACCAGCTTCGATACGTCATCAAGAGCTTGCTGCACCGCCCTACTCTCTATCTGGACAAAGCTGCAATAAGCCGTGTTGTAGAGCTCGTCGTACGTCAGCCAGAACGCCTTGTTGAAGCCATCCGTTCGACCATTACACTGCAAACCAAAGACTTTCAAGCCAACCAAATCCGTGACCGTGCGGACTTACTCGAGATCCTGGCGACCGCCACCGATCCGCAGGAGAAGGTGCTTACCGTCCTGGATCGCTATCTGCTGGCAACGGAGTTCGAACGCAATATCGAAAAGCAGTCCCCCACCGCGGATCAGGCGGCTGCCGTCATGGCGAACGTCCAGGCCTTCCGGCTCATTGCCAGCCGGCATGAAGGCAGCATCGATGCGTTTCTGGATAGCATCGACCCGCTCATCGACTCATCGGCCATGGAGCCCCCCACAACGCCACACGTGTGGATCAGTTCCATTCATCGAGCGAAAGGGGCACAGTGGTCGAGGGTCTTCGTACCTGGAGTCGTGAGAAGCGGCTTTCCCAGGGACGACCTAAGCGCCGATGAAATCGAGGCAGAGCGCCGGCTGTTCTACGTGGCCATCACGCGCGCCGTCGATGAGGTTTTCATTGCTCACCCCAACGACCTGGAGTTTCAGCGCAGCCTGGAGCGCCCGGATATCACTGAAGCGCATCCGCAAGCGAGCTCCGTATCTCGCTTTCTTTGGGAGATGGATATTGCCCTGGCTCGGCATGCAGGAGCCGCTGTCGAAGAAGAACGCTTCGCGGCCCTTGGAGAGGTAGACCGCCCTGAGATCGCGAATACCTATTTCGCGACCTTCCCCTTCTCTAAAGACTGGCGCTATGCAAAGCGCCCACAGCCGTCCTCACCCGCGTCCGTGGGAGCAAACCACGACATCTTCGGCGCGGCAAAAGGAACGCGGGTAATTCATGCCATCTTCGGGAGTGGAACTATCGACAGATGGATCGACGATCGCGTTCTGCGAGTCGTTTTTGACGATGGGGATACGCGTCTACTGGTGGCCAGCATGGCACCGATGGAGATAGCGTCGGCATAAAGGCGGTACTCTAGGTCAGTAAGGGCGTCACTCGACAGCCATGTACAAGCCAAAGGGCATCACATTGCGCGGAGTTCTATCCCATTTCCACGGGCAGTGTGAAAAGGGCTGAAAACTTCGAATCTTGCCGGGCGACTCATGGGTTAGGGCTTAGTAACCGCGAAGGATGCGACCAACCCGGAACGCCCTTGCCCCCACTGGCTTCACCCGCAACGATTGGCCATCCTCTATCAGGTAGAGGCAAGCCTTGATCACATTGCGCCTACCAACTGCGTCCTTACGGCTGAACATCCCTACCCCACGATCATCCTCATACTTTTCTTTCTCGTGGTTGCAGCTGTGGAAGTACCCCCAGCCTTCGGTGATCCGCTCCCAGAGCGCACCAATGGCTTCAGCCTTGAAGATGTCCTTGAACACCTCCCGGCCATCGAAGAAGAACGCCGCATGGATGTGGTAACCCATGTCCTCCCCCTGCTCCACTGCGCAGATGTAGCCTGTCTCATGTTGGAAGATCGGATCGTGCTCCCTCGCCCGGATCAGCCTATCCAGATCCTCGAAGACGTCTTCTACCTTCAGGCGACTGCGTACAGACTCCCGGTAGTACAGATTCACCCTCACCACCACAGTGCGTGAACGGCTATCCAGCACCCGCTCCACGTATTCAGTCACCGTCTGCCGATTCCCCTTCTCCCGATAAGCACGGTCATTCCTCCCACGCTTGAACCACTTGGTCTGTACGTGCTCCCGGATCCTCTCCACAAGCCAGTTGTAGGTCTGGGCCTCTGATAGGAGCCCTCCCTCGCTCTCGTCCATGCACGTCATCCCGAACATCCCGAACTCGATGCCAATGTCGTAGCAAGCCTCCTTGAATGCGAGCAGGTGCTCACTCAAGGCGTACGTCTCGTCATGCACCAGGTGGTACATCTGTCGAATGTGATCGAAGTACCGAGAGAGCCTGGTCCTCTCGATGACCTCATCCCCTTGTGCGTCGTAGCTGATCCTGAATGCAGGACAGTCGTGACGGATCACTGCGTTCACGAGTCGTTCGATCTGGATAGCGATGTCGGATTGGGAGAGATGTTTGGCTGTTTGATTGGTCATGGTGCGTACCTGGTTGGTTTAAGGCATACCAAGTACGGAGTGGGAATTTTTAAACTGGAGAGATGGGTAGCTAGGTTCCTGAGGTAGCTAGCCGTGGGTGGAGAGGGGTGAGTGGATTAGAGGTAGGTTATTGGAGATGGTTAGCGATGGAATGGGTGAATGGATTAGATAGGTTGCTAGAGATAGTTAGTAGCTATATCAATAAACCACACCGCCCTGCTCGCCAAACAACAAGCGCCATCGAGCATCCAGACGAAGAGCACCAAGGGCAGCCGGGGAAAATCACAGAGCAGGCAACTGGGAGTTATCTGAGAAAGAGCACTAACCTAAGCAGACGGCAGAGCTACCCGATGACCAGGGAGTCCCTGGCCATCGGGTAGCTCTATCGCCATTAATGCTTACCTACAGCCTGGAGTTTCTCATCACGCTCAGCGATCCGCTCAAGGATCCACTCGTGCACTTCGCTCTCCAGCCAGCGAACGCAACGCTCCCCCACAGATAACGGAAGCGGGAACGTGCCGAGAGCGATGTACTTATAGATAGTCGAGCGAGCAAGACTGGTGAGGTCCATGACCTCTTTCAAACTGATGATCCTCATGGACATGGATGTTGCTCCTGTATTGGTCCAGAGGATGGGCAACGCTCATAAAATTTAACCGGTAGTACTCTCCATCTCAAAAGAGACCAAGCCATGCTTGGAAAGCTGCTCTCGAGAAAGGCCAAACTCTTTCGTCCAGATCTCGACGTGCCCCTTGGTGCCGCTTAAAGAAACTATACATTCAGGACCTTCTCCCTTGGGCTCTTGAGCAAAAACCAAGGTCATCGAATCATCCGTGTCTCTATTTTTGGCAGGGAACGCAAGCACCCTCCGCCCTACCAAGCTCGCAAAAGCGCTATCCCCCGCTATTCGATTCTTAACCCGCGAAGCCAAATGGAAAGCCCACCAGCACATTTCAGCAACCATGACCTCAAGCGAGGAATCATCTTTACCCGACGCGTGGAGGCTTTCAGTCATGATTTTCTCTAGACCATCAATTTGGGGGAGACGGACGGACTCACCCAAGACGCTCCAGTGATTCGAAAGAAGCAGGCTTACACCTTGATAGATCTTCCAGACAAGCATTTCATAAGTGCGGCCTAGGCCCTGAAACTCCCCTTGCACCCGCGCAAATCGCTCCGCAAAACCATGGCGGCTCTCCTCAGAGCGCATTGCCTCACCATAAAAAGCTACAACTGGGCTGCTGCAGCCCGCCGAAGCAAGCCCTGGATGGTTCAGGTTCAGGATATAGCTGCTGGTCACTTTCGTATCGGCATAGAGCGAGTCCGAGAGCCCCGCTATCTTTCGGCGAATGAAGCCAAGCTGTAGGAGTTCCTTCAGCCACCTGTCGACCTTCTCCTCGTCGTCCTCCCCCAATAACTGTCGGAGTTGAGCGAGCCCGAGGTTATCTACCAGTCCCAGTTCATTGGCATGAGCGAATAGCGTTGCGAGCAATAGGCGGAGTTGCGGCCTCAGAAGCTCATTCGATGATATCGGCGTCCGATTGGCCTCATAGTCACGATAGATCGCACCGCTGAAAAGGTGGCGCAGAACGGGCCCATGATGGGATGCCGAAGTGCTGAGGTCACCAAGTTTGCTGGCCAGCCCCCGGCCCACCTTTAGCCCGAGAGTGGGCCTCCCTCCAGTAGGAGCCTTGTGGCATTCAAGGCATTGGTGTTCAATCAACGCTTTGCGGGCCCTGGATACCGCCCCAGCGGTCACCTTCAAGGACGAAGCCAACTCACTCACTGGCATCTCCACCCAGCGTGTAGCGCCAAAGCGATAGATGAACGCAATGAGGAAGTACTTCGCCTCAGCCCCAACGCCAGCTATCGGCGCAGTCAGCAGCCTCTCGCCCATGCAATACCCCCCTTTTTTTAGATTTTACCCCCTATACCGCACTTGAACCTCAAAAATCCATAGCGTAACGTTACCGTAACGCAACAAAATGGACAGACGGCATGGCTAGAGAAATAGAATCATTCTCAGTATGGGCACCCAAAAACCTTCATGCGGAATCCGATATCGCCTGGGTACAAAACTACCTGCATGAAAAAGGAGAAATATCTCTCCATGGGCCTGTAGATTTAGATCGACTTATTAGAGCGGGAGTACAACTCGAGAAAAGCGACTCAGGAAGAAATGCCCTTAGACAGTTAAAGGCTGCCTATAGGACAAGGAAAAGCAGGAGTGCGGAGGAAAGATCAAGCGCTGGAGACATAAAACCTGCAGAGCAAAACCTTCCCTCTCAAAATAAGAATCACAAAGTCCTAATAAAATTAGCCAATGAAATACTAAAGTCCGAAGAATCACTTAAACAAAAATCAAAGACCCTAGAAAGCCAGAAAAAAGAATTAAAAGAGAGAGTATCAAAATCTCAAAAAATCACACAAAAAGCCCTCAATAAAATAGAGAAAATAGAACGAACGCTTAACACCCTTCGAGGAAAAGAACCCCACAAATCAGAAATAGAAAAAGTCATACTGAACAATGAAGAAATAAAAGAATTACTCGTAGACATACTAAATGCTCTAGATCCACGCCCTATCAAAAGTCGCCCTTTAAGAAAATCAGACATAACGAGACATGCAAACAGACAAAAACTAAAAACCAAAATTCCAGAAACCCCAGAAACTAAAAATAAAAACTCCAAAAGCATCCCAATAACAGTGCTTGAACTAATAGACAAAATAAATAAGCAAATCGCAGAGTAAAATCAAACAGAAACAAGATAAAAACAGCCGAGAAAATCATACATCACGCATATAAACACAATTTAAAAATCAAACAATCTCCAGCCTCAAATTCAAGTCAGCGGATCGACAGAGCTCAGGAAAAACCATCATGG
The DNA here is from genome assembly GCF_001672555.2 of Pseudomonas sp. AU11447. Taxonomy (NCBI): domain Bacteria; kingdom Pseudomonadati; phylum Pseudomonadota; class Gammaproteobacteria; order Pseudomonadales; family Pseudomonadaceae; genus Pseudomonas; species Pseudomonas sp. AU11447. The sequence goes on along the minus strand of NZ_LZDG02000019.1, from coordinate 529 downwards.
ACGAGCAATCTACAACCAACTTAAAGACCAGCCAACTATACAACACCTAGTACGCGCACCATTCGTCTGATGGTAAGACCGAGATCTTTTCTTAGCAGGCCCTTTGCTCTTTTCCTCGCGACCAACTGCCGCCATTGGAAATATTCTTTCACAGCTCTGCCACAGTTTCACATGCTTGTCTTGAAGATAGAGCCGATTACAGATCACAGGGTCTGCACAGCGACTGAACCTTCAAAAGCTTTGGTCGGCGCTATAAAGTTGAGACACAGAGCTGGCAGCTGAGATAGTCCACCGCTCGCGGGACCTGAATTCATAGAATAAGCGCAACGCTTGAAACGAGAGGCAGAGAGCCAGCCACCGGTAGAATCCAGGCTCTCACACCGAAGGATTCAAGCGCAGATGACTACGCATTACCGGCAGCTGACTCAGGGACAACGTTACCAGATTGAGGCTGGCTTGAGCGCCGCAGAGAGCCAGGCGAGCATTGCCAAGCGGGTCGGCGTGCATCCCTCGACGATCAGTCGCGAGG
>NZ_LZDG02000018.1:0-278870 GCF_001672555.2 Pseudomonas sp. AU11447 | reverse complement strand
AATCCGGGGTCTTAATGCCGAGAGCTGATGACGAGTCATCTTTCAGATGATGAAGTGGTTGATGCCATGCTTCCAGGAAAAGCTTCTAAGCTTCAGGTAACTAGGAACCGTACCCCAAACCGACACAGGTGGTTGGGTAGAGAATACCAAGGCGCTTGAGAGAACTCGGGTGAAGGAACTAGGCAAAATGGCACCGTAACTTCGGGAGAAGGTGCGCCGGCGAGGGTTAAGGATTTACTCCGTAAGCCCATGCCGGTCGAAGATACCAGGCCGCTGCGACTGTTTATTAAAAACACAGCACTCTGCAAACACGAAAGTGGACGTATAGGGTGTGACGCCTGCCCGGTGCCGGAAGGTTAATTGATGGGGTTAGCGAAAGCGAAGCTCTTGATCGAAGCCCCGGTAAACGGCGGCCGTAACTATAACGGTCCTAAGGTAGCGAAATTCCTTGTCGGGTAAGTTCCGACCTGCACGAATGGCGTAACGATGGCGGCGCTGTCTCCACCCGAGACTCAGTGAAATTGAAATCGCTGTGAAGATGCAGTGTATCCGCGGCTAGACGGAAAGACCCCGTGAACCTTTACTGTAGCTTTGCACTGGACTTTGAGCCTGCTTGTGTAGGATAGGTGGGAGGCTTTGAAGCGTGGACGCCAGTCTGCGTGGAGCCATCCTTGAAATACCACCCTGGCATGCTTGAGGTTCTAACTCTGGTCCGTTATCCGGATCGAGGACAGTGTATGGTGGGCAGTTTGACTGGGGCGGTCTCCTCCTAAAGAGTAACGGAGGAGTACGAAGGTGCGCTCAGACCGGTCGGAAATCGGTCGTAGAGTATAAAGGCAAAAGCGCGCTTGACTGCGAGACAGACACGTCGAGCAGGTACGAAAGTAGGTCTTAGTGATCCGGTGGTTCTGTATGGAAGGGCCATCGCTCAACGGATAAAAGGTACTCCGGGGATAACAGGCTGATACCGCCCAAGAGTTCATATCGACGGCGGTGTTTGGCACCTCGATGTCGGCTCATCACATCCTGGGGCTGAAGCCGGTCCCAAGGGTATGGCTGTTCGCCATTTAAAGTGGTACGCGAGCTGGGTTTAGAACGTCGTGAGACAGTTCGGTCCCTATCTGCCGTGGACGTTTGAGATTTGAGAGGGGCTGCTCCTAGTACGAGAGGACCGGAGTGGACGAACCTCTGGTGTTCCGGTTGTCACGCCAGTGGCATTGCCGGGTAGCTATGTTCGGAATAGATAACCGCTGAAAGCATCTAAGCGGGAAACTAGCCTCAAGATGAGATCTCACTGGGAACTTGATTCCCCTAAAGGGCCGTCGAAGACTACGACGTTGATAGGTCGGGTGTGTAAGCGCTGTGAGGCGTTGAGCTAACCGATACTAATTGCCCGTGAGGCTTGACCATATAACACCCAAACAATTTGCGTGTTGTACGGTGAAGACGTAACGAACCGAAAGTTCGTGTGAACCGCAAATACCTGTCACATACCCGAATCTGGATGAGCGTGTGCAACTGCCACGAGCGTCCATAAAGAATTGCTTGACGACCATAGAGCGTTGGAACCACCTGATCCCATCCCGAACTCAGTAGTGAAACGACGCATCGCCGATGGTAGTGTGGAGTTTCTCCATGTGAGAGTAGGTCATCGTCAAGCTCCTATCCCAAGACCCCTGGTCAGCTTCGCTGGCCGGGGGTTTTGCTTTTGCGCGTGAAAAAGGTCGCCGCTCGACATGGAAACGTTGATTTCAACCCTCATTCTGCTGGGCGTTCTGAGCCTCAGCGTCGGCCAGTTGCTCGCCTTCTTCCTTCTGCTCACACGAGCGGGACCAACTGCGCTGCTCGCATTGATCATCCCAGGCTTCGGCTTCTTTCTTGGACGCCGGCACGGCATCTATAAATGGCTCCTGCTGCCGTATCTGGTGTGTATGGGGTGCTTCATCGCCGCGATGATCATGGTCGGATGAGCCCCGCGATGGGCCTGCGAGTCGTCGGGATAGACTCGACAATAGGCGCTCTAGAACAGCCGTTTCAGCGCGATTTTCGCCATTCGGAAGGCGCCATTCTTGCTGTTACAAAACCCCTGCTGCAGCACTGATGGCACTTCATCCAACTGTCACATTCTCGTCATAGAGTCTTCATGCGGCCTCACGATACTGGCCCCCGTTCCATCCAACCCCATTCTCCTTAAGGAGCAAGGCATGAAACTCAAGCGTTTGATGGCGGCCCTGACTTTTGTCGCCGCAGGCGTAGGCACCGCCAGTGCGGTGGCCGCGATCGATCCGGCTCTGCCGGACTACCAGAAAGCCAGCGGTGTGTCGGGTAACCTGTCGAGCGTCGGTTCCGACACTCTGGCCAACCTGATGACCATGTGGGCGGAAGAGTACAAGCGCCTGTACCCGAACGTGAACGTGCAGATCCAGGCCGCCGGTTCCTCCACCGCGCCGCCGGCTCTGACCGAAGGCACCGCCAACCTGGGCCCGATGAGCCGCAAGATGAAGGACGTGGAACTGCAGGCCTTCGAGCAGAAGTACGGTTACAAGCCGACCGCTGTTCCGGTTGCCGTGGACGCCCTGGCCATCTTCGTGCACAAGGACAACCCCATCAAAGGCCTGACCATGCAACAGGTCGACGCCATCTTCTCCTCCACCCGCCTGTGTGGCGGCAAGTCGGAAGTGAAGACCTGGGGCGACCTGGGCCTGACCGGCGACTGGGCCAACAAACCCGTCCAGCTGTTCGGTCGTAACTCCGTCTCCGGCACCTACGGCTACTTCAAGGAAGAAGCCCTGTGCAAAGGCGACTATAAGCCGAACGTGAACGAGCAGCCGGGTTCGGCTTCCGTGGTGCAGTCGGTCAGCCAGTCCCTGAACGGCGTTGGTTATTCCGGTATCGGTTACAAGACCGCTAGCGTGAAGACCGTTGCCCTGGCCAAGAAAGAAGGCGGCGAGTTCATCGAAGACAACGAGGCGAATGCCCTGAACGGTAGCTACCCGCTGTCGCGCTTCCTCTACGTCTACGTCAACAAGGCGCCGAACAAGCCGCTGAACCCGCTGGAAGCCCAGTTCCTGAAGATGGTGCTCTCCAAGACCGGCCAGCAGGTTGTCGTGAAAGACGGCTACATCCCGCTGCCGTCCAAAGTCGCCGAAAAAGCGATCAAGGACCTGGGTCTGTAATCAGCCTTCAAACCGGGCGGAGATCCCCGCCCGGCATGGGCTGACGCATACTCGACCGAGCCCGCCAGCATGGCTCTGCTGGTGGGCTTTGTCGCGTCACTTCCATGTCATCTTTCTGTCATATAGGGCCGCTAGGGTGTCACTCCATGAACGACATGGCCAACTCCCCGATGACTTCTTCTCTCCCCGAGCGGATTGATTTCAATACACCTGCCCTGCAGCGCAAGCGCCGTATCCGGGCGCTGAAGGATCGACTGACCCGTTGGTACGTTCTGGTCGGCGGTCTTGCCGTACTGGCTGCCATTACCCTGATTTTCTTCTACCTCGCCTACGTCGTGCTGCCGCTGTTCCGCGGCGCCGAGCTGGAGACCCGCGAACCCCTGGCTCCCGCCTGGCTGAAGACGGCCCAGGCGCCGCTGCTGCTGAGCATCGAAGAGCAGAACATGGTGGGCATGCGCGTCGCCGCTAACGGCGAGGTGGTGTTCTTCGACGCCAAGAAAGGCGACGAGATGGACCGCGTTGCGCTGAAGCTGCCTGCCGGCACCAGTGTGACCTCCATCGCCGAGGACCAGCCGGGTCACCCGACCGTCGCGCTGGGCCTGTCCAACGGTCAGGTGCTGGTGTTCAAGCACAACTACAAGGTCACCTACCCGGACAACAAGAAGACCATCACTCCGCACATCGACTATCCCTATGGCGAAGCCGCGATGAACCTGGATCCCCAGGGCCGTCCGCTGGAGCACGTGGCGATCGTCTCGGGTGATGACAGCCTGTTGCTGGCCGCGTCCACCGGCAGCGAGATGCTCCTGCTCGGCCTGACCCAGCAGGAAAACATGCTGACTGGCGAAAGCACCCTGCAGGAAGAGCGCATCAACCTGCCGCAGATCGCCGACCCGGTGAAAGCCATCTACATGGACCCGCGCAAGCAGTGGCTCTATGTACTCAATGGCCGCGCCCAGGCCGACGTCTTCAACCTGAATACCCACCAGCTCAACGGCCGCTACAAGCTGCTGGATGACGCTTCCGCCGAAGTGACTGCCAGCAGCCAACTGCTGGGTGGCATCTCGCTGATGGTCGGCGACTCCAAGGGCGGCATCGGCCAGTGGTTCATGGCTCGTGGTGAAGATGGCGAGCCGCGCCTGTCTCACGTGCGTGACTTCAAGCTGGGCGACCAGCCGATCTCCAGCATCGCGCCGGAGCAGCGCCGCAAGGGCTTCCTGGCCCTCGACAAGCAAGGCAACCTGGGCATCTTCCACAGCACCGCGCACCGCACGCTGCTGGTGGAGAACGTCGCCCCGTCCGCCGGCCCGATGGCCCTGTCGCCGCGCGCCAACCGTCTGATCGTCGAGCAGGGTGGCGAACTGCGCCGCTTCAGCCTGAGCAACCCGCACCCGGAAGTGTCCTTCAGCGCGCTGTGGGGCAAGGTCTGGTACGAGAGCTACGACAAGCCGTCCTACGTCTGGCAGTCCACTGCCGCGACCACCGACTTCGAGCCCAAGCTGAGCCTGTCGCCGCTGACCTTCGGTACGCTGAAGGCCGCGTTCTACGCAATGATCCTCGCCGCGCCGCTGGCCATCGCCGCTGCCGTCTACACCGCCTACTTCATGGCTCCGGGCATGCGCCGCAAGGTCAAACCGGTGATCGAGCTGATGGAAGCGCTGCCGACCGTGATCCTCGGCTTCTTCGCCGGCCTGTTCCTCGCGCCCTACGTCGAAGGCCACCTGCCGGGCATCTTCAGCCTGCTGCTGCTCACGCCCCTGGGCATCCTCGCCGCCGGCCTGATCTGGAGCCGACTGCCCGAGCGCATCCGCCTGAGCCTGCCGGCCGGCTGGGAGGCGGCCATCCTGATCCCCGTGGTCCTCGCCACCGGCGCTTTCGCCCTGTGGATGAGCCCGCACCTGGAGACCATGTTCTTCGGCGGCGACATGCGCCTGTGGATCAGCCACGACCTGGGCATCACCTACGACCAGCGCAACGCCCTGGTAGTCGGCCTGGCCATGGGCTTCGCGGTGATTCCGAACATCTTCTCCATCGCCGAAGACGCCATCTTCAGCGTGCCGCGCAGCCTGACCTACGGCTCCCTGGCCCTGGGCGCCACGCCCTGGCAGACGCTGACCCGCGTGGTGATCCTGACCGCCAGCCCGGGCATCTTCTCCGCGCTGATGATCGGCATGGGCCGCGCCGTGGGCGAGACCATGATCGTGCTGATGGCCACCGGCAACACCCCGGTCATGGACGTGAACATCTTCCAGGGCATGCGAACGCTGGCGGCGAACGTCGCGGTGGAAATGCCCGAATCGGAGGTGGGCGGGACTCACTACCGCGTGCTGTTCCTTTCGGCACTGGTACTGCTGTCCTTCACCTTCGTGATGAACACCCTGGCAGAGCTGATCCGTCAGCGCCTGCGCAAGAAATACGCGTCGCTCTAAGCGCCGCCCGACGAGGCTAGTTCCGTGAAACAGAAACAGGAATCCGTCAAAGCGTGGTTCGCCAGCGGTTCTCCCTGGGTGTGGATGAACGCGGGTGCGGTGTCCATCGCCGTGATCATGACCATCGGCCTGCTCGCCGTGATCGCCGTGCGCGGTCTCGGCCACTTCTGGCCGGCGGACGTGATCGAGGCGACGTACAGCGTCCCCGGTGAAGCGCCCAAGACCCTGATCGGCGAGGAAGTGCAAGTCGAGCAGGTACCGCGTGCGCGCCTGCGCGGTGCCGGCCTGCCGGTGCCGGACAACGGTCCGGAGTTCATGACCCGCGAACTGCTCAAGCTGGGCAACCGTGACCTGTATGGCAGCGACTTCTCCTGGGTGATCGGCGAGTGGCTGACCGACCGCCATCACCCGGCCGAGCTGGTGACCCTGGAGCGCCGCGAGTGGGGCAACTTCTACGGCTACCTGCTCAGCGTCAAGGAAAACGGCAAGGTCGTTGCCGAAGGTCCCGGCGCCATGGCCGAGTTGCAGACCCGGCTCAAGCGCGTCGATGAGCTCTACTCCAAGCTGTACCAGCTGGAGAAGAAGGACATCGGTGGCATCAACCATGGCCTGGAGCGCCTGCGCCTGAAGGAACGTGGCCTGCAGCTGAACAACAAGCTGGATGCCACCGCCGAGGCCGACATCGCCGCCGGCCGCGCCGAGCTGAACGCCCAGTACAAGGTGCTGGAAGAGCAGCTCAACGGCCTGCATCAGGAGTTCAACCGCGACAGCATCGTCATGCGCGATGCCTCCGGCAAGGAAACCGAGATCAGCCTCGGCAAGCTGGTGCACGCCTACCAGCCCAACCAGATGGGCGTCGTCACCAAGCTGAGCTTCTACTTCAAGAAACTGTGGGAATTCCTCAGTGACGACCCGCGTGAAGCCAACACCGAGGGCGGTATCTTCCCGGCCATCTTCGGCACCGTGATGATGACCCTGGTGATGGCCGTGATCGTCACCCCGTTCGGTGTAATCGCTGCGGTCTACCTGCGCGAGTACGCTCGCCAGGGCCTGCTGACCCGGATCATCCGCATCGCGGTGAACAACCTCGCGGGCGTTCCGGCGATCGTCTACGGCGTGTTCGGGCTGGGCTTCTTCGTCTACGTGCTGGGCGGCTCGCTCGACCGAATGTTCTTCCCCGAGGCCCTGCCGGCGCCGACCTTTGGCACGCCGGGCCTGTTCTGGGCCTCGCTGACCCTGGCTATCCTCGCGGTGCCGGTGGTGATCGTGGCCACCGAGGAAGGCCTCGCACGTATTCCGCGTGCCACCCGTGAAGGTTCGCTGGCCCTGGGCGCGACCAAGGCCGAGACCCTGTGGAAAGTGGTCCTGCCGATGGCCAGCCCGGCGATGATGACCGGCCTGATCCTCGCTGTGGCCCGCGCCGCGGGTGAAGTGGCACCGCTGATGCTGGTAGGCGTGGTGAAGCTGGCTCCGGCGCTGCCGGTGGATGGCAACTACCCCTATGTGCACCTGGACCAGAAGATCATGCACCTGGGCTTCCACATCTATGACGTCGGCTTCCAGAGCCCCAACGTCGAGGCTGCACGCCCGCTGGTATACGCCACCGCGTTGCTGCTGGTGATGGTGATCGCCCTGCTGAACTTCTCGGCCATCGCCATTCGTAACCGCCTGCGCGAAAAGTACAAGGCGCTGGAAAACTGATTCTGCAGGCGGCGGGCAAGGCCCGCCGCCAAGCCTCCCAAGGAGACTGAACATGCAACATGAAACCTCATCCCACGGCATCGACATTGGCGCGCTCGGTCGCGGCGACCGCCACGGCATGAATCTGGAAAGCGAGACCGTCGCCCTCGAAGTGCCCGGCCTGAGCCTGTTCTACGGCGAGAAGCAGGCGCTGTTCGACGTCAGCATGAACATCCCCAAGCAGCGCGTAACCGCTTTCATCGGCCCGTCCGGTTGCGGCAAGTCCACCCTGCTGCGCTGCTTCAACCGCATGAACGACCTGGTCGACGGCTGCAACGTGAAGGGCGAGATCCGCCTGGACGGCCACAACATCTTCGCCAAGAACGTCGACGTCGCCGAACTGCGCCGCCGTGTCGGCATGGTGTTCCAGAAGCCCAACCCGTTCCCCAAGAGCATCTACGAGAACGTGGTGTACGGCCTGCGCATCCAGGGCATCAACAAGAAGCGCGTGCTCGATGAAGCCGTCGAGTGGGCGCTCAAGGGCGCCGCGCTGTGGGACGAGGTAAAGGATCGCCTGCACGAGTCCGCCCTCGGTCTCTCCGGTGGTCAGCAACAGCGTCTGGTCATCGCCCGTACCATCGCCGTGGAGCCGGAAGTCCTGCTGCTCGACGAACCCTGCTCGGCACTGGACCCGATCTCCACCCTGAAGATCGAAGAGCTGATCTACGAGCTGAAATCCAAGTTCACCATCGTCATCGTGACCCACAACATGCAGCAGGCCGCGCGCGTCTCCGACTACACGGCGTTCATGTACATGGGCAAGCTGATCGAGTTCGGCGATACCGATACCCTGTTCACCAACCCGGCCAAGAAGCAGACCGAAGACTACATCACCGGTCGCTACGGCTAGTTTCGCGGTATCGCGTGCGCGCTAGAACTTCCCGGAGAACATCACAAGCCAGCGGCCCGGAGCCTGCGGCTTTCGCGGAGCGAACATGATCAACAAAGAAAGCCTCACCCACCACATCTCGCAGCAGTTCAATGCCGAACTGGAAGATGTGCGCAGCCATCTGCTGGCCATGGGCGGCCTGGTGGAGAAGCAGGTCAACGACGCGGTCAACGCGCTGATCGACGCCGACTCCGGCCTCGCCCAGCAGGTGCGCGAGATCGACGACCAGATCAACCAGATGGAGCGCAACATCGACGAGGAATGCCTGCGCATCCTCGCCCGCCGCCAGCCGGCCGCCTCCGACCTGCGCCTGATCATCAGCATCTCCAAGTCGGTGATCGATCTGGAGCGCATCGGCGACGAAGCCTCGAAGATCGCCCGTCGCGCCATCCAGCTGTGCGAAGAGGGCGAGTCGCCGCGCGGCTACGTCGAGGTGCGCCACATCGGCAACCAGGTGCGCAAGATGGTGCAGGAGGCGCTGGACGCCTTTGCCCGTTTCGACGCGGACCTCGCGCTGTCGGTGGCGCAGTACGACAAGACCGTCGACCGCGAATACAAGACCGCCCTGCGCGAGCTGGTCACCTACATGATGGAAGACCCGCGCGCCATCTCCCGTGTGCTCAACGTCATCTGGGCCCTGCGTTCGCTGGAGCGCATCGGCGACCACGCCCGCAACATTGCTGAACTGGTGATCTACCTGGTGCGCGGCACCGATGTCCGCCACATCGGCCTGACCCGCATGAAGGAAGAAGTGCAGGGCACCGCTGCCAAGGCCGACAAGGCCGAATAAGCCAGACGCCCGTGCCAGAACGAACCCGGCCCTTGCGCCGGGTTCGTCATTTTATGGCCGGGCGGTCCCGCACCAATGGCACGTAGCCACCCGGCAAGGCTATTCTTCGCCCTATCGTTTGCGGGAGATGCCGATGGGCAAAGTCAGTGTGCTGGTGGTGGATGACGCTCCGTTCATCCGTGACCTGGTGAAGAAGGGGCTGCGGGACCATTTCCCCGGTCTGCAGATCGAAGAGGCGGTCAACGGCCGCAAGGCCCAGCAGTTCCTTGCGCGCCAACCGGTGGACCTGATCCTCTGCGACTGGGAAATGCCCGAGCTCTCCGGGATCGAGTTGCTCACCTGGTGCCGCGAGCAGGACAGCCTGAAGACCACACCCTTCATCATGGTCACCAGCCGTGGCGACAAGGACAACGTGGTGCAGGCCATCCAGGCCGGCGTCTCCGACTTCATCGGCAAGCCGTTCTCCAACGATCAATTGGTGAGCAAGGTGAAGAAGGCGCTGTCGCGCGCCGGCAAGCTGGAAGCCCTGGCGGCGCAGGCACCGCAGCGCAGCCTGGTCGGCTCGATGCCCAACGACTCCCTGGCCGCCCTTACCGGTGGCAAGGCCGAAGTCGTTCGCCCGCCGGCGGCACCCACTGCGCCACGCCCGGCTCCGGCTGCTGCGGCACCGACAGCGGCTGCTCCCGCCGCGCGCAGTGGCGCCAAGGGCCAGCAGGGGCAACTGCGCCTGCCTTCGGCGAACCTTCCCTGCGTCATCAAGGCGCTGAGCCTCAAGGAAGCGTTGCTGGTGGTGAAGCGCGGCACGCCGCTGCCGCAGGTGCTGGAAAGCGCCGTGCTCGACCTGGAGGAAGACAGCGACATCGCTCGCCTCAACGGCTACCTGCACGCCGTGGCGGCGCTGGAGCCCAAGCCGGACAGCGAGTGGCTGCAACTGACCTTCCGTTTCGTCGACCGTGATCCACAGAAGCTCGACTACCTGTCGCGCCTGATCGCCCGTGGCAGCACCCAGAAGCATTACGTGCCCGGCGCCTGATTCGGTTACAAATGGGCCGGCCGGTGGGTAGTACTGCTTCACAGGCCGACCGGCGGCAGGTCGCGGCGCCGGGCCTGCACTGCTAGTCTTGCCAGCGTCGCAATACCTATAACCAGAGTCGAGATGCTAGGGCGCAGTATCCTCCTGTGCGGTCTATTGGCCGCTTCCGGGACGGCTTCGGCCGTGACCATCTACAAGTACACCGACGCCAACGGCGTGGTCACCTACACGGATAAAGCCGTGGCGGGTGCGGCCGTGTTCGTCTTCCGCGATCGCATGGTCGAGCACCTGGAGGAACAGGTGAAACTGGAGACGAAGAAGCACGCTGGCGGCGAGACGCTCCAGGTGCGCAACGATCTATATGCGCCGGTGGAGGTGGAGCTGAGCGTGACCGGCGTGCAGAACGCCGTGGGCGCGCCGGAGCGGCCGATCCGCTGGGTGCTGGCGCCGCGCAGCTCGATCCGTCTCGCTACCCTGGCTCCGCTCGACCCCGCCAGGCCGCTGCGCTACAAGCCCAAGCTGCGCTACGCGCTGGGTGACCCGCGCCCGACGCCCTTGTCCTACCAGTACGCTTTGCCGTGGGTCGGCGGGCCATTCCGCCTGACCCAGGGCGCCAATGGCCGCTACAGCCACTTCACGCCCAAGGGCCGCTACGCCATGGACATCGCCATGCCGGTAGGCACGCCCATCGTTGCGGCGCGTGGCGGTACCGTGGTGAAGGTCGAGAATGGCCAGGACGGCCGCGGCAAGAATCCTTCCGGCAACTTCGTGCGGGTGCTGCATGACGACGGCACCATGGGCGTGTACCTGCACCTCATGCGGGGTTCGGTGCTGGTGCGCGAAGGCCAGCGCGTCGGTACCGGCACGCCGCTGGCGCAGTCGGGCAACACCGGTAACAGCAGCGGCCCGCATCTGCACTTCGTGGTGCAGCGCAACGTCGGCCTGGCGTTGGAGTCGATTCCCTATGACTTCTCCCAGCCGGTGGACACGCTGCCCAATTTTGCGGTGGTCAAGGGTAACTAAGGTTCGGCTCTTGCAGGAGCGAGCTTGTTCGCGAATAGAACTGGCCGGCTCCACTGAGGTTGGGCGGTTTCGCGAGCAAGCTCGCTCCTACAGAAAAGAAAAAGGCAGCCCGCGGGCTGCCTTTTTTCATAGGCGGAACTGTCAGTCCAGCTTCACCACCTTGGCGAGGACGATCTTCGGGCCCTTCATCTTCTTCACGATGATGCGCAGGCCTTCGGTATCCAGAACTTCCTCTTCCTCCGGCACGCGCTTGAGCGTGTCGTAGACGAGGCCGGCGAGGGTGTCGGCCTCGATGTGATCCAGGTCGATGCCCAGCAGGCGCTCCAGCTTGAACAGCGGGGTATCGCCACGCACCAGCAGCTTGCCGGGCTGGTAGGCGACGATGCCGCGCTCGGCCTTGCGGTGTTCGTCCTGGATATCGCCGACCAGCACTTCCAGCACATCTTCCATGGTCAGGTAGCCGACGACCTTGTGGTCGGCTTCCTCCACCAGCGCGAAGTGCGAGCCGCCCTGGCGGAACTGCTCCAGCAGGCGGGCCAGCGGCAGATGCTTGGTGACCATTTCCAGCGGATGGGTCAGCTCATCGAGATCGAAGGACTCCGGCAGGCTGTCCAGCGTGGCCAGGGCCAGCAGCAGGTCCTTGATGTGCAGCAGGCCGATGAACTCGTTCTTCTCGCTGTCGTACACCGGGTAGCGGCTGTACTTGTGGCGGCGAATGGTGGCGAGGATGTCGTCCAGCGGCGCCGTGCGCTCGAGGTAGACCAGGTCCTCGCGGGAGTTGGCCCAGTCGGCGACTTCCAGCTCGCCCAGCTCCACTGCCGAAGCCAGCACGCGCATGCCCTGGTCGCTGGGGTCGTGGGCACGGCTGGAGTGCAGGATCAGCTTGAGCTCATCACGGCTGTAGTGGTGCTCGTGGTGCGGTCCCGGCTCGCCTTGCCCGGCGATCTTGAGGATGGCGTTGGCACTGGCGTTGAGCAGCCAGATGGCCGGGTACATGGCCCAGTAGAAGAGATAGAGCGGCACCGCGGTCCACAGCGACAGCAGCTCCGGCTTGCGGATCGCCCAGGACTTGGGCGCGAGCTCGCCGACCACGATGTGCAGGTAGGAAATGATGAAGAACGCGGTGAAGAACGACACGCCGCGGATGACTTCCTCGGAGTGCACGCCAATCGCGGCCAGCAGCGGCTCCAGCAGCTCGGCGAAGGCCGGCTCGCCGACCCAGCCCAGGCCCAGTGACGCCAGGGTGATGCCCAGCTGGCAGGCGGAGAGATAGGCGTCGAGCTGGTTGTGCACCTTGCGCAGGATGGTGCCGCGCCAGCCGTGCTGGTTGGCGATGGTCTCCACGCGGGTGGAGCGCAGCTTGACCATGGCGAACTCGGCGGCGACGAAGAAGCCGTTGAGCACGACGAGGAACAGGGCGAACAGGATCAGGCCGAAATCGGCGAAATAAGTGAGGAAGTTGCTACTAGGGGAAGGGTCCATGGTTCTGTTGGTTTGCAAATGGACGGACAAGAATGCGGTTCAGCGGGCCCGGCTGGCAAGCCCGCTCATGCAAGAGTCGAAATGGCGCGCAGCTATGCGCGGCTCTCGACCTGTTGCGGCGGAAAGTGACAGGTGAAGCTGCTGCCTTTGCCCGGGACACTGCTGATGTCCAGGGTACTGCGATGGCGCAGCAGGACGTGCTTGACGATGGCCAGGCCCAGGCCGGTGCCGCCGGTGCTGGCGTTGCGGCTGGAGTCGACGCGGTAGAAGCGCTCGGTCAGGCGCGGCAGGTGCTTGGGATCGATGCCGATGCCGCTGTCCTGCACGGCCAGGTGCGCGCCCTGTTCGTCGCCCCACCAGCGGATGCGGATCTCGCCTTCGTCGGGGGTGTACTTCACGGCGTTGAACACCAGGTTGGAGAAGGCGCTGCGCAGTTCCGCCTCGCTGCCCTTGAGTTTCAGCTTCGAGTCGGCCTCCAGGCTGATGCGGTGATTGCGCGCGCCGGACAGCGCCTGGGCGTCGTTGCGGATCGACAGCAGCATCAGGTCCACCGCCACCGGCTTGTTGTCCGCCGGGTAGTCGGTGGCTTCCAGCTTGGCCAGCAGGAGCAGGTCATTGAGCAGGTTCTGCATGCGCCCGGCCTGCTGCTGCATCTGCTGCAGGGCGCGGGTCCAGCGCGGGTTCACGTCCTCGACGTTGTCGAGCAGCGTCTCCAGGTAGCCGGCGATCACCGTCAAGGGCGTGCGCAGCTCGTGGGAGACGTTGGCGACGAAGTCCTTGCGCATCTGTTCCAGCTGGTGGACGCGGGTCACGTCGCGGACCAGCATCAGGTGTTCGCCGGCGCCGTACAGGGTGATGTGGAACTGCAGGCGCAGGTTGTCGCTGATGGGGGAGGAAAGCTCCAGCGGCTCGCGGTAATCCTCGCCTTCGAAGTATTCCTTGAAGCGCGGGTGGCGCACCAGGTTGGTGACCGGTTGGCCGCCGTCCTGCGGGCTCTTGAGCCCCAGCAGGCGCTCGGCGGACTGGTTCCACCATTCCAGGTTGCCATCGCGGTCGAGCAGGATCATGCCGTCGCGCAGCGCCGCGGTGGATTCCTGCATGCGGTCGATCACCGCCTGCAGGCGCCCGCGGGCCCTCTGGTTGCGCCGCTGCAGGTGGTAGATGCTGTCGAACACCTCGCCCCACAGGCCGTAGCCATCGGGCGGGGCTTCATCGGGCTGGTGGTTCTTCAGCCACTTGTGCAGGCGCAGCAGCTGCCAGGTCGACCAACCGAGGTAGGCGCCCAGCGCCACGGCGATCGCCCAGCCGTACTGGCCGGTGATCAGGCCGAGCAGGGCGCCGGCGACTACGACTAGCAGCAGGTGGCGTATCAGCACGCCACTCCAGTTCTGGGTCACGAAATTCCGTTCCTTGTGCCCGCCAGATGATTAGCCGGGTCAGCTTTTGGTCGAGAAACGATACCCGGTGCCGCGCACGGTCTGAACCAGATTTTCGTAGACCTCGCCCAGCGCCTTGCGCAGGCGGCGGATGTGCACGTCGACCGTGCGCTCCTCGACGTAGACGTTACCGCCCCAGACCTGGTCCAGCAGTTGGCCGCGGGTGTAGGCGCGCTCCTGGTGGGTCATGAAGAACTGCAGCAGGCGGTATTCGGTCGGGCCCATCTCGGCGGGCTTGCCGTCGATGGTCACGCGGTGGCTGATCGGGTCGAGCATCAGGCCGCCGACTTCGATCGGCGTTTCGCTGTCGCCAGCGCCGGTACGACGCAGCACGGCCTTCAGGCGGGCGACCAGTTCGCGCGGAGAGAACGGCTTGGTGATGTAGTCGTCGGCGCCGACTTCCAGCCCCTGGATCTTGTTGTCCTCTTCACCCTTGGCGGTAAGCATGATGATCGGGATGGCCGAGGTCAGCTCGTCGCGCTTGAGGCGGCGGGCCAGTTCGATGCCCGAGGTGCCCGGGAGCATCCAGTCGAGCAGGATCAGGTCCGGTTTGCGATCGACGATCACCGCGTGAGCCGTCTGGGCGCTGTCGGCCTCCAGACATTCGTAGCCGGCCATCTCCAGGGCCACGGCGATCATTTCCCGGATCGGAGCTTCGTCATCGACGATGAGGATTGTCTTGCCAACCATGCTGAGGCCTCAGAATTTCTGTAATGCGCCGCATTAGATAACGGAAATATTTCATGAATGTGACACGCCGATGGTAGCCGAGCCTGGTCGCAGCACGCTCGTCTATGCTGATCGAGTCGCCGCGCGATGCTTGCGCGGCACACGGAACGCACCGGCCCGGTCGGCGGTGTGCCCGGCAGGCGAGCCTGCCGGAGTCTTGCGATGACGGTAGTGAGTGCGTTGTCGACGTCGCCTGGCCGGCCCTGCCTGCATTCCCGCCTGCCTTTGCGCCGATGCTCGCGCCGTTTCCACCTCACCAGAGGAGAAGCGCTCATGAAACTGCTATTCCCGGCCCTGGCACTGGGCCTGATGCTGCCCGCGATGTCTGCCCTGGCCGCCGGCCCCGGCCTGGAGAAAAACGGCATGCTGGTCGATGCCAAGGGCATGACGCTCTACACCTTCGACAAGGACAGCGGCGGCAAGTCGATGTGCAACGGCGGCTGCGCGCAGAACTGGCCTCCGCTGATGGCCGCTGCGGATGACAGCGCCATGGGTGACTGGACGCTGATCAAGCGTGACGACGGCAGCGCCCAGTGGGCCTACAAGGGCAAGCCGCTGTACACCTTCGCTCAGGACAAGAAGGCCGGCGACATGGTCGGTGACGGCAAGATGGGCGTCTGGCACATGGCCAAACCGTAGCGTCTCTTTGTAGGAGCGAGCTTGCTCGCGAACTGCTCCGCTGCGGGGGCGATTCGCGAGCAAGCTCGCACCTACAGGGTTTGTATCAGCGCAGGGCGAAGTCCAGCACGGTGCCGAGGAAGATCGCCAGCCCCGCCCAGTGGTTGTGCAGGAAGGCCTTGAAGCACTTCATCGGCTCGCGGTCGCGGGTCGAGTGGAACTGCCAGGCGAAGCAGCCCGCCGCCACGGCCAGGCCCAGGTAGTAATACAGGTGCATCGCCAGCTTGTTGCCGGCCAGGATCAGCAGCAGGAGCATCAGGCCCTGCAGGCTCAGGTTGATCACCCGGTCGGCATCGCCGAAGAGGATTGCCGTGGACTTCATGCCCATCTTCAGGTCGTCCTCGCGGTCGGTCATCGCGTAGTAGGTGTCATACGCGACCGTCCACAGCACGTTGGCGAAGAACAGCAGCCAGGCCACCGCCGGCAGGGTACCGCTGGCCGCGGTGAAGGCCATCGGGATGCCCCAGGAGAAGGCCGCGCCCAGTACCACCTGCGGGTAGTAGGTGTAGCGCTTCATGAAGGGGTACAGCGCCGCGATGGCCGCCCCGCCGAAGGACAGCCAGATGGTCTGCGCGTTGGTGCACAGCACCAGCAGGAAGCTCAAGCCCAGCAGTACGAAGAAGGCGATCCAGGCTTCGCGCACGGTGATCCTGCCGGTTGCGAGCGGGCGCAACTGGGTGCGTTCCACGTGGCCATCGAGCTTGCGGTCGGCGAAGTCGTTGATGACGCAGCCGGCCATGCGCATCAGCACGGTGCCGAGGACGAAGATCACCAGGTTCTTCACGCTCGGCACGCCGCCGCTGGCCATCCACAGCGCCCACAGCGTCGGCCAGAGCAGCAGGTAGATGCCGATCGGCTTGTCCATGCGCGTCAACTGGATGAAGTCCCAGGCGCGGGGATGCAGGCGGGCGAGGGGTTTGATCAGGGCGACGAACATGGCGGCCTCCGGAAAACGATCCGGGAATTATACGGGCTGTTGTTCCACGCGTTGCCACAGTGTCGGCAGGAATACTTCGGCAACCAGCACACCCAGGCCATCGCGGCTGAAGCAGGAGCGGCGCCCCCACAGGCGTTCGGCGCGGACCTCGGCGGGCAGGCTGGCGGCGGGATAGCGGCACACTTCGATGGGCCCGCGCAGGAAGGCGCGGTCACTGAACAGCAGTTCGCCCAGGGAGCGGGTGCCGAGCAGGCGCAAATCGAAGCCCGAACCCTCCAGCGCCGAGCGCGCAGCGACACTGCGGGCGAATACCCAGGGCGTACCGTGGCCCTTCAGGTACACCTCGCGCACCCAGCCCTGGCTGCCATCCGGCACGCCCAGCGCAGCGCACTCATCGGTGCGCAGGCGGTGCCAGCCCTCGGCCAGCGGCTGCACGGCGAAGGCTCCGTCGGACAGCGCGGTAAGGCGGCGCGTCAGCGAGCCTTCGTCGAACAGCCAGTCCGCCACCTGGGCGGCGGGGGCAGGGTGCAATTGGGCGGCGGTGAGCCAGCGAGGCGGGTGGATCAGGGCGGCTTCGGGCACGGGTTCGACTGCGGTTGGCCAGGGACGCGGCAGCTTAACATGGCGGCTTTGCGGCTCCGATTGCGTTGTCTGCAACAGTGCCTTGCGCAAAACCCCACCAAAGGTTTGGCCGGCTACCCGCATTTTTCCAGGGGCTTGCGCCACAAGCCCATCGCCAGTAAAAAGCCGAACATTGGATGCACTGACGTCCAAGCGACAAGAACATGAGGGTGATAGCTGATGAAGAAGTGGCAGTGCGTGGTTTGTGGCCTGATCTATGACGAAACCAAGGGCTGGCCGGAAGAGGGCATCGCCGCCGGTACCCGTTGGGAAGATGTGCCGGAAGACTGGCTATGCCCGGATTGCGGCGTCGGCAAGCTGGATTTCGAGATGATCGAGATCGGCTGATCCACGGCCAATGGAATCCCCGCGACGGCGGCCTTCGGGCCGCCGTCTGCGTTTGTGCGGCCAGCAGGCCATAGCCGTGCGCGGTAGACTGGACGGACGCCGGGTTGGCCTTGCTGACGCAGCTCGGCGGCACGGGCGCCGTTGGCCGGCGCCGTCAAAGTGGGTTAGGTTCACTTCGCAATCGCAGGAGGGCTTGGCTGATGCGCAAATGGCAATGCGTGGTCTGTGGCTTCATCTACGACGAGGCGCTGGGGTTGCCCGAGGAGGGCATAGCTCCCGGCACGCCGTGGGAAGACATCCCGGCGGATTGGGTCTGCCCGGATTGCGGCGTCGGCAAGATCGATTTCGAAATGATCGAAATTTCCTGAACCCTGCCGAGATAACGAATCAACGCGGCGGCCCGATGGCCGCCGTGCCGTCTTTACGAAGTGCCGTCTTTTGGAAATGGAGAGAGCAATGAGCGAAAACGCACCGCTGGTGATCATCGGCACCGGCCTGGCCGGCTACAACCTGGCTCGCGAGTGGCGCAAGCTGGACAGCGAGACGCCGCTGCTGCTGATCACTGCCGATGACGGCCGCTCCTACTCCAAGCCGATGCTCTCCACCGGCTTCTCCAAGGACAAGGATGCCGATGGCCTGGCCATGGCCGAAGCGGGCGCCATGGCCGACCAGCTCAAGGCGCGCATTCTCACCCACACCCGTGTCACCGGCATCGATCCGGGCCACCGGCGTATCTGGATCGGCGAAGAAGAAGTCGAGTACCGCGACCTGGTGCTGGCCTGGGGCGCCGAAACCATCCGCGTGCCGGTCGAGGGCGATGCCCAGGAGCTGATTTTCCCGATCAATGACCTTGAGGACTATGCGCGCTTCCGCGCGGCCGCCGCCGGCAAGCGCCGCGTGTTGCTGCTGGGCGCCGGCCTGATCGGCTGCGAATTCGCCAACGACCTGTCCAGCGGCGGCTACCAGCTCGACGTGGTGGCGCCGTGCGAGCAGGTCATGCCCGGCCTGCTCCACCCGGCTGCCGCCCAGGCTGTGCAGCAGGGGCTGGAAGGCCTCGGCGTGCGCTTCCACCTCGGCCCGGTGCTGAACAGCCTCGTGCGCTCGGGAGATGCCCTGGAGGCGCATCTTTCCGATGGCCAGGTGATCCCCTGTGACCTGGTGGTTTCTGCCGTGGGCCTGCGCCCGCGCATCGATCTGGCCGCTGCCGCGGGCCTGGATATCAACCGTGGCGTGATGGTCAACCGCGAGCTTCGCACCTCCCACGCCAATATCTACGCCCTGGGCGACTGCGCCGAGGTCGATGGCCTCAACCTGCTGTACGTGATGCCGCTGATGTCCTGCGCCCGCGCGCTGGCCCAGACCCTGGCCGGCAAGCCGACGCCGGTGACCTACGGTGCCATGCCCGTGACGGTGAAGACGCCGGTGTGCCCGCTGGTGGTGTCGCCGCCCCCGCGCGGAAGCGAGGGCGAATGGCAGGTGGAAGGCTCTGGCCCGGACCTCAAGGTCCTGTGCCGGGATACCGCCGGTCGATTGCTCGGTTACGCCCTTACCGGCGCCGCCGTGAGCGAAAAACTCTCTTTGAACAAGGAGTTGCCGGCCCTGTTGGCGTGACAGGCGCCGTCTATGGCGTTTTTGCCTTGGGAAACTGCTCGCAAATTGTCAGACGATACTGGCGTACCAGCTTTCGGCGTGCCATTCTCCCCCCGTCTGCCGCAGCCTAGAGCCTGTACGGCAAGGCTGCGGTGCCTTGGGCGCTGTTGGGAAGACAGCACGGACACAACAAC
Organism: Pseudomonas sp. AU11447; assembly: GCF_001672555.2. Taxonomy (NCBI): domain Bacteria; kingdom Pseudomonadati; phylum Pseudomonadota; class Gammaproteobacteria; order Pseudomonadales; family Pseudomonadaceae; genus Pseudomonas; species Pseudomonas sp. AU11447. The sequence continues at coordinate 259,775 of NZ_LZDG02000018.1, read as the reverse complement.
AACAAACCGTCAAAGAGGCATTTATGCGTAAACCAGAACTCGCCGCCGCGATCGCCGAGAAGGCCGACCTCACCAAAGAACAAGCCAACAAGGTGCTGAACGCGCTGCTGGATGAAATCACTGGCGCGCTCAACCGCAAGGACAGCGTTACCCTTGTCGGTTTCGGTACCTTCGTTCAGCGCCACCGTGGCGCCCGTACCGGCAAGAACCCGCAGACCGGCCAACCGGTCAAGATCAAAGCCAGCAATACCGTTGCCTTCTAGCCGGGCAAGGCGCTGAAAGACGCAGTCAACTGATCGTCTCAAGCCCGGAGCCAGAGCGGCTCCGGGTTGCCTTCTACGGTTACATAATCCCTCCAAAAGACCGGATGTAGTCCGTTTTGAAACTGGCTACAATGCGCAGACTTTTGTCTCGAACGTCGAGGTTTGTGCATGAAATTCCGTCTTCTCCTGTGGATGCTCGGTCGCCTGATGGCCAAGGCCAGCCGCGAAAACCCGGCATTCCAGAAGCAGCTCGAAGGCAAGGACCTGGTGTTCCAGCTCCACACCCTCGACGGCAAGGTCGCCCGCCACTACATCGTCAAGGACCTCAAGGTCAGCGCCCGCCGCGGCACGCACCCCAGCCCTGCCTTCGCGCTGGGTTTCAAGGACGGCGCCTACGGCTTCGCCACCATGACCTCGAAGAACCCGCAGTTGGCGTTCATGCAGGGCATCCAGAACAAGGACATCCAGATCCAGGGCAACCCCGGCCTGGTGATCTGGTTCCAGGGCCTGGTGAAGTACCTGAAACCGAAGAAGAAGGCCGCGCCGGCCAGTGACAAGAAAGCGGCCTGAACCGGCCACAAAAAAAGCCCTCTTGAGAGGGCTTTTTTATGGGTGCAGATAACGACTTTTCGTAGGAGCGAGCTTGCTCGCGGACCGGAACCGCTCGGTGCTATTGGGTTCGCGAGCAAGCTCGCTCCTACAAGAGAAAGCGCAGCTTCGCTCAGTGGCCGGGGTTGAACTGGCTGGCCAACTCGCGCAGTACCGCTTCAGCGTCGAGCACCTTGCGCACAGCGTCTTCGGCCTTTTCACGCGGGATATCCAGGCGATCCAGCAGGTCCTGCGGGATATCGGTCTCCGGGCCGCTGCCGATGCCGTGGTTGCGCAGCAGGCGGGTCGCCAGGCACACCAGGTTGGCGTAGGCCGAGCAGTCGCCGGCATAGGACGGATCGTGCTGGAAGCGCAGCGCGGTGTAGATCTCTTCCGGCATGTCCCAGGTGCGCATCAGCCAGGCGCCGATCTGCTCGCGGGTGATGCCCAGCAGGTGCTGCTCGACGAGGTTGTGCTCGACGTGCGGGTTCACTTCCAGGTGCCGGCAGATCAGCGAGAAATGCGGCGGGAAGATATGCGCCAGGACCAGGTAGCCGATGCTGTGCAGCAGGCCGCCCAGGTAGGTCAGGCCGGCTTCCGGGCGCTCGGCGCGGGGCACGGCGCGGGTCAGGCCCTCGATCACCGCAGCGGTGTAGATCGCCTGGTGCCAGTAGGGCGTGGCGTGCTGCGGCTGGTCCTTGGGCAGGCTCAGGGTCTTGCCCAGGGCCAGGCCCAGGGCCAGGTTGATCACCAGGTCGAAGCCCAACACGCGGACGATGGCGTCTTCCACCGAGCGGATCTTGCCGGGTGCGGCGTAGTAGGGCGAGGCGGCCCAACTGACCACCTGCGCGGCGAGTGCCGGGTCGGTTTCCACCACGCCGGTGATGTCGTCCACCGTGGCATTGGGATCGACGCGCAGCTTGATGATCTTCTGCGCGGTTTCCGGCAGCGGCGGGATCTCGATGGTTTCTTCCAGGCGCTGCTGGATCCGGCGGGCGGTGAACGCCTGCACGGCCTGGGTGATTTCCTTGCGGTCGTCGTCCGGGCGGTCGAGGTTTGGCCGGATCGAGTCCAGCAGCACGCCGAAGCGCGCCGCGCTGGCTTTCTCCAGCAGGCTGCGGAAGGACGCCGTGGGAATCTCCAGCAGGGTGCCCGGCGTGCCGGATTCGATCAGCAGCTGGGGCTCCTGCAGCAGACGCTCGTCATACAGGCACGGCGAACTGGTCAGCGGCGGCAATGCCGGCAGGCGACCGAGCTGGTGCTTGCCGAGCATGCGCTCCAGGCGATCCGGCTTGACCGCCACCAGCTTGCGCCCGGTGAGTTCGGCGAGGCGATTGAGGTCCAGCAGTTGGCTCTGCGGGAACAGCACCAGCAGGGTGCCGACCGCATCTTCCAGCAGGCTGGCCTGCACCCGACGCGCAGCGGGAAGCGTGGTGGCGTCGCTCACCTCGCGAGAGGGAATGCCCAGCTTGGCGAGCAGCTGCAGGATGACCTCGGGGGCCTGCGAGGAGTCGGATGGGGCGCGTGCGGCATCGCTCATGAATGTGATCCGGTTATCAACGGCTGGGTCGGAGTATAACCACGCAGTTAGCGTGACCGAGCGGTCAACTGACCGATGAGAGTGAAATACATCACACTTGTCCGTATTGCTGCCCGTGTCGCAGCCAGCGGGCCAGCAATGGGCTGACCGATTGCGGCCAGTGTGCCAGTAGGGCTTGAGCGGCATCGCGTACCGCTGGCAGCAGGTCGGCGTCGCGCATCAGGTCGGCGACCTTGAATTGCAGCAGGCCGGTCTGGCGGGTGCCGAGCATTTCGCCGGGGCCGCGCAGCTCCAGGTCCTTCTCGGCGATGACGAAGCCGTCGCAGGTTTCGCGCATGATCCCCAGGCGCTCGCGGCCGATCTGCGACAGCGGCGGGTGGTAGAGCAGCACGCAGTGGCTCGCCGCGCTGCCCCGGCCGACGCGGCCGCGCAGCTGGTGCAGCTGGGCCAGGCCCAGGCGCTCGGGGTTCTCGATGATCATCAGGCTGGCGTTGGGCACGTCGACGCCGACCTCGATCACCGTGGTCGCTACCAGCAGCTGCAGCATGCCTTCCTTGAAGGCTTCCATGACCACGGCCTTGTCCGCCGGCTTCATGCGGCCGTGGATCAGGCCCACGCGCAATTCGCCCAGCGCCGAGGAGAGTTCCTCGTAGGTGGTTTCCGCGGCCTGGCAGGTCAGCTCTTCGGATTCTTCGATCAGCGTGCAGACCCAGTAGGCCTGACGGCCTTCAGCGCAGGCGGCACGAACGCGCTCGATCACTTCGATGCGGCGGCTGTCGGCCACCAGCACGGTGTTCACCGGCGTACGGCCGGGCGGCAGCTCGTCGAGGATCGAGGTGTCCAGGTCGGCGTAGGCGCTCATCGCCAGGGTTCGTGGGATGGGCGTGGCGGTCATGATCAACTGGTGCGGGCAGAGCCGGCCGTCCACGCCTTTCTGGCGCAGGGCGAGGCGCTGCTGCACGCCGAAGCGGTGCTGCTCGTCGATGATCACCAGGGCCAGGCGCTTGAACTTCACTTCGTCCTGGAACAGCGCGTGGGTGCCGACGATCATCGGTGCGCCGCCGGCAATCTGTTCCAGCGCGCTGGCGCGGGCCTTGCCCTTGAGCTTGCCGGCCAGCCAGGCGACCTCGATACCCAGCGGCTGCAACCACTTGGTGAAGTTGAGGAAGTGCTGCTCGGCGAGGATCTCGGTGGGCGCCATCAGCGCCACCTGGTAGCCGGCCTCCAGCGCCTGCAGGGCGGCTAGGGCGGCGACCACGGTCTTGCCAGCACCCACGTCGCCTTGTACCAGGCGCAGCATTGGCTCGGGCTGGGCGAGGTCGTAGGCGATCTCCGCACCGACCCGCTGCTGTGCGCCGGTGGGCTTGAAGCCGAGGTTCTTCAGGTACAGCGCCGGCAGTCGCTTGGCCGGTGGCAGCTGAGGCGCGGCCTGGGAGCGCACGCTCTCGCGCAGGCGTTGCAGCGACAGCTGGTGGGTCAGCAGTTCCTCGAAGGCCAGGCGGTGCTGGGCCCAGTGGCGGCCTTCGGCGAGTTCTTCCAGGTCGGCGTCGGGCGGCGGCCGATGCAGGTAGCGGATGGCTTCGTCCAGCGGGCCCAGGCGGTAGTCGCGGGCCAGCTCCGCCGGCAGCCAGTCCGGCAGGCTCGACGGGCCGAGACGCGCCAGGGTCTGCTCGCTCAGCTGGCGCAGGCGCTGCTGGGTAAGGCCTTCGGTGGTCGGGTAGATCGGTGTCAGCGTCTGCTCCACCGGCGCCGCGGCGGCGTCGGTGAGCGAGCGGTATTCGGGGTGGTAGATCTCCAGGCCCGATGCGCCGGGGCGTGCCTCGCCGTAGCAGCGCAGGTGCGTGCCGCGCTTGAGGTTTTCCTTCTGCGCCTGGCTGAAGTGATAGAAGCGCAGGCTCAGCGTGCCGGTGCCGTCCTGCAGGCGCACCAGCAGGCTGCGGCGCTTGCCCATCACTACGTCGGCGCCGGAGACCACGCCTTCGACCACGGCATCCTGCCCTGGGCGCAGCGCGCCAATGGGAGTGATGCGGGTACGGTCCTGGTAGCGCAGCGGCAGGTGGAAGAGGATGTCCTGGAGGTTCTCCAGGCCGACCTTCGCCAGCTTTTCCTCCAGCGCGGCGCCTACGCCCTTGAGCGCGGTGACCGGGACGTTAGACAGATCGGTCATGCAGGCTCGGCTTCACCCTTGACGGTCGGCTTGGCGACCGAACAGAGGCGGATCGAGTCGGCCAGCACCTCGATGGCGCGCGGCCGCGGGAAGCTGGCGCGCCAGGCGATGGCGACGGTACGGAAGGGCACTGGCGCGCTGAACGGACGCACTTCCAGTACGCCCGGTGCGTAGTGGTGGCTGTCCACGGCGGAGAACGGCAGCACCGACACGCCCAGGCCGGAGGCGACCATGTGGCGGATGGTTTCCAGCGAGCTGGATTCCACGGTGGTGTGCTTGTTCTCGCTGCCCTTGTGGGTCGTCGGGCAGGCTTCGAGTACCTGGTCGCGGAAGCAGTGGCCTTCGCCGAGCAGCAGCAGGCTCTTGTCGTTGAGCAGCTCCGGGTCGATGGTCTTCTTCGCGGTCCATTGATGGTCCGCCGGCATCAGCACGTAGAACGGCTCGTCGAACAGCTGCAGGGTCAGCACGTCGGCTTCCTGGAACGGCAGGGCGATGATGATCGCGTCCAGCTCGCCGGTGCGCAGCTTGTCGCGCAGGATGTGGGTGAAGTTTTCCTCGATGTACAGCGGCATCTGCGGAGCGACCCGGTGCAGCTGCGGGATCAGGTGCGGGAACAGGTACGGGCCGATGGTGTAGATGGCGCCGACCTTGAGCGGCGAGGTCAGCTGGTTCTTGCCGGCCTGGGCCAGTTCGCGGATGCCCTGGGCCTGCTCCAGCACCTTCTGCGCCTGCGCCACGATGCCTTCGCCGACCGGGGTCAGGCGCACCGCACTCTTGCTGCGCTCGAAGATCAGCACGCCGAGCTCGTCTTCCAGCTTCTTCACGCCCACCGACAGGGTCGGCTGGCTGACATGGCAGCGCTCTGCGGCGCGGCCGAAGTGTTGCTCCTGGGCAAGCGTGACGATGTAGCGCAGTTCGGTCAGGGTCATGGCGACTAAATCCGTTGAGGTGGCCCAAGCATAGCGGCTGCACCGCCGCGAACCAACCGCGCTAAACTGCCGAGCTTTGATTCGCGGAGCCAAGCATGAGCAAGAGCACCTTCCCGAGCCTGATGATCGTCGGTTGCGGCGATGTCGGCAGCCGCCTGGGGCGTCAACTGGCCGCGCAGGACTGGCGCGTCCATGGCCTGCGTCGCAACGTCGCCGCGCTGCCGCTGGAAGTGCTGCCGGTGGCAGGTGACCTGGCCCAGCTCGAATGCCCCGATACCTGGCCCGTCGGCAGCCTGGATTACCTGGTGTACTGCGCCGCCGCGACCCAGCATGACGAGGCTGGTTATCGTGCCGCGTACGTCGAAGGCCTGCGCAATACCCTCGGCTGGCTCAAGCAGCGCGGGCAGACGCCCAAGCGCCTGCTGTTCGTTTCCAGCAGCGGCGTGTACGCCCAGCGCAATGGCGAGTGGATCGACGAGACCTCGCCGGCCGAGGCCGAAAGCTATTCCGGCAGCGTGATGCTCGAAGCGGAGCAGGTGGCGCTGCAGAGCGGCATTCCCGCCAGCGTCGTGCGCCTCACCGGCATCTACGGCCCCGGCCGCGAGTGGCTGCTCAAACAGGTGCGCGAGGGCTACCGCGTAGCCAGCGAGCCGCCGCTCTACGCCAACCGCATTCACGCCGAGGATTGTGCCGGCCTGCTGGCGCATCTGCTGGAAGCCGATCGCCAAGGTGTTGCGCTGGAAGACTGCTATCTCGGCGTCGACAACGACCCCGCTGCATTGCATGACGTGGTCGCCTGGTTGCGTGAGCACCTCGGCGTGACCCACTGGGCCGACGAGCAGACCGTGCGCCGCGCCGGCAGCAAGCGCTGCAGCAATGCTCGCGCCCGTGCGCTGGGCTGGGAGCCGCGTTACCCGAGCTTCCGCGAAGGCTACGCGGCGATTCTCGCGGGCCAGCAGGACTGATGGACGCCAACCGGCTGCTGGCGCGCTCCTGGTTGCCGGGGGTGGAGTTGTTTCACGCGGACTTCTCCGGCCAGCCGTTCGGGCGCCACAGCCACGATGCCTTCGCCATCGGCGCCATCCTGCAGGGCGCCGGCGGCTACCAGTGCCGTGGCGCGCATCATGTGCTGCCGGCCGGCACGCTGTCGCTGATGAATCCGGAGGAGCCGCATACCGGCAACGCCGAGTCCGAACGGCTGGTCTACCGCATGCTCTACATTGAGGAGTCGCGGCTGCTGCCGCTGCTGGGGCGCAAGCAGTTGCCGCGCGGCTTCCAGGCGCTCAATCCACCAGACGACGGGCAAGTCGCGGACGCGCTGCACCGCGTGGCAGCCGAGTTCGAACGCAACGATGCACTGGCGCTGGAGAGCGAGTTGCTGGCGCTGCTGGAGCTGGTGTTCATCCGCCATGGTGGGATGCGTCCGAATGCGGCGGTATCGCGGGATGGCAGCGTCACCGCGCAGCTGCGCGACTACCTGGAAGCGCATTACCGTGAGGCCGTCACTCTGGAAGACCTCGCCGCCCTGTTGCAGCGCCACCCGCGTCATCTGATCGAAGCCTTCCGCAACGCCTACGGCGTACCGCCGCACACCTACCTGCTGCAACGGCGCATCCGCGAGGCCAAGCGTCTGTTGGTGTCCGGCGAGAAGCCGCTGGACGTCGCATTGTCGCTGGGCTTCTACGACCAGGCGCATTTTTCCGGCACCTTCCGCCGCTTTACCGGCGTCACTCCCGGACGTTTCCTGCGCGCCACGCGGACCTGAGTTTCTTCCAAGACGGCTCGATACGGGGCCTTCCAGACTGCGCGACATCGCATCCGGGAGATCGCCATGTTCGCCGCCTTCGCGCTGGTCGCCAGTACCCACTTCGCCGCTCTGCTGTCGCCGGGGCCGGATTTCTTCCTGCTGATCCGTGCTGCGCTTTTGCGCGGCAGGCGCCACGCCGACGGCTGCGCAGCGGGCATCGCCCTGGCCAATCTGGCCAGCATGCTGCTGGTGTTGTTCGTCCTCGGCCTGCTGCCGGAGGTGGCGAGCCATGGGCTGCGTGTCGTGCAGCTGCTGGGTGGTGGGTATTTCGTCTGGCTCGGTGCGCAGGCCCTGCTGGCCCGGCGAGAGCTGGAGATTCCCACGGCCAGCGGCAACCACGAGGCGGGCGGCTTCCTGCGGGGCGTGCGCGAGGGGCTTCTGGCCAGCAGCCTGAATCCCAAGCTGCCGATCTTCTATACCGGACTGTTCGGCGTGCTCGGGCAGTTCCACCTGCCCGCCTGGGCGCTGGGCGCCTGCGTGCTGTGGATGGCCGCGGTGGTACTGCTGTGGGATATGGCGCTGGTGCGCCTGCTGGATCGCCCGCGCTGGCGCGGCTGGCTGAAGCGCCGGGTCACGGCGTTGGACAGGATCTGCGGGGGATTGTTGCTGGCGCTGGGCGGCTGGCTGCTGTGGAGCGGGCTGCGCTGATGCTGTCAGCCCACCCGCTTGCGGATCAGTCGCGCTCCAGGGACCAGACCTTGTTGCCCGGGGCGTACTGCGGCATCTCGTCGGCCTGGGCGCGGTTCACCGCCTCGAACAGCTCCAGCTTGTCGCCGTCGCGTTCGAACAGGTACTCGCGGCCCTGCTGGCCCTGTTGCAGCCAGATGCTGTCGTTGTCGCCGCTCATGGCTGCGCAGTCGCCGGCCAGGCATAGCGCGTAGCGGTCGAAGCCCGGCATGCCTTCGAGGCTGCCGTTGGAGAGGAACTTGACCTTGCTGCCCTTGCCTTCTCCTTCCTCGATGATCCAGGTGCCGTTGAGGTAGGCCGCATACAGCGCGTTCTCGAAGGTGCTGCCGGCCGATACCTGAGCGGCGGGCTGCTCCTTGGGGCGCAGGAAGCGTTGTTCGGGCCAGTTGTCGCTGCCTACCTGCACCAGTTCCTTGCCGTCCAGCTCCAGGGATTCCTGGTTGCTGCCGTAGAACTCGACGCGGTAGTGCTTGGGATCTTCAGCGGTAAGCTGGCCTTCGCCCAGCTCGAAGCCGTTGCTGAAGGTCGCCTGGCTGGTCTTGGTGTCCAGCTTCCATTCCAGGTTCGGGCCGTAGGCCAGCAGCGCCTCGCGCAGCTTGCCACCCTTGCCGGCGGCGTCGATGGCGGCCTGGTTGACCCAGACACCGGAAGGGTCGGACGGGGTGCCGGCGCAGCCGGTAAGCAGGCCGATCAGGGCGCTCAGGATCAGGGCGCGACGCATGTTTGCTCCTTGCAGACAAAGGAACGGGGCCGCTGGGGCCCCGTAGGTGTTTCGTAGCGCTTATTCCAGGACGACGATGGCGTCCATCTCGACCTGGGCACCCTTCGGCAGGGCGGCGACGCCGATGGCGGCGCGGGCCGGGTAGGGCTGGGTGAAGTACTTGCCCATGATCTCGTTGACCTTGGCGAAGTGCGAGAGGTCGGTGAGGAAGATGTTCAGCTTGGCGACGTCGTGCAGGTAGCCGCCGGAAGCCTCGATGACGGCTTTCAGGTTCTCGAAGACCTGGACGGTCTGCTCTTCGAAGCCCTCGACCAGTTCCATGGTTTTCGGGTCCAGCGGGATCTGACCGGAGACATAGACGGTGTTGCCGGCCTTGATGGCCTGGGAGTAGGTACCGATGGCGGCCGGGGCTTTGTCGGTATGGATTACGGTCTTGGTCATGTCGACTCCTTAGGGTGGGATCAGCTGCGCATGCGGGTGATGCGGATCACGCCCTTGAGCGCGCGCAGCTTCTTGATGACGCGGGCCAGGTGCACACGGTCATGCACGCTGACGACGAGCTGGACCACGCTGATGCGACCGTCGCGCTCGTCCATGCTGATCTTCTCGATGTTGCCGTCGGCGGCGTTGACGCTAGTGGCGAGCAGGGCGATCAGGCCGCGCTGGTGCTCCAGTTCGACGCGCAGTTCGACGTTGAATTCGCCGGTGACATCCTTGGCCCAGCTGAGCTGGATGCATTTTTCAGGATTGTGGCGAATCTCGCTGATGTTCCGGCAGTTCTCCAGGTGCACGACCATGCCCTTGCCGGCGGACAGGTGGCCGACGATCGGGTCGCCCGGAATCGGCGTGCAGCACTTGGCGTAGCTGAGCACCAGGCCCTCGGTGCCGCGGATCGCCAGCGGGCCTTCGGCGCTCGGCGCTTCCTCGCCTTCGCTGGACAGCAGGCGACGCGCGACCACGTAGGCCATGCGGTTGCCCAGGCCGATCTCTTCGAGCAGGTCCTCGAAGACTTCCATGCGGTATTCGGTGAGCACGCCCTGGATGCGTTCCTGCGGAATCTTCTCCAGGTGGCTGTCGAAGCCGGCCAGGGTCTTGTTCAGCAGGCGCTCGCCGAGGTTGATCGACTCGGAGCGGCGCTGCAGCTTGAGCGCGTGGCGAATGTGCGTGCGCGCCTTGCCGGTGACCACGAAGTTGAGCCAGGCCGGGTTCGGCCGGGTGCCCGGCGCGGTGACGATCTCCACGGTCGCGCCGCTCTGCAGCGGTTCGGACAGCGGCGCCAGGCGGCGGTTGATACGGCAGGCGATGCAGCTGTTGCCGACGTCGGTGTGCACCGCGTAGGCGAAGTCGACCGCCGTGGAACCCTTGGGCAGCTCCATGATGCGGCCCTTGGGCGTGAAGACGTAGACCTCGTCCGGGAACAGGTCGATCTTCACGTTCTCGATGAATTCCAGCGAGTTGCCCGCGCGCTGCTGCAGTTCGAGGATGCCCTTCACCCACTGGCGGGCGCGGGCATGGGTGCCCTTGGGCGATTCGTCCTCGCTGGACTTGTACAGCCAGTGCGCGGCGATCCCGTGGTTGGCCATCTCTTCCATCTCGCGGGTGCGGATCTGGATCTCGATGGGCACGCCGTGCATGCCGAACAGCGTGGTATGCAACGACTGGTAGCCGTTGGCCTTGGGAATCGCGATGTAGTCCTTGAAGCGACCGGGGAACGGCTTGTACAGGTTGTGCACGGCGCCGAGCACGCGGTAGCAGGTGTCGACCTTGTCGACGATGACGCGGAAGGCGTAGACGTCCATGATCTCGTTGAACGCCTTGCGCTTGCCGCGCATCTTCTTGTAGATGCTGAACAGGTGCTTCTCGCGGCCCAGGACCTGGCCTTCCATGCCTTCGCGGGCGAGGCAGTTGACCAGCGATTCCTGGATCTTGCCAACGATCTCGCGGCGGTTGCCGCGGGCTTTCTTCACCGCCTGGCGGATGCGCTCGGAGCGCATCGGGTGCATGGCCTTGAAGCCCAGGTCCTCGAACTCCACGCGCATGCTGTGCATGCCCAGCCGGTTGGCGATGGGCGCGTAGATTTCCAGGGTTTCCTTGGCGATGCGGCGGCGCTTCTCGCCCGACAGCACTTCCAGGGTGCGCATGTTGTGCAGGCGGTCGGCCAGCTTCACCAGGATCACGCGGATATCGCGCGCCATGGCCATGGCCATCTTCTGGAAGTTCTCGGCCTGCGCCTCGGCCTTGGACTCGAAGTTCATCTGGGTCAGCTTGCTGACCCCGTCCACCAGTTCCGAGACGGTTTCGCCGAACTGCGCGGTGAGCGCTTCCTTGGCGATGCCGGTGTCCTCGATCACGTCGTGCAGCATGGCCGCCATCAGGCTCTGATGGTCCATGTGCATGTCGGCGAGGATGTTGGCGACGGCGAGCGGATGCGTGACGTAGGCTTCGCCGCTGCGGCGGCGCTGCCCGTCATGGGCCTGCTCGGCGTAGTAGTAGGCGCGGCGAACCAGGTTGACCTGATCCGGGCCCAGATAGCTCGATAGCCGGTCGGCGAAGGCATCTATGCTCGGCATGGGTTCACCCCCTGCCGAGCAGCAGTGCGACGTGGCGCGCCGATTCGTCGGCCGGACATCGACTTACAGGGCCTCGTTGTTGGCCTCGTCTTCAAAAGCAGCGAACAGCGGCTCTTCTTCAACCACGTCCTCCTGCTGAACGATGTCAGCATCCACCAGGCCCGAGGCGATTTCGCGCAGGGCGACAACGGTGGGCTTGTCGTTTTCCCACGGTACCTTGGGCTCTTTGCCGCCGGTAGCCAGCTGGCGCGAACGCTTGGTGGCGAGCATGACCAGCTCGAAACGGTTATCGACGTTGTCCAGGCAGTCTTCAACGGTGACGCGGGCCATGGTGTTCCTCATTACGCAAATGGAGACCCGGAGAATTACCGGGCGGACTGGATAGTCTAAAAAATCGCCAATCTTTATGGAAGTGCCTTTGCTCGCCCGATTCAGGCCAGCAGGCGCTGCAGCAGCTCGGTATGGCGTTGCTGCTGGGCATCCTGGCGCAGCTGGCGGGCGCGGAAGATCGCCTTGAGGTCTTCCAGCGCGTGGGCGAAATCGTCGTTGATCACCAGGTGATCGTACTCCACATAGTGACTCATTTCGCTGACGGCTTCCTGCATGCGCCGCTCGATCACCTTGTCGCTGTCCTGGCCGCGGTTGGTCAGGCGCTGGCGCAGGGCTTCCTGGGTCGGCGGCAGGATGAAGATCGACTGCGCCTGGGGCATCAGCCGGCGCACCTGCTGCGCGCCCTGCCAGTCGATCTCCAGGATCAGGTCGTTGCCCTCGGCAAGGGTCTTTTCCACCCAGCGCTGGGAGGTGCCGTAGAGATTGTCGAAAACCTGCGCGTGCTCGAGGAACTCGTTGCGCTCGAGCATGGCCTTGAAGGTGTCATGGCCGACGAAGTGGTAGTTCACTCCGTCCACTTCGCCCGGACGCATGCCGCGGGTGGTGTGGGAAACGGAGACGCGCACGCTGGGCATGGCGTCGAGCAGGGCCTTGACCAGGCTGGTCTTGCCGGCGCCCGACGGCGCGGAAACGATGTACAGGGTGCCGGACATGGCGCTTTCCTGGAGTAACGGTTGACTGAATGGAAGCCGGAGGCGTCCGGCTTACTCGATATTCTGGACCTGCTCGCGCATCTGCTCGATCAGGACCTTGAGGTTGACCGCTGCCTGGGTCGAGCGCGGGTCGAAAGCCTTCGAACCCAGCGTGTTGGCCTCGCGGTTGAGCTCCTGCATGAGGAAGTCCAGGCGGCGGCCGGCAGCCCCACCGGCCTTGAGCACGCGGCGCACTTCGGTGACGTGGGTGGTCAGGCGGTCGAGCTCTTCGGCGACGTCGCTCTTCTGCGCCAGCAGGACCATTTCCTGCTCCAGGCGCTGCGGGTCGAGCTCGGCCTTCATCTCGTTGAAGCGGTCGAGGATCTTCTGGCGCTGGTTGGCGAGCATCTGCGGCACCAGCTCGCGCAGGTTCACCACCTCTTCCTGCATGGCGCTCAGGCGTTCGTCGATGATCTTCGCCAGGTCCGCGCCTTCGCGGGCGCGGCCGGCCTTGAGCTCGTCCAGTGCCTGATTGAAGGCGGCCAGGGCGCTGGCATTGAGCGCCTGCGGATCGGCGGCATCGCCCACCAGCACACCCGGCCAGGCCAGCACGGCCAGCGGGTCGAGCGGGGCGGGCTGCTGGATCAGGCCGGCGACGGTCTCGGCGGCGGCGACCAGTTGCGCGGCGCGCTCGCGGTCGACCTGCAGCGGCTTGCCGGCGTTTTCCTCGTTGAAGCGCAGGGTGCACTCCACCTTGCCGCGCGACAGACCCTGGCGCAGCGCCTCGCGCACCGCGCCTTCGAGGTCGCGGAAGGCTTCGGGCAGGCGCAGGTTGGGCTCGAGGTAGCGATGGTTGACCGAGCGCAGTTCCCAACTGAGGGTTCCATGGGTGCCGGCACGCTCGACGCGGGCGAAGGCGGTCATGCTGTGGACCATGGAATTACCTCGCTTGAAGACTGTAGGAAACGGCCGACAGGTCGTCGGAAACCGGCAATTGTAACCCAGCGTAGCGCGCCGTCGCACGCCGGCGGTGGTTGCGTCCGTCCGCGGGCCTCTATAATGGCCGACATTCCCCCGCCAGCAATCTGTACAGGATGCCTCCATGAACCGTCCCAGTGGCCGCGCCGCCGACCAACTGCGCCCGATCCGTATCACCCGCCATTACACCAAGCACGCCGAGGGCTCCGTGCTGGTCGAGTTCGGCGACACCAAGGTGATCTGCACCGTCAGCGCCGAATCCGGTGTGCCGCGCTTCCTCAAGGGCCAGGGCCAGGGCTGGCTGACCGCCGAGTACGGCATGCTGCCGCGCTCCACTGGCGAGCGTAACCAGCGCGAAGCCGCTCGCGGCAAGCAGGGTGGTCGCACCCTGGAAATCCAGCGCCTGATCGGCCGCTCCCTGCGCGCCGCGCTGGACCTGTCCAAGCTGGGTGAAAACACCCTGTACATCGACTGCGATGTGATCCAGGCCGACGGCGGCACCCGCACCGCGTCCATCACCGGCGCCACCGTGGCGCTGATCGATGCGCTGGCCGTGCTGAAGAAGCGTGGTGCGCTCAAGGGCAACCCGCTCAAGCAGATGGTCGCTGCCGTTTCCGTAGGCATGTACCAGGGCGAACCGGTGCTGGACCTGGACTACCTGGAGGATTCCGCCGCCGAGACCGACCTGAACGTGGTCATGACCGATGCCGGCGGCTTCATCGAAGTCCAGGGCACCGCCGAGGGTGCGCCCTTCCAGCCGGCCGAGCTGAATGCCATGCTGGAGCTGGCGCAGCAGGGCCTGCGCGAACTGTTCGAACTGCAGCGCGCCGCGCTGGCGGACTGATCTGCACTCGATACCCAAGGCAAGGAGCGAAAGGATGAGCGACGAAGTACCGGTACAGCAGGTTCAGCCGAGCCAGGAAGCCCGCCAGTGGGCGATGTTCTGCCACTTCGCCGCGTTCCTCGGCTTCATCTTTCCCTTTGGCAACCTGCTCGGGCCGCTGATCGTCTGGCAGATCAAGCGTGAATCGGACCCGTTCGTGGACCGCCAGGGCAAGGAGGCGCTGAACTTCCAGATCACCGTGAGCCTCGCGGTGATGGTCAGCTTCCTGCTGATGCTGGTGGTGATCGGCTTCTTCCTGCTGGGGCTGGTGAGTATCGGCGCGCTGGTGCTCACCATCATCGCCGGGATCAAAGCCAACGAAGGGCTGGATTATCGCTATCCCTTCACCTGGCGCCCGATCAAGTAGGGGCTGAACTCCAGGCACGAAAAAGCCGGCTCGAAGCCGGCTTTTTTCTGTCCGCCTTTCGGCGGCACGACGGGCTCAGATGCTCAGCGTCCAGTCGTAATCGACGATCAGCGGCGCATGCTGGGAGAAGCGCGGCTGACGCGGCAGCTTGGCGCCGCGCACGAAGCGACGCAGACCCGGCGTGAGGATCTGGTAGTCGAAGCGCCAGCCCAGGTTGAGCAACTCGGCCTGCTCGCTTTCCGGCCACCAGCTGTACTGGTCGCCTTCGCGGTTGACCTCGCGCAGGGCGTCGACATAGCCCATGGTGCCGAAGATCTCATCCATCCAGCCACGCTCCGGCGCCATGAAGCCGGGAGATTGCTGGCATTCGCGCCAGTTCTTCACGTCCAGCTTCTGGTGCGCGACGTAGAGCGAGCCGCAATAGATGTATTCGCGGCGCTTGCGGCGCTGCTTGTTCATGTACTGGGCGAAATCGTCCATGAACTTGAACTTGTGGTTCAGGTTCTCGTCCCCTTCCTGCCCGGTAGGCAGCAGGAGAGTGGCGATACTCACCTTATCGAAATCGGCTTGCAGGTAGCGCCCGTAACGATCGGCCATCTCGAAACCCAGGCCGCTTATGACAGCCTTGGGTTGCAGACGACTATAGATTGCGACGCCGCCCTGACTGGGCACTTCGGCATCGCAGGCGTACAGGAAGTAGCCATCCAGTTGGTAGGACGGGTCATCCAGATCGAAAGCGGAGGCGCGGGTATCCTGCAAGCAGATCACGTCGGCATTCTGGGCTTGCAGCCAACTGAGCAAACCACGCTCGGCTGCAGCCTGAATACCATTCACGTTCACACTGATGATCCGCATAAATGGCCCCCAAAATCACGTGTGTGTATGATACCCGAGCTCAAACGGTTTAGCTAAATTCATACCGGCCGGTTCTCTCCCATGCACGCATATCAACGCGATTTCATCCGCTTCGCCATCGAGCGCGGCGTTCTTCGCTTCGGCGAGTTCACCCTCAAGTCCGGACGCACCAGTCCGTACTTCTTCAACGCCGGTCTGTTCAATACCGGGGTTGCGCTGTCCCAGCTGGGTCGTTTCTACGCCAGCGCAGTGGTCGACAGCGGCATACCTTTCGACGTGTTGTTCGGCCCTGCCTATAAAGGAATCCCGCTGGCGGCCGCTACAGCGATTGCGTTGGCCGAACAACACGGCCGCGACCTGCCCTGGTGCTTCAACCGCAAGGAAGCCAAGGACCATGGCGAAGGCGGCACGCTGGTCGGCGCGCCGCTGACCGGCCGCGCGCTGATCATCGATGACGTGATCACCGCCGGCACTGCGATCCGCGAGGTCATGCAGATCATCGACGCCCAGGGTGCCCAGGCAGCCGGTGTGTTGATCGCGCTGAACCGCCAGGAGCGCGGCAAGGGCGAGCTGTCGGCAATCCAGGAAGTTGAACGGGACTTTTCGATTCCGGTCGTAAGCATTGTCTCGCTGGAGCAGGTGCTGGAATATCTGGCCGGTGACGGTCAGCTCAAGCAGCATCTCGCGGCTGTCGAGGCCTATCGGGCGCAGTACGGTATCTAACCGCAACCAGGACGTAGGGCATGGCCAAGCAGGGTGCTTTCCGCTACAGGGTGTTGATGGGGCTTCTGGGAGCCATGCTCGCAGGCCAGGTGACGGCTGCCGGGCAGCCGACCAGCCAGGTCGAGATGTACCGCTACGTCAATGACAAGGGCATCACCGTCATCGACCGCCTGGGTGTTCCTCCGCAATACATCGGCAAGGGCTACCAGGTGCTCAACGACCAGGGCCGGGTCATCCGCGAGGTTCCGCCGGCACCGACCGCCGCCGAGATCGAGCAGCGCAAGGCGGACGCCGCCCGCGCCAGCTCCGATCAGCAACTGATGCGCATGTATACCAGCGTGGAAGACGTCGATCGTGCCCGCGATCGCAAGCTGGCCGAGCTGGATGGGCTGGCCAGCGTGGCCAAGGGCAACCTGCAATCGCTGAAGATGCAGCAGGCCAACCTGCAGGCCCGTGCCGCCGATCAGGAACGCGCTGGTCGCCAGGTGCCGGACGACCTGGTCGCGCAACTGAGCAACCTGCGCGACGATGAACAGCGCCTGCAGCAGGATATCGCCCGCTACCAGCAGTTGCGGGTCCAGGCGCAGAGCAGCTTTGCTTCCGATAGGGCGCGCTTCGCCCAGATATCCGGCGGTAATTGACGCTCCGTCCGCCGCGCTTACTGCTGCGGCGAGACGCGCTCGAACTCGTTGATCTTCCCGCGCAGCCAGTCCGGCAGGGGCTGGCTCGTCCGGTCCTCGCCGGCATAGGCGTAGATCAGCTCCCCCAGCGTCAGCAACTGTTCGTCGCACCAGATCGACACCTGGAAGGTCAGGCTGCTGCGACCCAGGCGGCTGACGCGTACGCCCATTTCCAGCCAGTCGTCGAAGCGCGCCGGCGCCAGGTACTCCAGGGTGGTCTTCACCGCGAACAGGTCGCCGCCGCCACGCAGCAGGTCGGCCGGGTAGCTCACGCCCAGGTGGCGGTAATACTCGGTGGTGGCGACGTCGGCGTAGGTCAGGTAATTGCCGTTGAAGACGATGCCCTGCGGATCGACCTCCGACCAGCGCACGCGCAGGCCGTGAAAGAAGCTGAAGTCGTTGCGGGAAACGGGAGACGCGGCCATGTCAGAAGGACTCCTGTAGGCCTGTTCGAGGCCAGGCATCCATGGGGTTGAAGCGGCCTGGAGCAGGCAAAAAACACCCGCGAGGATCGCTCCTGGCGGGTGTCGTTGCGATCAGCGCTGCTTGCGGTTGGTGATCAGCGTGCCGACACCGCTGTCGGTGAAGATCTCCAGCAGCACGGCGTTGGGCACGCGACCATCAATGATGTGCGCGCTGGTCACGCCGCCCTGGACCGCCTCGAGCGCGCAGCGGATCTTCGGCAGCATGCCGCCGTAGATGGTGCCGTCGGCGATCAGCTCGTTGACCTGCTCGGTGGTCAGGCCAGTGAGCACCTGGCCCTGCTTGTCCATCAGCCCGGCGATGTTGGTGAGCAGCATCAGCTTCTCGGCCTTCAGCGCCTCGGCCACCTTGCCGGCCACCAGGTCGGCGTTGATGTTGTAGGACTCGCCGTTGGCGCCTACGCCGATCGGCGCGATGACCGGGATGAAGTCGCCCTGCACCAGCATGTTCAGCAGGTCGACGTTGACCCCGGTGACTTCGCCCACGTGGCCGATGTCGATGATTTCCGGCTTGGTCATTTCCGGCGTCTGGCGGGTGACGGTGAGCTTCTTCGCGCGAATCAGCTCGGCGTCCTTGCCCGTCAGGCCGATGGCGCTGCCGCCATGACGGTTGATCAGGTTGACGATGTCCTTGTTCACCTGGCCGCCGAGGACCATCTCCACCACGTCCATGGTCTGCGCGTCGGTGACGCGCATGCCATCGATGAAGTGGCTCTCGATCGACAGGCGGCTGAGCAGGTCGCCGATCTGCGGACCACCACCATGGACCACCACCGGGTTGATGCCGACGGCTTTCATCAGCACCACGTCGCGGGCGAAGCTGTTCTTCAGCTCGTCCGTTTCCATGGCGTTGCCGCCGTACTTGATCACCAGCGTCTTGCCGACGAAACGGCGGATATAGGGCAGGGCTTCGGCAAGGACGCGGGCAACCTGGGCGGCGTCATCGCGGCTCTGGGTCATGGTGGGCTCCGGCATAGGGGTCAGAAGGGCAGGCTGAGGGCGGGATCGACCGCTTTCAGCTGGGTACGGAACACGTCCTTGATGCGTTCCAGTTCGTCCTGGGAATCCGCCTCGAAGCGCAGCACCAGCACCGGAGTGGTGTTGGACGCGCGAACCAGGCCCCAGCCTTTGGGGTAATCCACACGCACGCCGTCGAGGGTGGTGAGGTTGGCTTCACCCCACTGGCCGCGGGCCTGCAGCGCCTCGATCAGGGCGAACTTGCCCTCGTCGGTGACGGTGATGTTGATTTCCGGGGTGGAGATGTCCATCGGGAACGCGGAGAACACGCGCTCGGCATCGCGCTTGTCCAGGCTGATGATTTCCAGCAGGCGCGCGGCGCTGTAGATGCCGTCGTCGAAGCCGTACCAGCGCTCCTTGAAGAAGATGTGGCCGCTCATCTCGCCGGCGAGCAGGGCGCCGGTTTCCTTCATTTTCTTCTTGATCAGCGAGTGGCCGGTCTTCCACATCACCGGGCGACCGCCGTAGCCGCTGATCAGCGAGATCAGGCGACGGGTGCATTTGACGTCGAAGATGATGTCGGCGCCCGGGTTGCGCGAGACAACGTCCTTGGCGAACAGCATCAGCAGGCGGTCCGGATAGATGATGGTGCCTTCGTTGGTCACCACGCCCACGCGGTCGCCGTCGCCGTCGAAGGCCAGGCCCAGGTCGGCGCCGGTCTCTTTCACCTTGGCGATCAGGTCTTCCAGGTTCTCCGGCTTGCCCGGATCCGGGTGGTGGTTGGGGAAGGTGCCGTCGACATCGCAGTACAGCGGGATCACGGTGCAGCCCAGGGCTTCGATCAGTTGCGGGGCGATCACGCCGGCCACGCCGTTGCCGCAGTCCACCACCACTTTCAGCGGCTTGGCCAGGGCGATGTCGTCGCGAATCTGCTGGAAGTAGCGCGGCAGGATGTCGATCTGCTGCACGCTGCCCACGCCAGAGGCGAGGTCATCGTTCTGGATGCGCTCGCGCAGGGCCTGGATCTGTTCGTTGGCCAGGGTCTCGCCGGCGACGACGATCTTGAAGCCGTTGTAGTCCGGCGGGTTGTGGCTGCCGGTGAGCATCACGCCCGATTTGCCTTCCAGGACGTTGGCGGCGTAGTACAGGACCGGGGTGGGCACCATGCCGATGTCGGTGACCTGGCAACCGCAATCGACCAGGCCCTGGATCAGCTGCTGGACCAGCTCGGGGCCGGACAGGCGGCCATCGCGGCCCACGGAGACGCACGGCTCGCCGCGCGCCAGGCTTTCGGAACCGATCGCGCGGCCGACCCAGTAGGCAGTCTCGGCGGTCAGGGTATCGCCGACCACGCCACGGATGTCATAGGCGCGGAAGATGCTGGCGGGCAGTTGCGGGGCTTTAGGCGTGCTCATAGCGGGTGTTTGCTCCAATCCCAGGAGATCCTGGTCTTCATCAAGAATGTCGATGTCCAGAATGTCAGTGTTCTGGAATAGCGGATCGACCAATGGCGATTCGGTGGCAGCGGCCGGGGCGCTGGCAGCGGTGGCAGCCGGGATCGGCTGGACGGGAGCTGCGGGCGCGGCGGGTGCGCTGGCACCGGGTGTTTCGGTCTTGCGGCGTGGCTGGCGGGCCAGCGCCTGAGCCAGTGCCTGCAGACTCGGCAGGCTCAGCTCAGGTGCTTTGGCAGTGCGTTGGCCGGCGAGTTCCTGAATGAACTGGCCCAGGGCCTGGGCATCCTTGCTGACCCGGCGCTGCATCGCACTTTGCGCAAGATAGAGGCCAAGCAGGCCGCCCACCAGTGCCAGCAGGGCGGCGATACCCAGCAGGGTTGGCGAGTACAGATGGTCGGTGACGGTCGGGCCGGGGGTGAAGCTCAGCTTCCAGTTCGGATTGCCACTGGGCAGCGCTACCGGAGCGGCGTCACTGGCCTGCCCGCGTTGCAGCAGCAACTGGGCCGGCGAGTTGCCGAACTGCTGGGAAATCTGCAACTGACCGATGTCGGCGGACATCGGCGGCAGGTTGCCGAGCAGGCGCTGCAGGTCGACGACCAGCAGCAGCGAACCCTGGATCGAGTTGTCCGCGGCGCGCAGGGCGACGGGGTTGTAGACCAGCCAGCGGGTGCCGACCTTGTAGGCTTCCGGCGCTACGGCCTGGCCGCTTTCGACGCGATGCAGCATATCCAGCGCGGCGTAGTTCAGCGGGCCGGGGCGGGCGGTGTCCTGCACGGCCTGACCATTGGCGTTCAGGTGGACGTCCACCAGCCCGTCCAGATGGCCCTGGGTCAGCGCCTTCTCCAGCGCGGCAATGCGCGTTGGATCGTTGCTCTGCAGGACGGGCAGCAGTTGCGGGTCGCCCGCCATGGCGCGGCTGTCGGCCGCCAGCAGGTTCAGGGACTGGCGCAGCGCACCGGCCTGGCTTTCCGACCATGCGTTGCTCAGCTGGGTAACGTGAGCCTTGTCGGCCTGGCCGAACAGGCTGAACCACAGCAGCGCGCCGGCCGCCGCTACACCGCCCACGGTAAGGACGAAGGATGGCAGCAGTGGTTTGAGGTCGACCTTGGGGGCCGATCCCTTGACGGGCTTCTCCGCCGGTACGAGTTCCGGCAGTTCGGCGCTGTCCTTGGCAGTGCGTTGGAAAAGTTTCATGCAACGTCTCCTCGGCGATTCATCCTGAAATGGGTAGGGGTCAATGGCTGCCGGAGTGCCCGAAGCCGCCGGCACCGCGCTGGCTTTCGTCGAAGCTCTCGACCAGCTCGAAATGCGCCTGCACCACCGGCACCAGCACCAGCTGCGCGATGCGCTCGCCGATGGCGATCTTGAAAGCGGTATTGCCGCGGTTCCAGCAGGAGACCATCAGCTCGCCCTGGTAGTCCGAGTCGATCAGGCCGACCAGGTTGCCCAGCACGATGCCGTGCTTGTGGCCCAGGCCCGAGCGCGGAAGGATCAGCGCGGCCAGGCCAGGATCGGCGACGTAGATGGACAGGCCGGTGGGGATCAGCACGGTCTGGCCCGGCTCGAGGATGAGGTCGTCCTTGAGCATGGCGCGCAGGTCGAGGCCGGCGGAACCCGGGGTGGCGTACTGCGGCAGCGGGAAGTCGCTGCCCAGGCGGGAGTCGAGGATCTTGGCTTGCAGGGAATGCATTGAGTTCTCAGTGTTGATTGATGCGTTCGGCGATGAAGGCGATCAGCTGGCGGGCAATCTTGCCCTTGCTGGTCTGGGCGAACGCAGTCTTGTGCAATTCGCGGTCGATGACCGTGATGGCGTTCTCTTCACTATTGAAGCCGATTGACGGATTTGCCACGTCATTGGCGACAATCAGGTCGAGATTCTTGTCCTTGAGCTTGCGCGAGGCGTACTCGAGCAGGTTCTCGGTCTCCGCCGCGAAGCCGACGCTGAAGGGCCGGTCCTCGCGCAGCGAGAGGGTGGCGAGGATGTCGGGATTGCGCACCAGCTGCAAGAGCAGGCCATCACCCTTGGTGGGATCTTTCTTCAGCTTCTGGGTCGCGACCAGCTCCGGGCGGTAGTCGGCCACGGCGGCGGAGGCGATCAGGATGTCCGCCGGCATTGCCGCTTCGCAGGCGGCGAGCATGTCGCGGGCGCTGACCACGTCGACGCGGCTCACCCGGTCCGGAGTCGGCAGGTGCACCGGGCCGGTCACCAGGGTCACGCGGGCGCCGGCCTCGGCGGCCGCCTCTGCCAGGGCGAAGCCCATCTTCCCGGAGCTGTGGTTGGTGATGTAGCGCACCGGGTCGATGTTTTCCTGGGTCGGCCCGGCGGTGATCAGGATGTGCTGGCCGGTCAGTGCCTTGAACTCGAAGCAGTCCGCGGCCAGCTGCGCCAGTTCCCCGGCCTCGAGCATGCGCCCGGGGCCGACGTCGCCGCAGGCCTGGCTGCCGGCAGCGGGGCCGAAGAAGTGCAGGCCACGGCTGCGCAGCAGCTCGGCGTTGACCTGGGTGGCCGGGTCGCGCCACATGGCCTGGTTCATTGCCGGGGCGAGGGCAACCTGCGCATCGGTGGCCAGTACCAGGGTGGTCAGCAGATCGTTGGCCACGCCCTGGGCCAGGCGCGCCATGAGGTCGGCGGTGGCGGGGGCGATCAGTACCAGGTCGGCCCAGCGGGCCAGCTCGATATGCCCCATGGCCGCTTCGGCGGCGGGGTCGAGCAGGTCCAGGTGCACTGGATGACCGGAAAGGGCCTGAAGGGTGAGCGGGGTGATGAACTCGCGGCCGCCCTGGGTCATCACGACACGCACCTCGGCGCCCTGGTCGCGCAACCGGCGGACCAGTTCGGCGCTCTTGTAGGCGGCGATACCGCCGCCGACGCCCAGAACGATGCGTTTACGATAGAGCCGCTGCATAGGCCAGCCTTAAATACGGAAATGGATGACGCGCGCTGAAGCCGACGACGCCTCCCCAGGCCTCCGGCTGCGCGAAGCGAGGGGGCTAAGATAGCACAGCGCCTGCGCGGGAACAGCGGGCGGCCTGACCGGGAGGTTCCTTGAGTATTCGTGACTGGCCTGCGGCGGAGCGTCCGCGGGAAAAGCTTCTCGAACGGGGCGCAGCGAGCCTGAGCGACGCCGAGTTGCTGGCGATCTTCCTGCGTACCGGCGTGGTTGGCTGCAGTGCCGTCGACCTGGCGCGGCGGCTGCTCAGCGAGTTCGGCAGCCTGCGGGCCCTGCTGGAGGCAGACCTGGAATCGTTCTGCAGTCACCTGGGGCTGGGCGTCGCCAAGTTCGTGCAGCTGCAGGCCGTGCTGGAAATTGCCCGGCGCCACCTGGCCGAACAGCTCAGTCGCGACTCGGCGCTGGAAAGCCCCCAGGCCGTGCGTGACTTTCTCAAGGCACGCTTACGCCACGAGCACCACGAGGTATTCGCCTGCCTGTTCATGGACAACCGCCACCGGGTGCTGGACTTCGAAGTGCTGTTCCACGGCTCCATCGACAGCGCCGCCGTCTATCCCCGGCAGATCGTCAAGCGCGCGCTGGCGCACAACGCCGCCGCGCTGATCCTGGCGCACAACCATCCCTCGGGGATCTGCGAGCCGAGCCACTCCGACCGCCTGCTGACCCGCCGCATCATCGAGGCGCTGGCGCTCATCGACGTACGCGTGCTGGATCACTTCATCGTCGGTGACGGCGAGCCGCAATCAATGGCCGAGTTGGGGCTGGTCTGAAATGCGCCGCTGGATATCGCGCAGCAGGCGTCGGCGAATCAGCCCGCTGACCGGGCGGATCGCCAGCCAGTAAGGTGTGAACAGCAGGCGGCTGCGGCGGTCCGGGCAGTGCACGCGGGTTTCCGTTCGGACCTGGGTGTAGCCGTCCCGATCCGTCGGCTCGCAGGAAAAGTGCAGCATCAGCCTGGCTGTGCCGGGCTCGGCGAAGCGCCGGAAGGCTTCGCCGTCCGCGCACGAACGCAGGCCGAAGTCGCTGCGCCAGAAGCGTCCAACCAGCCCATAGCCGATTTCCCGGTCGGCGTGGCGCCCCAGCAGGGTGAACTCGTGCAGGCCGAAGCGCGGGCGATCAGCCAGCGCGTTGCGTAACCCCAGGCGCAGGGCGAGCCGCGCCGGTGCCTCGCGGATCTGCAGGAAGCGCTGTACCAGCGGGTCCTGCTCGACGGTGAGCTGGGTCACTGCGTCCAGCACCTGGCCGGGTGACGCCCGCATGTTCAGCGTGTGCCGCTCGGAGAACTGGAACTCCGGTAGCAGATGATTGAGCAGGGCGTCGCTCAAAGCTGCACCTTGGAGAAATCCTGGCGACCGAAGGGGCTGACTGAATAACCCTTCACGTTCTGTTGGGTGAGCGCCGAAGCGGTCGGGTGTGCCAGCGGCAGCCACAGCGCCTGATCGTGGATGATCTGCTGGGCCTGGTGGTACAGCGCGCTGCGCTTGGCCTGGTCGGCGACCGCCTTGCCCTGGCTGATCAGGCCGTCGAGCTTCTCGTCGCAATAACGGGCGAAGTTGAGGCCGGACTTCACGCTGGCGCAGGAGAATTGCGGGGTGAGGAAGTTGTCCGGGTCGCCGTTGTCACCGGCCCAGCCCATGAACAGCAGGTCATGCTCGCCGGCCTTGGCACGGCGAATCAGCTCGCCCCATTCGATCACGCGGATCTCGGCCTGGATGCCGATCTGCGCCAGGTCCGCCTGCAGCAGTTGCGCGCCGACGCTGGGGTTGGGGTTGAGCAGGCTGCCGGAGGGGCGGGTCCAGATGGTGGTCTTGAAGCCTTCCTTGTGCCCGGCTTCGGCCAGCAGGGCGCGGGCCTTGTCCAGGTCACGGGGATAGCCTTGGATGTCCTTGGCGTAGCTCCAGGTGTTGGGCGGGTACACGCCGTCGGCGACGGTGGCGCTGCCGGCGAACACGCTCTTGAGGTAGGTGCCCTTGTCGAAGGCAAGGTTGATCGCCTGGCGCACCTTGGGGTTGTCCAGCGGCGGGTGCTGGCTGTTGATGCCGACGAAGGCGGTCATGAAGGCTGGGGTCTGCTCGACCTTGAGGTCGGCGCTCTTGGTCGCCGCCTCGACGTCCAGGGGCTTGGGCGACAGGGCGATCTGGCATTCGCCGCGCTTGAGCTTCTGCAGGCGCACGCTGGCGTCCGGGGTGATGGCGAACACCAGGTTATCCACAGCCGGCTTGCCGCCGAAGTACTCGGCGTTGGCGCTGTAGCGCACCACGGCGTCCTTCTGGAAGCGCTTGAAGACGAAGGGCCCGGTGCCGATCGGCTGGGCGTTGAGCTTCTCCGGGGTGCCGGCCTTCATCAGCTGGTCGGCGTACTCGGCCGAATAGATTGAGGCGAAGCCCATGCTGAGCATTGCCAGGAAGGTCGCGTCCGGGTGGTTGAGGGTGAAGCGCACATGGCGCTCATCGACCCTCTCCACGGCTTTTACCAGGCTCGGCAGCTGCATGGACTGGGCATGGGGGAAGCCGCTCTGCGCGACCTTGTGCCAGGGCTGGGCCGGGTCGAGCATGCGCTGGAAACTGAACACCACGTCGTCGGCGCTCAGCGTGCGGCTGGGCTTGAAGTAGTCGGTGTGGTGGAAGGCTACGCCATCGCGCAACTGGAAGTCGTAGGTCAGGCCGTCATCGGAGACCTTCCAGCTTTCGGCCAGGCTCGGTACTACGGCGCCCTTTGCAGCATCGAAGTCCACCAGGCGGTTCATCAGTACGTCGGCCGAGGCGTTGGTGGTGGTCAGCGAGTTGTACTGGACCACGTCGAAGCCTTCGGGGCTGGCTTCGGTGCAGACACTCAGCGAGGCGGCACTGGCGAGGGCGGGAGAAAGAAGGAGGGCGAGAAGGGCAAGACGCATGACGGACTCCGTGTAAGCTGGCAAGATGCCCATCCGCGAGGCTGGGCGGGTCATGCAAGGCTGTTGGCAGCCTCGAAGGAGCTACCCTAGACCAAGCCGCTGCCCGTCACAACGATGACAGGCGACGAACGGCACCAGTGCCGCGGCCCGCGGGGGCTGGCGTCGGCTTTTCCGAGTCATGCTTTCCCTTGCAGCGTGAAGTGACTTTCTGATATAAAGCTGCGCTCTTTTCTGGGGCCCTGCCTGATCCTGCGACTCGATCGCGGCGAAGCGGCAGTTAAGACCCCGGTGAAACTGAGAATCCTATTGAGTTAAGCAGCCAACCCATGCCGGGTTTGGCATGTGGTTTACAGAGGGCTGAGCCATGTCGAGAGTTTGCCAAGTGACCGGTAAGGGTCCGGTTACCGGGAATAACATTTCCCACGCACACAACAAAACCCGTCGCCGTTTCCTGCCGAACCTGCAGCATCACCGTTTCTGGGTTGAATCCGAGAAGCGCTTCGTGCGTCTGCGCGTTTCCGCCAAAGGCATGCGTATCATCGACAAGCGTGGCATCGAGGCCGTTCTGAACGACCTGCGCGCCCGCGGCGAAAAATTCTAAGGAGCTGCAGTCATGCGCGAACTGATCCGTTTGGTGTCCAGCGCCGGTACCGGCCACTTCTACACCACCGACAAGAACAAGCGTACCAAGCCTGAGAAAATCGAGATCAAGAAATACGATCCGGTTGTTCGCAAGCACGTGATCTACAAGGAAGCCAAGATCAAGTAATTGATCTTCGTCCTTGTGAAGAAACCCGCCCCTCGTGGCGGGTTTTTTCTTTCCCGCGGTTTCTGACGGAACCGCGGGCACAAAAAAGCCCGCCGATCGGCGGGCTTTTTCATGTTCGGTGGATCAGGCCTTCTGCTCGAAGATCACGTAGACCTTGCGGCACGGCTCCAGTACTTCCCAGGTGCCGCTGAAGCCGGCGGGGATGACGAAGCGGTCGCCGACGCGCACGGTCTTGGCGCCGCCATTGGCGTCACGGATCACCGACACGCCCTGGAGAATCTCGCAGTACTCGTGCTCGGTGTAGCTGACGTTCCAGTGGCCCGGCTCGCCTTCCCAGATGCCCACGTTGAACTGGCCGCAGTCGCTGGCGTAGTGGTTGCGCACGTTCTGCGCCGGGTCGCCCTTGATGATGCGGTCCGGAGCGGGGCGGTAGTGTTCCGGGGCGGTGGTGGCCTGGGCGAAATCGACGATCTGCTCGACGTTCATGGCGGTCTCGGTTCTTTAGAGTTGTAGGCGAGAGTGCGTGCGGGCACGCGCAGCGCTGTTGGTTATTTACTCCGAAGCGGCTGTCGGAAAACCATCAGCCGACGAATCAGGGCAGTCTATGTTTAATAAAACGAACGTGACAAGGCCATTTGGCCGCTTAGTGTAAAAAATATTGAAAATTGGCTGCCTCCGGTTTAGGGTTGCCAACAGCATGCGTTTGCTCCGCCTTGCGGAATATTTGACAGCGCGCCCACGCCGGGCGCCTGCACCTGAATAAGTACATTAATAAGAGGACACGTTGTCATGGGTACCCTCACTCGCGCCGATTGGGAAGCTCGCGCCAAGGACCTGAAGATCGAAGGCCGCGCCTTCGTCAACGGTGAATACGTCGACGCCGCATCCGGCGCCACCTTCGACTGCATCAGCCCTGTGGATGGCCGCTTCCTGGCCAAGGTCGCCAGCTGCGACCTGGCCGATGCCGAAAGTGCCGTGCAGGTTGCCCGTGCTGCCTTCGACTCCGGCGTGTGGTCGCGCCTGGCCCCGGCCAAGCGCAAGAAGGTCATGATCCGATTCTCCGAGCTGCTGCTGGAGAACGCTGAGGAACTGGCCCTGCTGGAAACCCTCGACATGGGCAAGCCGATCAGCGACTCGCTGAGCATCGACGTGTCCAGCGCCGCCAACAGCCTGCGCTGGAGCGGTGAAGCGATCGACAAGATCTACGACGAAGTCGCTGCCACCGCCCACAACGAACTGGGCCTGGTCACCCGCGAGCCGGTCGGCGTCGTCGCCGCCATCGTGCCGTGGAACTTCCCGCTGCTGATGACCTGCTGGAAGCTCGGCCCGGCGCTGACCACCGGTAACTCGGTGATCCTCAAGCCTTCCGAGAAGTCCCCGCTGACCGGTATCCGTATCGCCCAGCTGGCCATCGAGGCCGGCATCCCGAAAGGCGTGTTCAACGTCCTGCCGGGCTTCGGCCACACCGTGGGCAAGGCCCTGGCCCTGCACATGGACGTCGACACCCTGGTGTTCACCGGTTCGACCAAGATCGCCAAGCAGCTGATGATCTACGCGGGCGAATCCAACATGAAGCGCGTCTGGCTGGAAGCCGGCGGCAAGAGCCCGAACATCGTCTTCGCTGACGCGCCGGACCTGAAAGCCGCTGCCGAAGCCGCTGCCAGCGCCATCGCCTTCAACCAGGGCGAAGTCTGCACCGCTGGCTCGCGCCTGCTGGTGGAGAAGTCGATCAAGGCCGAGTTCGTGCCGATGGTCGTCGAAGCCATCAAGGCCTGGAAGCCGGGCAACCCGCTGGACCCGGAAACCAACGTCGGTGCGCTGGTCGACACCACCCAGATGAACAACGTGCTGAGCTACATCCAGGCTGGCCACGACGACGGCGCCAAGCTGGTGGCCGGCGGCAAGCGCACCCTGGAAGAGACTGGCGGTACCTACGTCGAGCCGACCATCTTCGACGGCGTGACCAACGCCATGCGCATCGCTCGTGAAGAGATCTTCGGCCCGGTGCTGTCGGTCATCGAGTTCACCGATGCCGAAGAAGCCGTGCGCATCGCCAACGACACTCCGTACGGCCTGGCCGCGGCGGTGTGGACCAGCGACCTGTCCAAGGCCCACCTGACCGCCAAGGCGCTGCGCGCCGGCAGCGTGTGGGTGAACCAGTACGACGGCGGCGACATGACCGCTCCGTTCGGCGGCTTCAAGCAGTCCGGCAACGGCCGCGACAAGTCGCTGCACGCCTTTGATAAATACACCGAGCTGAAAGCCACCTGGATCAAACTCTGATCCTCGGCTGAAGCAGGTCGGCCTCGATCCAGGGGCCGGCTCTGACAAAGAGCCACACCCGCGGCCGGGTTTCCCTCAGGGAAACCCGGCCGCTGTGCATTGCGCATCGGGCACCCTCGCGCCCGGCGTGCGCTCCGGATGGAACGGGAGAAAGACAATGCGTTGGGTTCCTTATTTTGCTGTGTGTGCTGCCGTGATCAGCATCGGTCTGGCCCTGGGCCTGACCATGCCGCTGGTTTCTCTGCGTCTGGAGAGCTGGGGTTACGGTAACTTCGCCATCGGCGTCATGGCGTCCACGCCTGCGGTGGGCGTACTGCTGGGCGCAATGATCGCCGGCCGCCTCGCCGCGCGGGTCGGCACACCGCTGCTGATGCGTATCTGCCTGATTTCCGGGGCCTTCTCGGTGGGCCTGCTGGCGCTGCTGCAGAGCTATCCGGTCTGGCTGATCCTGCGCCTGCTGATCGGTGTACAGCTGACTGTGGTGTTCATCCTCGGGGAGAGCTGGATCAACCAGTTGGCCATCGAGAAGTGGCGCGGCCGCCTGGTCGCCTTGTATGGCACTGGCTATGCGCTGAGCCAGCTGTCCGGCCCGGTGCTGCTGACCTTCATCGGCACCGCCGACGACCGTGGTTTCTGGTTCAGCGTCTGCCTGCTGGTGGGTGGTTCTTTGTTGCTGCTCGGCCGCACCGGCGCGCCCAAGGTCGACCCGCACAGTGCCAATGGCCGCGGGTTGTTCAGCTTCTGCGCCCAGCTTCCGGCGATTGCCTGGGCGGTGGTGCTGTTCGCCGGCTTCGAGGCCATGATCCTCACCCTGCTGCCGGTGTATGGCATCCAGCAGGGCTTCACCCAGGCCGTGGCACTGGCGATGGTCAGCACCGTGGTGGTCGGTGATGCACTGCTGCAACTGCCCATCGGCTGGCTGGCCGACCGCATCTCCCGGCAGACGTTGTTCAAGGGCTGCGGCATCGTGCTGTTCCTCAGCAGCCTGGCCATGCCGCTGCTGCTGCACCATAGCGCCATCTGGCCGGTGCTGGTGCTGTTCGGCGCCAGTGCGGGCGGGTTGTTCACCCTGTCGCTGATCTTGATTGGCGAGCGCTACCGTGACGACGCGCTGGTTCGCGCCAACGCGCATATCGCTCAGCTGTGGGGGATAGGCTGCCTGATCGGCCCCCTGGCGACCGGCGCGGCCAGCCAGTGGATCAGCGGCCATGCGCTACCGCTGGTGATGGCGCTGGGCGCTGCGGGGTTCGTGGTGCTGGTGTCCTATCGCGGCTTGCCGCCGGTGATGCGCGCGACCGACGCCGAACTGCAGCAGGAGCGCTCCTAGAGCATCTTCTCCAGCCCGATGGCGCCGGCGATCCATACGTTGAGCCGGCGCCAGACGTTGCCCGGTTCACGGTCCAGTGCCACCAGCTTGCCGCCACGCTCCTCGATCCAGATCAGCTTCGGCGGCTCGCTGCCCGGCGCTATCTTCACTTGGTAGCTGACGCTGGGCGACATGCTCGCCAGCGCCAGGCGGCGCACCTGGTCGGCCAGTTCCGGGCTGTCGACGATGATGCCGACCTCGGTGTTCCACAGCACCGAGCGCGGGTCGAAGTTCAGCGAGCCGACGAACACCTTCTGCTGGTCGAACACCGCCGCCTTGCTGTGCAGGCTGGCGCTGCTCGACCCGCGCACCATCCACGGCGCTCCGGAGAGGCGCTGGTCCGGGTCGGCGCGCAGCTCGTAGAGCTTCACCCCATGCTCCAGCAGCTCCAGGCGGTAGGGCGCGTAACCGGCGTGCACGGCCGGCACGTCGGTTGCTTCCAGCGAGTTGGTCAGCAAGCGCACGCTGACGCCGCTTTCGGCGCGCTGGGTCAGGTAGTCGACGCCGGCGCTGGTCGGCACGAAGTAGGCCGAGACCAGGATCAGCTCCTTCGACACTTCGTCGAACAGCGGCTGTAACTGGGTGCTGAGCAACTGCTCGCCTTTCGGATCGCCCTGGTCGAGTACCTTCAGTGGCGTATCCCAGACCGCCTTGCCCGGTGCCCAGACCAGGTCGTCCAGCCAGTTCTGCAGGTGCGGGCGGTCGCTGTTGCGATTCAGCCGGGCGATATAGCTGGAGCTCTTCACCCGCTCCTTCGCCAGGTAGTGATCCAGCTTGCGGCGCATGCGGTTCAGCTCGTCGAGGTCCGGCTCGCCCCACAGATAGTCCTCGATGGGCCGGCTGATGCGGCTGTTCCAGTATTGGTCGAAGCTCTCTCCCAGCGACTGGGCCACCGGCCCGACGCCCATCAGGTCGAGGTCGCTGAAGTTCATCTCGGCCTTGGCGTCGAAGTACTCGTCGCCCAGGTTGCGGCCGCCGACGATGGCCACGCTGTTGTCCGCCAGCAGCAACTTGTTGTGCATTCGCCGATGCTGCTCGGAGAGGTTGAACAGCCGCCCGAGGTTGCGCGTGACGCCGGTACTGCGGCCCAGGTGCAGCGGATTGAACAGGCGCACCTGGATGTTCGGGTGGGCGGCGAGCGTGCCCAGTTCGTAGTCCCAGCCATCGCTGCTGGTGTCGTCGATCAGGATGCGCACGCGCACGCCGCGATCCGCTGCGTGCAACAGTTCGCGGATCAGCGCGCGGGTGGTGAGGCCGTCGTGGACGATGTAGTACTGGACGTCGAGGCTGCGCTGGGCCTTGCGGATCAGCTCGGCGCGGGCGAGGAAGGCGTCGACGCTGGACGCCAGCAGGTGGAAGCCGGACTGGCCGGGATGAGCGGCGGCGCGCTCGCTGATCTCATTGTCCAGCCGCGTGCCCTGCACCGGCAGCACGTGCGAGGGCTCGGGCGGTGGCGCACTGGCGCAGCCAGCCAGGGCCAGCAGGATCAGCAGGAGCAGGCGTGGAAGCAAGGGAAGTCTCCGACAAGCCCGCCGGTGACGGGCTGCGGAAGATTCTAGCCGCTGCAGCGCGCAGGGGTCAGCCGCCGAGGGTTTCCTTGAAGCGGTACCAGGCCATGCCCAGGGCCAGCAATGGCGAGCGCAGCAGCTTGCCGCCGGGGAAGGTGATGTGCGGCACCTTGGCGAACAGCTCGAAGCCGCTGCCCTGCTGGCCGGCAATGGCCTCGGCGAGCAACTTGCCGGCCAGGTGCGTGGCGTTCACCCCGTGGCCGGCATAGGCCTGGGCGAAGTACACATTGGGCTGGTCGGGCAGGCGGCCGATCTGCGGCAGGCGGTTGGCACCGATGCCGATCATCCCGCCCCACTGGTAGTCGATGCGCAGGTTTTCCAGGTGCGGGAAGACCTTGAGCATCTTCGGTCGCATATAGGCGGCGATGTCCGCCGGGTCGCGCCCGGAGTAATGGCAGGCACCGCCGAACAGCAGGCGGTTGTCGGCGGAAAGGCGGTAGTAGTCCAGCGCCACGCGCTGGTCGCACACGGCCATGTTCTGCGGCAGCAGGGCATGGGCCTGTTCGGCGGACAGCGGCTCGGTGGCGATGACGTAGCTGCCGGCAGGCAGCACCTTGCCGTCGAGGTAGGGATTGAGGCGGTTCTGGTAGGCGTTGCAGGCGATCACCAGGGATTTGGCGCGCACGCTGCCCTGGGCGGTGCGCACGCGCACTTCGCTGCCGTAGTCGATGCCGGTGACGGCGGAGTTCTCGAACAGCTTCACGCCCAGGCTCTGCGCCGCGGCCGCTTCGCCCAAGGCGAGGTTGAGCGGGTGCAGGTGGCCCGAGCCCATGTCCACCATGCCGCCGACATAGAGGTCGGAGCCGACGATGGAGCGCATTTCCTCCTTCGGGACCATGCGCAGTTCGTGGCGGTAGCCGAGGCTCTTCAGTTCGTCGAAGTCTTCCTGGAAGCCTTCGACGTCGGAAGGCTTGTTGGCCAGGTCGCAGTAGCCCCAGGTCAGGTCGCAGTCGATGGCGTACTGCTCGACGCGGCGACGGACGATTTCCACCGCCTCCAGGCCCATCAGCTTGATGGCATGGACGCCTTCGGCACCGATCACCGGCTCGAATTGCTCCAGGCCATGGCCGACGCCGCGGATCAGTTGGCCGCCGTTGCGGCCGCTGGCGCCCCAGCCGATCTGGTGGGCTTCCAGCAGGATCACCGAGAACCCGCGCTCGGCCAGTTCGATGGCCGTGTTCAGCCCGGAGAAACCACCGCCGATGATGCACACGTCGGCCCTTTCCTCGCCGGCCAGGGGCGGTACTTCGAGGCGCCGATTGACGCTCGCGGCGTAGTAGGACGGGGCGTGGCGGTCGGTGTGTACCGGCTGGTGAACGCGGGCGTTCATGTGCGATATCCTGATTTTTGTGTTGTTAAAATTTTACGCAGGATAAACGCCGACTTCCCGCCCAGCCAATAGGCAGCGGCGCAAAAAACGCCGGGAAGTCGTAAATAAACTCGATGAGCCTGCCGCGAATGGCGGGAATCAGTCCGGCTTTTTAGTCCGGCTATTTAGTCGGGGATAGGCAGGGTGAGGCTTTCCTTCACCTCTTCCATCACGATGTAGCTCTTGGACTCGCGGACATGGGGCAGCTTGAGCAGGATGTCGCCCAGCAGCTTGCGGTAGGAGGCCATCTCCGAGATGCGCGCCTTCACCAGGTAGTCGAAGTGGCCCGACACCAGGTGGCACTCCAGCACGTGGGGCAGCTTGAGCACCGAGCGGCGGAAGTCCTCGAAGGTGTCACCGGATTTGTAGTCCAGGCTGATTTCGACGAACACCAGCAGGCTTGCTTTCAGGTACTGCGGGTTCAGCCGGGCGTTGTAGCCCATGATGATCCCCTCGCGCTCCAGCCGGCGCACGCGCTCGGTGCACGGCGTGGTGGAGAGGCCGACGCGCTCGCCCAGTTCGGTGAAGGAGATGCGACCCTCTTCCTGCAGGATGCGCAGGATATTGCGGTCGATCTTGTCCAGTTCGCGGCGGCTTTGGTGCTGGGTTCTCATGGGAAAGACTCTGGGATGAGCTTTGGGGGAATATCGGCAATATAGTCGGTTGTGTAGGGAATATCACTGGCAACCCTTGAACTTCCCGCGCCGGGCGGCCAGCCTGTAGGCCAGAGTTCTGCCATTTCCGGCTGCAATCGCCTGTTTTTTCCGGAGCCTTCGCATGTCGTTCCCCCGCCTGCGCACCGTCCTCCTGCTGCTGTTGCTGCTCCTGGCACTGGCGGTCGGCGCGGTGTGGCTGGCGATTCCGAGGCTGCTGGCCAACGCCGGGGTGAGCATCGAACAGTGGCAGGGCCTGAGCGTTTCGCGACAAGGGCTGACCCTGGAGCAGATGGCTCTTCAGCGGCAGACACCCGATGGTGCGCGGTTGGCCATCCAGTTGCGCGAGGTCCGCGTCGGCTGGCCCGAACATGCCGATGGCCGCTGGCGCTTGAAGGAGCTGGCCGCCGGCAGGATCGCTGTCCGCCAATGGCCGGGAGAGCGCGCGGAAGGCGAGGAGGTCGCGCTGCCGGACCTGGCGCAACTCAATCGCTGGCTGGCGCTGCTGCCCGGACGCCTGGCGCTGGAACAGGTTTTCCTCGAGCTGCCCTGTGCCCGCGAGCAGCGTTGCACCCTCAACGGCAGCGCCCACTGGCAGCAGATCCCGGGCGGCGCCGCAGCGCTGGGCGGCGAGTTGCGCCAGGGCGGGCAGCAGCTCGCCTTCAATGGCCTGTTGCAGCCCGGCGACGGGCAGTGGCGCCTGCAACTGGACAGCTTCCTCGACAACGAACAGCTGCTGTCGCTGGATTCGACCTGGGCGCCGGGCGCCCGCCAGCTCAGCGGCAGCCTTGCCAGCCCCGCCGTGCCGCCGGTGCAGGCGGTGCGCAACTGGCTGGGCATGTGGTTGCCAACGCCGAACCTGCCGCTGCCTATCCCCGAAGCCGGCCGCCTGCGCCTGAGCTGGAATACGCAGCTGGCTGGCAACGCCGCGTGGCCGGACTGGCCCGGCCTGCGCGATGGCCGCGGCAACATCGATCTTTCCCTGCAATTGCCGCAACCCTGGCCGCTGCCGGGCCTGGGCAACCTGCAGGGCGACCTGCGGCTGATCGCCAGCGGCACCGACGTTGGCTGGCGGCCCTCGGTGCTCAGCGGCGATCTGCGCCTGTCCGACCTCTACGGCGACTGGCTGCAGGCGCTGCCAGTGGGCCTGCGCCCGGCACGACTGACGCTGCACATGGAGCCCGGCGTGGATGAAGAGGCCGGTAGTGTTCGCGCCGAGCTGCACGCCGTGGGCGCCGCCGATCTGCGCCTGCGTTCCCGTGTGGCATTGCTGGAAGCGACGCCGCTGGCGCTGCAACTGATGGATTCGCGGCTCGAAGGCAAGGTCCCGCACCTTGAGCTGGCCGGCTTGCGTGGCGACAGCAGCCGTCTCGACCTGAGCTTCGAGGGGCGCATCGACCAGCAGTCCGCCAACGTCGCCTTCGCGGATGGCGCGCAACTCCAGGTCGGCACCCTGGCCGGGCCGCAGTCGCTCAAGGCGAGCAAGCTCAGCGCCGTTCTCGGCAAGGGCGCGCTCGACCTGGGCTATGCGGCCGATGCGCCGGCCACCCTGCAACTGAGTGCGCCGCTGAAACTGGCCGTGGGCGAACTGCGCCAGCCCCACGTCAAACCGCTTTCCTGGAATGCCCTGGGGACGCTGGCGGCGAGCCTCGACAGCCAGCAGTTCAAGGGCCGCCTGCTGAACAGCGGCGGGCTGAATGCCGAAGTCGATCTGAACAATTCCGCCAGGCAGGGCGTTGCGCTGGTTGCGCGCCAGCCGGAGTTCTTCCTGCGCACCGGCAACCCGCTGGAGAAGTCCCTTGGCGACTGGCCGGCGCTGCTCAGCCTGAACAACGGCAAGGCCAGCTTCGACCTGAACTGGCGCCTGCCACCGGGTAGCGCGCCGCAGAGCCTGGGCCTGAACCTGCGCGGGCAAGGTCTGGAGGGCGTGTACGACCGCAGCGAGGTCCATGGCCTCGACCTGCAGGCGAAGTTCGCGCTGAACGGCTCGCAGATGGAGCTGCAACTGCCGCAGGTGAAAGTCGCCTCGCTCAACCCCGGCGTGACACTGGGGCCGCTGTCGCTGCAGGGCAACTACAGGGGCTCGCTGGCCGCACCGTTGGCCGGGCGGGTCGACTGGCAGCAGGCGGAGCTCGGTATGTTCAACGGTCGCGCATGGCTACCGCCGGGGGGCGTGGATCTTTCCGCGCGCCGCGAGGGTCTGACGCTGAAACTGGAAGGGCTGGCGCTGGAGGTGATCCTGACGGCCTACCCGGCGGAAGGGCTGTCCGGCAACGGCATCATCGACGGCAACCTGCCGCTGGGCCTGCACGAAGGCAAGCTGGTCATCCACGGCGGAGAAGTCGCCGCACGGCAGCCCGGCGTGCTGCAATTCCGTTCGGAGAAGATCCGCTCCCTGGGCCAGAGCAACCCGGCCATGCAACTGGTGGCCACGGCCATCGACGATTTCCGCTACGACAAACTGAGCAGCCGCGTGGATTATGATGAATCGGGCAAGCTGCTCCTCGCCCTGAGCCTGAGCGGGCGCAACCCGGCGCTGGAGCAGGGCCGGCCGATCAACCTCAATGTCAATCTGGAGGAGAACGTGCCCAAGCTGCTCACCAGCCTGCAACTGAGCGACCGGGTCAGCGACACCATTCGCAAGCGCGTGCAGGAACGCCTGCGCAACGACCCGGCCGCCGCGCCATGACCGCAAGGAGAACCCCGATGCGCCTTCGCGCCGTTTTACCCTTCCTGCTCCTGGCAGGCGTCGTCCAGGGCTGCACGCCTACCGTGCAGCTGGCCGCGCCCAAGGAGCCGATCAACATCAACCTCAACGTGAAGATCGAGCACGAGATCTATATCAAGGTCGACAAGGCGCTCGACGGCATCATCAACGAGAACAGTGGCCTGTTCTGAGAAGGAGCCTTTGCATGAGATTGCACCGCAAACTGGGCGTCGCGCTGGTCGCCCTCTGCCTGAGCCTGCCGGTCATGGCCATGAGCCTGGAGCAGGCGATGTCTGCCCTGGGTGGCGCCAAGTCCCAGGGTCTGGTCGGTGAACAGACCGACGGCTACCTGGGCGTCGTGAAGAATGGCGGTGACGCCGCCGATATCGCCGCGCAGATCAACGCGGCACGCCGCGCCGAATACCAGAAGGTTGCCGGGCAGAGCGGCGCCAAGCTGGCTGACGTCGAAGCGCTGGCTGGCAAGAAGGCCATCGAACGTACGCCATCGGGGCAGTACGTGCAGGTCAATGGTCAGTGGGTACGCAAGTAGCCGCGTCAAGGGGAATTCCCTGCTCGCCGCCACTTGTGGCGGCGAGTCCGGGGGCTGGCGGCGAGAGCAGGTAATTCCCGTCGGGGAATGGTCCGGCGCGAGAAGTTCTGGTCAATCCCATTTCGTTCGCTATTTACTCTGGATCTGGTGAAATTTTCGCCAGATCCTCGACCATTCGGTCTCGGGTGAAAATGCCGTAATCCTGGTGGATGTCCCTCCGTGAAAGCGACTTTTGCCAGGAATTTTCGTCAAATACCGCATCGCAATCAGTGAATATCGCTGAGCCTGACTTCCTATACTGCGCGCATCTACGTTCAGAATAAGAAACGTCTGCGCCCCTGGCGCGACGTAGGAGGCAAAGATGCGCGTTCTGGTGCTTGGCAGCGGTGTGATCGGTACCGCCAGTGCTTACTATCTCGCCCGTGCCGGCTTCGAAGTGGTCGTCGTCGACCGCCAGCCCGGCCCGGCCCTGGAAACCAGCTTCGCCAACGCCGGCCAGGTGTCGCCTGGCTACGCCTCGCCCTGGGCCGCCCCGGGCATCCCGCTCAAGGCCATGAAATGGCTGCTGCAGACCCACGCCCCGCTGGCCATCAAGCTGACTGGTGACCCCAGCCAGTACAGCTGGATGTGGCAGATGCTGCGCAACTGCAACGCCAAGAGCTACGCGGTGAACAAGGAGCGCATGGTGCGCCTGTCCGAGTACAGCCGCGACTGCCTCGACGAGCTGCGCGCGGAGACCGGCATCACCTACGAAGGCCGCTCCCTGGGCACCACCCAGCTGTTCCGCACCCAGGCTCAGCTGGATTCCGCCGCCAAGGACATCGCCGTCCTGGAAAGCACCGGCGTTCCTTATGAAGTGCTGGACCGCGCCGGCATTGCCCGCGTCGAGCCGGCCCTGGCCAAGGTGGCCGACAAGCTGGTCGGCGCCCTGCGCCTGCCCAACGACCAGACCGGCGACTGCCAGATGTTCACCACCAAGCTGGCCGAGATGGCCAAGGCCCTGGGCGTGGAATTCCGCTTCGGCCAGGACATCCAGCGCCTGGACTTCGCCGGTGACCGTATCAACGGCGTCTGGGTCGATGGCCAACTGGTCACCGCCGACCGCTACGTGCTGGCGCTGGGCAGCTACTCGCCGCAGATGCTCAAGCCGCTGGGCATCGACGCCCCGGTCTACCCGCTCAAGGGTTACTCGCTGACCGTGCCGATCACCAACCCGGACATGGCGCCGACCTCGACCATTCTCGACGAGACCTACAAGGTCGCGATCACCCGTTTCGACCAGCGCATCCGCGTCGGCGGCATGGCGGAAATCGCCGGCTTCGACCTGTCGCTGAACCCGCGTCGCCGCGCCACCCTGGAAATGATCACCACCGACCTCTATCCGGAAGGCGGCGATGTCAGCCAGGCGGAATTCTGGACCGGCCTGCGCCCGGCTACCCCGGACGGCACACCGATCGTCGGTGCCACCCGCTATCGCAACCTGTTCCTCAATACCGGCCACGGCACCCTGGGCTGGACCATGGCGTGCGGCTCGGGCCGCTACCTCGCCGACCTGATGGCCAAGAAGCGTCCGCAGATCAGCACCGAAGGTCTGGATATCTCCCGCTACGGTTCCACTTCGGAGGCTCAGAATGGCCATCCAGCGCCTGCACACTAATCAGCGGATGAGCCAGGTCGTCGTTCACAATGGCACGGTGTACCTCGCCGGCCAGGTGGCGGACGACCTCACCGCCGACGTCGAGCAACAGACCCGCGAAGTCCTCGCCAGCGTCGAGCGCCTGCTCGACGAGGCCGGCACCGACAAGTCGCGTGTCCTCTCGGCAACCATCTACCTCAAGGACGTCGCCGCCGACTTTGCCGGCATGAACGGCGTCTGGGACCAGTGGGTCCCGCAGGGCTGCGCCCCGGCGCGCGCCACCGTCCAGGCGGCGCTGTGCTACCCGGAGATCCTCGTCGAGATCTCCATCGTCGCCGCACTGCCCTGATCGTTTTTGCGTGGCCCGGCCGGAGCGCCGGGTTTTTTTCGTCTGCAGTTTCGTACCACGTTGATAAAAAGAGAGCCTCGCCATGCGTCCCGCCCGTGCCCTGATCGATCTCGCCGCCCTGCGCCACAACTACCGCCTGGCCCGTGAAGTCACCGGCGCGCGAGCGCTGGCCGTGGTCAAGGCCGACGCCTACGGCCACGGTGCAGTGGTCTGCGCCCGCGCCCTGGAAGGCGAGGCTGACGGCTTCGCCGTGGCGTGCATCGAGGAAGCGCTGGAGCTGCGCGAAGCCGGCATCCGTGCGCCAATCCTGCTGCTCGAAGGCTTCTTCGAGGCCAGCGAACTGGAACTGATCGACGCCCATGATTTCTGGTGCGTGGTGCACTCGGCCTGGCAGCTGGAGGCCATCGAGCGTGCCCGCCCGAGCAAGCCGCTGACCGTCTGGCTGAAGATGGACTCGGGTATGCACCGAGTCGGCTTCTTCCCGCAGGACTACGCCGCCGCTCTGGCACGCCTGAAGGCGCTGCCCCACGTGGCCAAGGTCGTGCTGATGAGCCACTTCTCCCGCGCCGACGAGCTGGACTGCGCCCGCACCGAAGAGCAGGTTGCCGCTTTCCAGGCCGTGCGCGAAGCCGCAGGCCAGGGCCATGAGATCAGCCTGCGCAATTCCCCCGGCATCCTCGGCTGGTCCGAAGTGCCCAGTGACTGGGTGCGTCCCGGCATCATGCTCTACGGCGCCACTCCGTTCGAGCAGGCCCATCCGCTGGCGGACCAACTGCGCCCGGTGATGACCCTGGAATCCCAGGTCATCAGCATCCGCGAACTGCCGGCCGGCGAGCCGGTGGGCTACGGCGCGCGCTTCATCGCCGACCGCCCGGTACGCGTCGGCGTGGTCGCCATGGGCTACGCCGACGGCTATCCGCGCCACGCGCCGGACGGTACGCCGGTGTTCATCGACGGCAAGCCCAGCCGCATCATTGGCCGTGTGTCCATGGACATGCTCACCGTGGACCTGACCGACCTGCCGCAGGCAGGCCTGGGCAGCCGCGTCGAACTCTGGGGCCCGAACGTCCCCGCCAGCCAACTGGCTTCCCTGTGCGGCAGCATTCCCTACCAGCTGTTCTGCAACCTCAAGCGCGTCCCGCGGGTCTATAGCGGCGAGTGACGGATACCGCCCGTAAAGTTTGCGCAGGATCGTCGGGCGATCTGTTGTAAATACTGAACGGTGTTGCCATGATACGTGGCACTTGGAACCCGCTCGGCTCAAGCCGCTGCGGGTTCTGCCTTTCAGAGCCTGTTTTTGATCTCGCGAGCTAGAGCAGACCAAGGCGAAAGTGGTTGAGGGCGCGGAATTTACGCCAGTAAATGAGCATCCCGGAGGCGCTTTCAACGCAGTGATGCCGACGCGCAGCAGATCAAAGACAGGTTCTTGAGCCTGCCTGATACAAAAATAAGGAGGACCCCACCCTTGGACGTCGGTGCTCGTCTGCAAGCCATCCGTAAGCTCAAAGGTTTGTCCCAGCGCGAACTCGCCAAACGGGCGGGTGTGACCAACAGCACAATCTCGATGATCGAGAAGAACAGCGTCAGCCCCTCCATCAGTTCGCTGAAGAAAGTGCTGGGTGGTATTCCGATGTCCCTGGTCGAGTTCTTTTCCCTCGATCTTGAGCAGAGCAGCAACACTCCTGTGGTCTACAAGGCAGACGAACTCAGCGACCTGTCCAGTGGCTCGATCATCATGAAGCTGATCGGCAAGGACTATCCCAGCCGTGCCATCACCCTGCTCGACGAGACCTACCCGCCGGGTTCCGACACCGGTGACGACATGTATGCCCACGAAGGCGAAGAGACCGGCGTACTGGTCGAAGGCCGTCTGGAACTGACCGTCGGCGACGAGACTTTCGTCCTCGAATGTGGCGACAGCTACTATTTCGACAGCACCAAGCCGCACCGCTTCCGTAATCCGTTCGAAACCCCGGCACGACTGATCAGCGCGACCACACCGGCAAATTTTTGAACAGCCGGTAGGACCGGCCAGATCAGCTGCGACCTAATGCCGCAAAGGCCGGCAAGGTGGCGCAATTGTTTCGAGCTTCCCGGCTTTGCCGTTATACTTGCGCCCGCTCGCGCGGCCCGAGACTGTGACTGCACCGCGACCGGGCGTGATAAGCCACGATGAGGGTGAAAGGGTGAACCTGATTAGAAAAATCCTGGCAGCCCAAGCTGCCGTACTGGCCCTGTGGGCAGTGAGCGTTCAGGCCGCGACCAACGATGACGCCATTGCCAAGCGTCTCGAACCTGTCGGCAAAGTCTGCGTCCAGGGCAAGGAATGCGAAGGCGTTGGCGCCGTAGCAGCTGCCGGTGGTGGCGGTGCCCCGCGTTCGGGCGAAGAGATTGTCGGCAAGGTTTGCACCAACTGCCACGGTAGCGGCCTGCTGGGCGCGCCGAAAGTTGGCGACAAGGCCGAGTGGGGCAAGCGCGCGAAAGAGCAGGGCGGCCTCGACGGCCTGCTGGCCAAGGCTATCTCGGGTATCAACGCCATGCCGCCCAAAGGCACCTGCGCTGATTGCTCCGATGATGAGCTGAAAGCTGCGATTCACCACATGTCCGGCCTGTAACAGCCGACCTGTGCGAAAAAGCCGCCCAAGGGCGGCTTTTTCATGCCCGCGATTTGTCGCTGCGCATGTAGCGGGAGCAACTTTTGCGTAAAGCCGGTCCAAACTCCAGTCGTGAACAACGAACCCGGAGGGATGCCCGGTGCAATCCTGCTCGATCGAAACCGCTGTTGAAGAACTGCTGCACCGCCTGGACGGGCACATCCGTCTCGGGCTTCCGCTGGGCCTGGGCAAGCCCAACCGACTGGCCAATGCGCTGTACCGGCACATGCGCGAGAACCCGCGCCGGCAACTGACGTTCTACACGGCGCTGTCCCTCGGCCGCCCGCAGGCCGGCGGCGAGCTGCAGCGGCGCTTCCTCGACCCCTTCGTCGAGCGCATCTACGGCGACTACCCGGAACTGGATTACCTGCACGACCTGCGCAGCGGCAACGTGCCGGATAACATCCGCGTCGAAGAGTTCTACCTGCAGCCCGGCAGCCTGCTGGACAGCGCCCCGGCGCAGCAGAACTACATCAGCTGCAACTACAGCCACGTGGCGCGGGACATCAACGCCAAGGGCGTCAATGCCGTTGCCCAACTGGTTGCGCGTGATCCGGCGCGGCCGGGCAAGCTGAGCCTGGCGTGCAATCCGGACATCACCCTCGACCTGTTGCCGATGCTGCAGCGTCGCCGTGCGGCAGGCGAAACCATCGTCATTATCGGCGTCGTCCACGACCAGTTGCCGTACATGCCCGGCGACGCCGAAGTGGATGAGGATTTCTTCGACCTGCTGGTGGATGCGCCGGGCGACAGCAGCACGCTGTTTTCCACCCCCAACCTGCCAGTGGGCCTTCAGGACCACTGCATCGGCCTGCATGCCAGCGCCCTGGTGCGCGACGGCGGCACCCTGCAGATCGGCATCGGCTCCATGGGCGATGCCCTGACCTCGGCGCTGCTGATCCGCCAGCGCGACAACGATGGCTATCGTGCGCTGCTCGACGGCCTCGACTCCACCGCCCGCCACGCCGCGCTGATCGAGCGCGACGGCGGGCTGGGCGCTTTCCAGCACGGGCTGTATGGCTGCAGCGAAATGTTCGTTCCCGGCCTGCTGGCCCTGGCCGAGGCGGGGGTGCTCAACCGCCGGGTAGCGGCGCGCCCCGGCGCCGCGCCGACCGAGCCGGGCGTCTGGCTGCACGGCGGGTTTTTCCTCGGTCCGCAGGCCTTCTATCGGCGCCTGCGCGAGATGCCCCGCGAGGAGCTGGCCGGTATCGGCATGACCGGCATCGGCTTCGTCAATAACCTGTACCGCGACGAGGAGCTCAAGCGCGAGCAGCGCCGAGATGCGCGCTTCATCAACAGCGCCTTCACCGTTACCCTGCTGGGCGCTGGCGTGGCCGACCAACTGGAGGACGGCCGGGTACTCAGCGGTGTCGGCGGGCAGTACAACTTCGTCGCCCAGGCCCATGAGCTGGAAGGCGGGCGCTCCATCCTGATGCTGCGCAGCTGGCGTGAGTCCGAGGGTGAGCTGAGCTCCAACATCGTCTGGAGCTACGGCCACACGACGATTCCCCGACACTTGCGCGACATGGTGGTGACCGAGTACGGCGTCGCTGACCTCCGCGGCCGTAACGATGCCGAGGTGATCGCCGCCATGCTGTCCATCGCCGACTCGCGCTTCCAGGATGCGCTGATCGCCCAGGCCCAGGAGGCCGGCAAGCTGCCGAAGGACTTCGAGCTGGACCAGCGCTATCGCGACAATACCCCGGAGCGCTTGCGGGACGCGGCGCGACAGCATCGTCATCTGCTGCCGGAGTTCCCCCTGGGTTGCGACTTCACCGAGCAGGAGCGCGAGTTGCTGCGCGCGTTGGGTTGGCTCAAGAGCAAGCTGAAGCTGAGCGAGATTCTCGAACTGGGCAAGGCGACTCTCGATGCGCCGGCGCCGGAGGCCTACCCGGCTCACCTGGAGCGCATGGGGCTGGCGAATCCGGAGGGGCTGCGCGAGGAGCTGTACCAGCGCCTGGTACTGGCCGGCCTGAAAGCCAGCGCCGAACAAACCTTGTAGACGCGTAGGGCGCATAACGCGCCAGCGTTATCCGCCGCCAGGGAGTCGGCGGATAACCTGTTCCAGGTTATGCGCCCTACGCAAGGTCGGCTTTCAGGCATGAAAAAAGGCGGGCCCTGTCGGTGCCCGCCTTTTTTCGTGGTGCGGTGGATCAGTCTTCGAGGAACTCGACCTGACCGTTGGCCAGGGACTTCACCCGAGCCAGGGATTCCACGCGATAACCCTCGCTTTCCAGCAGGGAACGGCCTTCCTGGAAGGACTTCTCGATGACGATGCCCAGGCCGGCGATGCTGGCGCCCGCCTGCTGGATCAGGTCGATCAGCGCCTTGGCGGCATGGCCGTTGGCGAGGAAGTCGTCCACCACCAGCACGTGGTCGGCGGCGGTCAGGTGCTTGGCCGAGATGGCGATGGTGCTTTCGGTCTGCTTGGTGAAGGAGAAGACCTTGGAGATCAGCAGGTCGTTCTTCAGGGTCAGCGACTGGAACTTGCGGGCGAAGATTACCGGGATGCCCAGCTCAAGGCCGGCCATGATCGCCGGGGCGATGCCGGAGGCCTCGATGGTGACGATCTTGGTGATGCCCTGGTTCTTGAAGCGTTCGGCGAATTCATGGCCGATCTGCTTCATCAGCGCCGGGTCGATCTGGTGGTTGAGGAAGGCGTCTACCTTGAGGACCTGTTCGGAAAGAACGATGCCTTCGCTGCGAATTTTGTCTTTGAGAGTGTTCACGGGGGTGCTTCCGGAGCGGCTGTCGCTGATGAAGCGCGTAATTCTACAACGCCAGTGGCCATCTGCGCGACGTTCCGACCAATGCAATTGCTGATCGAATGGACAGTTTTTCGATGGGCGGAAGTACACGGATCGCCTGCCGGGGGAAACCTGCCTGTGCTTGGCCCTCTCCCTGACCCTGGCTGCGCGCCCCGCTCCGAAGTGAGAGGGGGCTGGTCCGAGTGGGGCGGGCTACCGGTGCTCGCCGGCTGACGTCTTAGTTGCAGCGGACGCCGGACGGCTCCCTCTCCCTTCAGGGAGAGGGCGGGGGAGAGGGTGCTCCGGCACGAGACTGACCGAGGAGCTCAGCGCTTGAGCATCGCCCGGATATCCGCCAGCGCCGAATTGCCCTTGGCCACCTTCACCTCCTGCGGCGCGTCCTCCTGGCCTTCCCAGACCAAGTCTTCGGGCGGCAGTTCGTCGAGGAAGCGGCTGGGCGAGCAGTCGATGATCTCGCCGTACTGCTTGCGCTTGGCGGCGAAGGTCATGGCCAGGTTCTTCTTTGCCCGGGTGATGCCCA
This sequence comes from Pseudomonas sp. AU11447, assembly GCF_001672555.2. Lineage (NCBI taxonomy): Bacteria > Pseudomonadati > Pseudomonadota > Gammaproteobacteria > Pseudomonadales > Pseudomonadaceae > Pseudomonas > Pseudomonas sp. AU11447. Next base: position 215,066 of record NZ_LZDG02000018.1, on the reverse strand, counting down.
CATAGGCCAGGCGCCGCTCTTCCTCGATGGTGTCAGCCTCGATGCTGGAGCGGTGCGGGAGGATTTCCTCTTCCACGCCGAGAATGAACACGTAGGGGAATTCCAGGCCCTTTGAGGCGTGCAGGGTCATCATCTGCACGCCGTCGGCGCCGTCTTCCTCTTCCTGCTGGCGTTCGAGCATGTCGCGCAGCACCAGCTTGGCGATGGCCTGCTCGATGGTCATGTCGCCTTCTTCGTCGCGCTCCAGGGTGTTCTTCAGCGCTTCGATGAGGAACCAGACGTTACCCATGCGGAAATCGGCGACCTTGTCGCTGGACGCGTTCTGCCGCAGCCAGTTCTCGTAATCGATGTCCATCACCATGCTGCGCAGCGCGCCGATCGGGTCGCTGCCGGCGCACTGCTCGCGGACCTTGTCGATGAAGCGCTTGAAGCGCTGCAGACGCTCGATGTAGCGGGCGTCCAGGTGTTCGGAAAGGCCAAGCTCGCCGGAAGCATTGAACATCGAGCAACCGCGTTCGGTGGCGTAGTTGCCGAGCTTCTCCAGGGTGGTGGAGCCGATTTCCCGGCGCGGTACGTTGATCACCCGGAGGAAGGCGTTGTCATCGTCCGGGTTCACCAGCAGGCGGAAATAGGACATCAGGTCCTTCACTTCCTGGCGTCCGAAGAAGCTGGTGCCGCCTGACAGGTGATAGGGAATCTGGTGGTGCTGAAGTTTCAGCTCGATCAGCTTCGCCTGATAGTTGCCCCGGTAGAGGATGGCGAATTCGCTGTAGGGCCGCTGCGTCTTCAGGTGGATGGTGAGGATTTCCATGGCCACCCGCTCGGCCTCGGATTCCTCGTTGCGGCAGCGAATCACCCGGATCGGGTCGCCTTCGCCCATCTCACTCCACAGCTGTTTCTCGAACACGTGGGGATTGTTGGCGATGAGGATGTTGGCGCACTTGAGGATACGGCTGGTGGAGCGGTAGTTCTGCTCCAGCATCACCACCTTCAGCGAGGGGAAGTCATCCTTGAGCTGCATCAGGTTTTCCGGGCGCGCGCCGCGCCAGGCGTAGATTGACTGGTCGTCGTCACCCACCACGGTGAAGTGCGCGCGCTGCTGCACCAGCATCTTCACCAGCAGGTACTGGCTGGCGTTGGTGTCCTGGTATTCGTCCACCAGCATGTAGCGCACGCGGTTGCGCCACTTGTCGAGGATCTCCGGGTGCTCCTGGAACAGCTTCACCGGCTGCAGGATGAGGTCGTCGAAGTCCACCGCGTTGTACGCCTTGAGCGTGCGCTGGTAATGCAGGTAGACCATGGCCGCGGTCTGTTCCTTGGGGTTGCGCGCCTTTTCCAGCGCCTCTTCCGGAAGGATCAGGTCGTTCTTCCAACTGCCGATCAGGTTCTTGATCTCGTCCAGACCGTCATCGCCGGAATATTCCTTCTGCATGATGTCGGTCATCAGCGCCTTCACATCGCTCTCGTCGAAGATCGAGAAGCCGGGCTTGTAGCCCAGGGCCGCGTGTTCCTTGCGGATGATGTTCAGGCCCAGGTTGTGGAAGGTCGAGACGGTCAGGCCCTTGCCTTCGCCCGGGCGCAGCAGGGTGCTGACGCGCTCCTTCATCTCGCGGGCGGCTTTGTTGGTGAAGGTCACGGCGACGATGTACTGGGCGCGGATGCCGCATTGCTGCACGAGGTACGCGATCTTGCGGGTGATCACGCTGGTCTTGCCGGAGCCGGCGCCGGCCAGCACCAGGAGCGGGCCGCCGACGTAGTTCACGGCCTCTTGCTGCCGGGGATTGAGTCGGGACATGAAGGCGGGGTCTGTAGTGAAGCGGGGGCGTATTCTAGCAGGCCGTGCCGGGCGTCGGGGTGCCGCTCGGAATAGCGGCGATCTGTGACACGATCGTACTTATGTGTTTTGGATAAATCTGTACATGTATTAGGCTTGTGACAGCATTACTTGAAGAAAACTCTTAAGAGTTTCTCTGAAGTTTCGTCTACATCCGTGGGATGTCCGGATGGCGTCGCTTCAAAACCGGGGGAAATGGGCGCAGGGATGGTGCCTGGAGTTTCTCCCCTTTCTAGAGATACATGGGGGTCGCTTGGCAGCGTCGGTCGAACCAACGCGCCTGCTCCTGCTGGCGGAAGCGCCGCAGTGGGCCCAGCTACTGCGCGGGCATCTGGCCGCGTTGGGGCCGGGCTATTCGCTGATCACGGCCCCGTCCTGGCAAGCCGCCAGCGCCCTGTTCGACGAGGATCAGGTCGGCCTGGTGCTCACCACGCCCGCCAAGTTGCCGTCCGCCCACCAGTGCCACCTGCCGCTGATCCTGCTGCTGGAGCGCGAGCCCGCGGAAGAGCCCGTCGGCGTCGCCGACTACCTGGTGGCCGAGTCCCTCAGTGTCGAAGTCCTGCGCCGTACCCTGCGCTACGTGCGCGAGCGCACTTCGTTGCAGAACACCCTGCAGAGCCTGGCCGAACAGGACCCGCTGACCGGCATCGCCAACCGCCAGGGTTTCCAGACCCTGCTCGCCGCCCGGCTGAGCGAGAGCGAAGGGCGCGGCCTGGCGCTGGGCCACCTGGACCTGGACAACTTCCGCCACGTCAACGACGCCCTCGGCCACCAGGCCGGCGACCGCCTGATCCTGCAGGTGGTGGCACGGCTGAAGGCGCACCTGGACAACGGCGACCACATCGCCCGCCTGGGCAGCGACGAGTTCGCCCTGCTGCTGGACACCCGCCGCGACCCGGCACGGGTGGAGAAGGTCGCCGAACTGATAGTCGAGTCCCTGGGCGAACCCTACTGGGTCGAGGGCGAAAGCCTGCTGCTGGGCTGCAGCCTGGGCATGGCCCACGCCCGCGCCGGTGAGGCCGCCGACCCGCTGCTGTGGCACGCGCACATCGCCATGCAACAGGCCAAGTCGCGCCAAGGCTGCACCTTCCACATCTTCGATGAGCGCATCAACCGTGGCGCCCGCAGCCTCGCCGACCTGGAGAGCGAGTTGCGCCGGGCGCTGCGTCGCGACGAGCTGGAGCTGCACTACCAGCCGCGCCTGGACCTGCACACCGGGCAGATCGTCGGCCTCGAGGCCCTGGTGCGCTGGCGCCATCCCGAGCGCGGCCTGCTGACGCCGGGCGACTTCGTGCCGCTGGCCGAGGAAAGCGGGCTGATCGTGCCGCTGGGCTACTGGGTCATCTCCCGCGCCCTGCGCGACATGCAGTGGCTGCGCGGGCGCGGCCTGCCGCCGCTGCACATGGCAGTGAACCTGTCGTTCCGCCAGTTCCAGGACAGCCAGCTGCTGCCGACCCTGGAGCGCCTGATCCGCGAGCGCGGCGTCGATGCCCAGTGGCTGGAGTTCGAACTCACCGAAACCGCCGTGATGCGCCGCAGCGACCAGGTCCTGCAGACCATGCAGGCCCTTGGCCGGCTCGGCGTGCGCTTCTCGCTGGACGATTTCGGCACCGGCTTCTCGTCCTTCGTGCACCTCAACAGCCTGCCGATCACCCTGCTGAAGATCGACAAGAGCTTCGTCGGCGGCATGCACGAACGCACGGAAAACCTGCAACTGGTGCGGGCGATGATCAACTTGGCGCACAACCTCAATCTGGAAGTGGTCGCCGAAGGTGTCGAGACCGCCGCCCAGCAGGACGAGTTGCGCCAGTTCGGCTGCGACCAGGTCCAGGGTTACTGGATCAGCCGCCCGCTGCCATTGTCGGAGCTGGCGCGTTTCCTGGTCTTCGGCGCCAACCGTGCGCTGCGCCTGCAGGACTCGGTCAGCTAGCGACCAGCTGGCACGGCCAGCGCCGCGTTAGCCGTGCGCGGACGCAGCAAGCGCGACGTCTTCGCCTCGAAGGCCAGCGTCAGCCCGATGGCCGCGCAGGCCAGGCCCGACGCCAGCCCCCACCACACGCCACTCGGCCCCCAGCCCAGCGGGAAGGCCAGCAGCAACGCCATCGGCACGCCCACCAGCCAGTAGCCGGCCAGCCCGACGAGGAAAGTGGTGCGCGCATCCTTCAGGCCGCGGATCGCGCCCATGGCGATGCACTGGGTGCCGTCGAACAACTCGAACCACGCGGCGATGGCCAGCAGGCTGACCGCCAGTTGCACCACATCGCGGTTGGCCGGGTCGTTGTGGTCGATGAACAGGCCGATGACCAGCTCCGGCGCCAGCCAGAACAGCGCGGCGAAGGCGAACATGCAGCTGGCGCCGAAGCCGATGCCCAGCCGCCCGGCGCGGCGTGCCTCGACCAGCCGGCCGGCGCCGTAGTGCTGGCCGATGCGGAAGGTCACTGCGTAGGAAAGCCCCATGGGCACCATGAACGCCACGTACACCGACTGGATGGCGATCTGGTGCGCCGCCAGCGCGGTGCTGCTGATCACGCCCATGCACAGCGTCGCCACGGTGAACATGCCCGACTCCACGGCGTAGGTACCGCCGATGGAAATGCCCAGCCGCAGCGATTCGCCGATCACCTTGAAGTCCGGCTTCGACAATCCCTTCAGCAGCGGGTAGGGCGCGTAGGCCCGGTGCCAGCGCAGGTACAGGGCGAAGATCACCGGCAGCGCATTCATCACCACCGCGGTGACCATGCCGATTCCCGCCAGCCCCAGGCGCGGCAGGCCGAACAGTCCCTCAATGAAGGCGTAATTGAGGGCGAAGTTGGCCAGCGCGCCGATCAGGCTGATGGCCATGACCGGGCCGGGCCGCTCGATGGCGCTGGTGAAACCGCGCAGCACCATGAAGGCCATGTAGCCGGGCAGGGCGAAGACGATGCTGTGCAGAAAACTCATGGTGCCGGCGACCGTTTCCGGGGCCTGGCCGAAAGCGATCAGGATCGGCCCGAGGTTCCACAGCAACAGGCCCGCCAGCAGCGCCAGCGCGCCACCGATCCACAGGCCGGCCTGGGTCGCTTCGACCACGCCGCGGGCGTCTTTTGCGCCATGCCGGATCGCCACCAGGTTGCCGGTGGCCGCGACCACGCCGACACAGAAGGTCGAAACCAAGGCGTAAGTCGAAGCCCCGAGGCCGCCGGCGGCCAGTGCCTCGCGGCCGAGCTTGCCCATCATCACGGTGTCGGTGAACACCATGGCGACGTAGGCCAGTTGGGCGGCAATCAGCGGGCCGGCCAGGCGCAGGATGGCGGCGAGTTCGTCACGGTACGGGCGTTTCATGAGTCAGGCTCAGCAAGCGGCAGGCGCCGCATCGGTAGGAGTGGCCCATTCTCCGGCCGTTGTGGACGCGGGCACAAAAGGAAAAATGCGATGCCATCCATGAGTCATACTCATGTTTAAGACAGCCGGAGCCCGCCATGAACCGCCAGTTGCCGCCCCTTTATGCCCTGCGCGCCTTCGAGGCCGCCGCGCGGCACGCGTCCTTCACCCGCGCCGCCGAGGAACTGGCGATCACCCAGAGCGCGGTCAGCCGGCACATCAAGACCCTGGAAGAACACTTCGCCTGCCGGCTGTTCCAGCGCCGCGGCCGCCAGCTGGAGCTGACCGAAACCGCGCGGATGTTGCTGCCCGGCCTGCGCGACGGTTTCGATGCGCTGGAGCGCGCCTGTGCCAGCCTGCGCGCGGACGAGGGCGTGCTGCGGCTGAAGGCGCCGTCGACCCTGACCATGCGCTGGTTGCTGGCGCGGCTGAGCAAGTTCCGCATGCAGAACAGCGATATCGAGGTGCAGCTGACCAGCGCCTGGATGGACGTGGATCGCGTCGACTTCGTGCATGAGCCCTTCGATTGCGCGGTGCTGCTGAGCTCGGGGCACTTTCCGCCGGACTGGGAGGCCGCCTTGCTGTTTCCCGAGTGGCTGATTCCCGTCGGCTCGCCTGCGCTGCTGGCGGATGGCGCCTGGGACGCCGAGCGGCTGGCCGGCGCCGAACTGCTGCACCCCACCCCCGACCGTCGCGACTGGCGGCGCTGGTTGCAGCGCATGGGTCTGGGGGAGCAGGTCTCGCTCAAGGGCGGACAGGTATTCGATACCCTCGAACTGGGCATAGTCGCCGCGACCCGCGGCTACGGCGTTTCCATCGGCGACCTGGTGATGGTCGCCGAGGATGCCAATCAGGGCCGCCTGGCACTGCCCTGGCCCAGCGCCGTCGCCAGTGGCGAGAGTTACTACCTGGTCTGGCCCCGCGCGCGCCGAGACCAGGGGCGCCTGCGGCGGCTGCGTGAATTCCTCCAGGCCGAGATGCAGGCGATGCAGATGCCAGTGGTGGACTACTTCGAATGACCTGTCGCTGCGGATAATCTGTCAACCGTTGCCTTCGCCGGGAATCCCATGAACTCCATCGACCACCTCATCCAGCTCGCCGGCCTGCGCGGCAGTCTCGACCTGCGTTGCCGCTTCCTCGGCGACTGGGCGCTGGACCACGAGCCCTTGCCCGAGGGGACGGCGCAGTACCACGTGGTGCTGTCCGGCAGCTGCCGGGCGGAAATGCCCGACGGGCAGGCCCTGGACCTCAAGGCAGGCGAGGTACTGGTCCTGCCCGATGGTGCAGCCCACCTGTTGCGCAGCCAAGGCACGCGGGTGGCCGCGCAGTCGCCGGAAGTCCACGAGGCGGGCCTGTTGCCGGTCCATCGCCTTGGCACGGGCGAAGGCGAGCTGGACATGCTTTGCGGCAGCTTCCATTACCAGCGCGGCTCGCTGCTGATCGGCTCCTTGCCGAGCGCCCTGAAGGTGTCCTGCCAGGACAATGGACTGGGCGATGCCGTGGCCGCACTGGTCGGCCTGCTGCGCGCCGAGGCGGAGGGTAACCAGGCCGGCGCGCGCTTCCTGGTCGATGCATTGTCTTCGGCGCTGTTCACCCTGATCCTGCGCGTCTACCTGCAGGAGCACACCCCCAGCAGCGGCACCCTGGCATTGCTCGCCGACAGGCGCCTGAGCCGCGCCTGGCAGGCCATGCTCGACGATCCTGCCCACGAGTGGACCATCGAGGCCCTGGCCGAGCGGGCGAACATGTCCCGCGCCACTTTCACGCGCCTGTTCACCCAGGTTGCAGGGCGATCGCCCTGGGCGCTGCTGACCACAGTGCGCATGGAACTGGCCTACCGCCTGCTGAGCACCTCGCAGCTGAGCCTCTCCGACATTGCCGCCCAGGTCGGCTACCAGTCCCAGGCCTCCTTCACCAAGAAGTTCAGGGACACCTACGGCGAGGCCCCCGGCCGCCTGCGCCGTGCGGTGAACTAGACCAGTCGTCGCTGCCGGCAAAGCCGCGTGGCGCGTATGGATATGTCCTGCCGCCTTCGCGACGGTTCGCGTCGCTGCCGTCGCAGAGCTGAAACAGCGCTTTGCTAGGGTCATTGCTGGACTAGTCCAGCGAGGGCCCGTTTCGGGCCTTCCCCATTCCAACAACACCACTCGGGGGAATTCCATGAAGCCCATGCGCACCTTGCTCGCCGGCCTGATCCTGGCCGGCCTCGCCAGCACCACGTTTGCCGCCACTGAGCTGAAGCACTGGCCGGCGCCCGCCGCCAAGCAGCTCGACGCCTTGATCGCTGCCAATGCCAACAAGGGCGCCTTCGCGGTCTTCGACATGGACAACACCAGCTACCGCTACGACCTAGAGGAATCGCTGCTGCCCTTCCTGGAAATGAAAGGCGTGCTGACCCGCGAGAAGCTCGACCCCTCGCTCAAGCTGATCCCCTTCAAGGACGTGAACGGCCACAAGGAAAGCCTCAACAGCTACTACTACCGCCTCTGCGAAGTCGACGACCTGGTCTGCTACCCCTGGGTCGCCCAGGTGTTCTCCGGCTTCACCCTCAAGGAGCTCAAGGGCTATGTCGACGAGCTGATGGCCTATGGCAAGCCGGTGCCCAGCACCTATTACGAAGGTGACGTGGTCAAGACCCTCTCGATCAACCCGCCCAAGGTCTTCACCGGCCAGACCGAGCTGTACAACAAGCTGATGGAGAACGGCATCGAGGTCTATGTGATGACCGCCGCCCACGAGGAACTGGTGCGCATGGTCGCCAGCGATCCCAAGTACGGCTACAACGTGAAGCCGGAGAACGTCATCGGCGTCACCACCCTGCTCAAGGACCGCCAGAGTGGCGCGCTGACCACCGCGCGCAAGCAGATCAGCGAGGGCAAGTACGATCCCAAGGCCAACGTGGACCTGGAAATCACCCCCTACCTGTGGACTCCGGCGACCTGGATGGCCGGCAAGCAGGCGGCGATCCTCACCTACATCGACCAGTGGAAGAAGCCCATCCTGGTCGGCGGCGATACGCCCAGCAGCGACGGCTACATGCTCTTCAACGGAACCGCCGAGAACGGCGTGCACCTGTGGATCAACCGCAAGGCCAAGTACATGGACCAGCTCAACGGCATGATCAAGAAGAACGCCGAAGCCCAGGCCAAGCTCGGCCAGCCGGTGACCGCCGACAAGAACTGGGTGATCGTCACGCCGGAGGAGATCCAGTAAGCGCGTTGCGCCTGTGCAGGAGCGGACTCCGTCCGCGATAGGTCCGCATCGCGTCGGATGCCATCGCGGACGGGGTCTGCTCCTACGCCGCTTTCCGGTTCTTGCACCACGGTCGCTCTCGCGGGGCGCATCACGCGCCGGCGTTATCCGCCGCGAAGTGGCCGGCGGATAACCCGTTCCGGGTGATGCGCCCTATTGCTATTGCCCGGCTCCTGCGCTGCCGGGCAGATAGGTTCGCGAGCAAGGACTGGGCGTCCCCCTCGGTCCTACAAGGAGCGGTGCACACCTGTAGGAGCGAGCTTGCTCGCGAACCGCTTGGCGCCATTCCTTCAGGCGAACGCTGGCGCAGGGTGTTTCCCGGTGAATTTCCCGACAGCCTCGCAGTTCCCGAAAGTCATCACGCTGGGGCGGTAAAGCGGCTGCGGGATGCTTGGGAAGGTCCCTACACTGCCGCGGCGTTGCGGTCCTACAAGTTCACTGCTTAGCGTTTCGCCCTGCCACGGCGTCATCGTGGCCAGGTGTGGAAACCTGTATTCGACTTCTTAATCGTCATAGCGGAGCTTGCCTGGCACCCCCTTCGTGCCAGGTTGGCTCTGGCAGTCTATGGCGGACCGTGTGAGGCGGGCTTCGGCCCGGCCGGTCTTGGAAGTCGAGCTGGTTTTCCACCCTTGCACGGTCCGCCTCCCTCTTTCGGCAGTTCCGGGCGGCGGCTTCCTGAATGAGCAAGGAGCTTCTGCATGAACCTTTCGATTTCTCTGGCCGACCAAGGCCTGACCCCGATCTGTTTCGTCCGCCATAACCGGCAGTTGCGCGGCCTGATGATCGAGCAGCAGGCGTGGTTCGTAGTACGTGACCTCGGCAAGCTGCTCAGCTACAAGATTTCCGCGCCCTTCATTGCCCGTCTCGACGGCGACCTGAGCCGCCATGAACGTCTCGTTGGTAATCCCGAACCGGAGCTACTGGTCAGTGAAAGCGGCTTCTACGCCTTGTTGCTGGTCTATTGCTACCACCCGGAGAACCGCAGCCTGCGCGACCAGCCCAACCACGACGCGCGCCTGCCGCGCCGGCGCATGCAGCATCTGCTGGGCGAAGCGTTGCCGGTGATGGATTGGCAGGGCAGCCTGTGGGTGCGCTGGCGTGATGCCGTAGGGCTGATGGAAAACCACCTGCGCGCCTGATTCCGGCTGCGCTTCATGGCCTGGCGGCCCACTGCCGAGGGCCGGAAAGAAACCGCCCAGCAAGGATGCTGGGCGGTTGCCTGCTGCCACCGCTACCGGCTGGCAGCATCAGGCCCGGTCAGGCCAGTGCGGCTTCGTGGTGCAAGGGTAGAACCGACTCCAGCGCCAGGGCCGTGTTGAACACCGTATGGTAGGAGCCGCCTTCCACTTGTTGTACCTGCACGGTGTGATCGCCGGAGAACGACAGGGTGTCGCGGCCGACCTGCAGGAGGTCGCTCAGCTTGAGGGCGGCAAGTTTCTGCGAGTTCTGAATGACCATGCCGAGATCAGACTGCGCAGTCGCCCCGGAGCTGTCGGCGCTGAACAGCGAAGTGCCAGCAAGGTTGAACTTGCCCTGGGCGTCCTGGCTTTGCGCATCGATGCTGGACTTGCCAGCCAGCGAATGGCTGTCCGCGCTGAACAGGCCATCGAACAGTGCGGTGGAAGCCTTGGCACCGTTCAGGACAGCCAGGCCCAGGGCCGTCTTGCCCGTCACGCCGTCCTTGCTGGCGTCGAAGAGCGAGCTGTTGGCGAAGTCGAATGCCTTGCTCAGGCCGTCCTGCACCTTCACGCCCAGGTTCGTCTGGGCGTCGGCACCGTCCTTGCCGACGCTGGCGATGCCGTCGAACTGGGAGGAGGAGGACTTGGTGCCATTCTGGGTGGTCACGTCCAGTGCGGTCTGGCCGGCAGCGCCATCCTTGTTGAGGTTGAAGATCGAGCTGTTGGCGAAGTCGAGTGCCTTGCTCAGGCCATCCTGCACCTTGACGTCCAGGTTCGTCTGGCCGGYGGCGCCGTCCTTGCCGAYGCTGGCGATGCCGTCGAACTGGGAGGAGGAGGACTTGGTGCCATTCTGGGTGGCCACGTCCAGTGCGGTCTGGCCGGCAGCGCCATCCTTGTTGAGGTTGAAGATCGAGCTGTTGGCGAAGTCGAGTGCCTTGCTCAGGCCATCCTGCACCTTGACGCCGACATCCGCCTGGCCGGTCAGGCCGGCCTTGCTGGCATTGAAGAGGCCATCGAACGCGGCGGCGGTGGTCTTGACGCCGTTCTGCGTCACCAGGCCCAGGTCGAGCTTGCCGGTGGTACCTGCCTGCGAGCTGTTCAACAGGGAATTGATCGCGAGGTCCAGAGCCTTGCCAGTGGCATCCTGGGTTTTCACCTGAACGTCCGTCTGCGCTGTTCCAGCGGCCTTGTCCACAATGCTGCTGATACCAACTTCGGTATTCGCGGTGGCGACGTTAAGGTTGAAGTTCAATTTGGACGAAGATGAGCTCGAAGTGCCTGTGCCCAGTCCAAAAATATTAAAAAGACCCATCATGGATTTCCTTCAATAAAGTGCAAAACAGTACCGCCGCAGACGGGGCCGCGGACGGCAAGTCATCAAGTGAATTGATGCCGAGCCATCGTAGTGAATGGCTTCGCAGGGCGTTCGTGCTCAGGAAGGAAATCGGAATATTCTCAGGGTCTAACGGAGGTTTCGTAGCAAAGCAGGTGGAGCCGAGGCGTCTCGGTGATTTCAATTGCCTGGAATTTGTTTTTGATAAAGAAGTTGTCAGTTATATGAAGTTGAATTGTCTCGGGCAGTATTAAAACAATTGAACTTATGCCGCGGCGATTTCCCTCGGTTGATAAACCAACTTTCTTGTAAGTTGGCGGGGATTACTCTCCGCCAGACTCCCACGGAGTGGAGGGATCACTCCTTGAGCTGGCCCAGCCCGTACTCCAGGCTGGCAGCAGAAAGCTCGCCCATCTGGCTGTGCTTCAGGCGCCCCTGGGCGTCGTAGAACAGCGTGGTGGGCATGCCGTAGGAACCGGTGAGCTGGCCCAGGCGGTTGCCGCTGTCGAGCAATACTGCCGCTTCGCTCAGGCCCTGGTCGCGCAGGAAACGCTGCACGGCTTCGGCGTTCTCGCCCTGGTTGACCAGCAGGAAGCGCACGTCGCTGCGCTGCTTCTGGGCGGCCTCCAGCACCGGCATTTCGCGCCGGCACGGTGGGCACCAGGTGGCCCATAGGTTCACCACCATGGGCCGGCCATCCCGCGCGCGCAGGTCCACGGCCGCTCCGCGCAAGTCCATCACCGTGAGTTCTGGAAGCTGCTGGCTGCGATCCAGCGCCGAAGTCACTGCCTTGCCGCCGCCCCACAGGCATACGCCGACCACGGCGGCGACGGCCAGCGGGCGACGCAGTGCGGCCCTGCGCCAGGCCAGCACGGCGCCGATCAGCGCAGCGGCGATCACGCCCGGTAGCGCGAGAAACCCGCCATCGCGGATATCCACAATGCTCAGGGGCGTTGCCGCGTACTGCTCGGCATAGCGCGCAACGAATGCCAGCCGTGCCGCCAGCAGGCCGCCGAGGAACATGGCGAACAGCGCACCTTCTGGATTGGCACCGCGCCTGCGCCCGGCCAGCCAGCCGGCCAGCAGCGCACCGAAGAAGCCGAGGTAGAGCAGGACGTGGGGTAGGGGAATGGCCAGTGGGCCGAGGGTCAGACTGGTCAAGGCAGGAGCCCGGCAAAAGGAAACCAAGGTACAGCAGGGCGCGGCCGTGCGGCAGCGCCGGGCTGTGGATAAATGTTTCGCCTCAGGCTGGCAGCGGCTCGGCCTGCTGCTCGCGCAACTCGGCGGTGAGCCGCCCGGCGCAGGCGCCGACCTTGCGCACGGCCGCTTCGATCAGCGGCAGGTCGCGGTTGGAGTAGTTCATGCGGATGCAGTTGCGGTACTTGCCCGAGGCGGAAAAGATGTTGCCCGCCGCCACCTGCACGTTGTCACGGCGCAGCTCCTGGTTCAGCCGCACGCTGTCGAACTGCGGGTCGAACTCGACCCAGAGCATGAAACCGCCGCGCGGCCGGGTGACCCGCGCGCCTTCGGGGAAGTAGCGGCCGACCCACTCGGTCATCAGGTCGCGGTGGCGCTGGTACTGCGCGCGCATGCGGCGGATGTGCGGCTCGTAGTGGCCGCCGCCGACGAACTCGGCCAGGGCCATCTGCGGCTGCGGCGCGCAGGTGCCACTGGCGATGTACTTGAAGTGCAGGATGCGATCCAGGTAGCGCCCCGGCACCACCCAGCCGGTGCGCAGGCCGGGCGCGACCGTCTTGGAGAAGGAACTGGCCAGGAGCACGCGGTCGTCGGTGTCGAAGGACTTGATGCTGCGCGGACGCGGGAAGGCGTAAGCCAGTTCACCGTAGACGTCGTCCTCGAGGATCGGCACGTCGTAGCGCGCGGCCAGCGTCAGCAGGGCGCGCTTGCGGGTGTCGGGCATGATGTAGCCCAGCGGATTGTTGCAGTTGGGGGTGAGCAGGATCAGCTTTACCGGCCACTGTTCCATCGCCAGTTCCAGCGCTTCCAGGCTGATGCCGTTGGTGGGGTCGGTGGGAATTTCCAGCGCCTTCAGGCCATACGCCTTGAGTGCCTGCATGGCGCCGTGGAAGCTCGGCGAGTCGATGGCGATGATGTCCCCCGGTTCGCAGATGGCGCGTAGCGTGATGGCCAGCGCTTCCTGGCAGCCGGTGGTGATGACGATCTCGCTGGGTGGCACCTGGCAGCCGGAGTCGAGCATCAGCCGGGCGATCTGCTCGCGCAGCGGCAGCGAGCCCTGGATGCCTTCGTAGCCCAGGCTCTGCAGGTCGGTCCGCCGCGCGGCATGCACCATCGCCCGTTGCAGCGGCTTGAGCGACGGGCTGGCGATATCCGGGGTGCCGCGCCCGAGTTGGACGAAGTCGCCGCCCGGCGCGCGGCGCACCTGTTCCAGTACCTGGTCCCATTGCGAGACATCCACTGGCCGTTGCGCCGGGCGAGTCATCGCCGGCATTGGCGGCAGCTCGCGACGTTCCGGCACGAAGTAGCCGGACTTCGGCCGCGGCTCCACCAGGCCGTCATCCTCCAGTACGCGGTAGGCCTGCTGCACGGTGCTGATGCTGACGCCGTGCTCTTCGCTCAGTGCGCGCACCGAGGGCAGGCGATCGCCGGGGCGATACAGGCCTTGCTCGATGCGTTCGCCAAGGGTGGCGGCCAACTGCGCGTAGCGTTTCATGACAGATCTCCCGTGCCGGGTCGGTTCGGCTCGATACAGTACAGATCGGGAAAAAATACGCCATTCAGACCGATTTCGCTCGGTTCTGTATGGAAAAAAATCTGTCTTGTTGAATCTGTAATGATTTTTCCCGATTCGCCACGCTAGCCCCACGTCCGAAGAACCCGACTGGAGGAGCGACGACATGAGCGGCCTGAGCGATGTGCGGCTGACCCTTTATCAACAGGAACTGCTGGAAATCCCCGGCACCCGCGTGGCGCCGCGTGAGCACGGCGAAAGCCGCTGGCAGCAGTTCTGGCGCCGTGTGCGCACCCGCAAGCAACTGCTGGAGCTCTCCGACGAGCAACTGCGCGACATCGGCATCAGCCGCGAGCAGGCGAAGCTGGAAGCGATGCGGCCGTTCTGGCGTTGTTGATCAGCCATTGACCTATCAGGGAGTGCTTATGAGCGAGACGCGCGCTGCTGCGTTTGAACGAATCGCCGCCGAACTCGGCTACGACTTCAGCGGCGAGATCAAGATTGGCGGCAACTACGTGCCTTTCCTCATCGAGGGAAACCAGGTGCACCTGAGCGGGCAGATTCCGCGAGTAGGCGATGAAATCGTCGTCACCGGTCGGGCGGGCAGTGAGGTGTCGCTGGCCGACGCCCAACTGGCCGCCAAAGTCTGCGTGATGCGGGCGCTGGCGCTGCTGCGGCAGGCGCTGGGGGATCTCGAGCGGGTGCGCAAGGTGCTGCAGCTCAATGTGTTCGTGCAGTCGGCGGAGCACTTTACCCAGCACAGCGAGGTGGCCGACGGCGCCTCGGCAGTCCTGTATGAGGTGCTGGGCGTGGCTGGCGTGCATACGCGCACTTCGGTGGGTGTCTATCAGTTGCCGAAGAATGCGACGGTCGAGCTGAATCTCCTCGCCATCGCCGAGGACCCGCCGCGTTAATGCCCTGCGCGGTATTGCAGCGCTTCGGCCAGGTGCGGGCGCTCGATGCGGTCTTCCTGCTGCAGGTCGGCAAGGGTGCGGGCGACCTTGAGAATCCGGTGCAGGGCGCGCAGTGACAGGTTCAGGCGTTCGCCGGCCTTTTCCAGCCAGGCCTGGTCTTCCGGGCTTAATGCACAATATTGGTGCATCTTCTTCAGCGTAAGAAACGCGTTTGCGCAGCCCTGGCGGGCGAGCTGGCGCTGGCGGGCAGCGGCGACCTGAGTGGCCAGTTCCGCGCTGCTGGTGCTGGGCCCGCTGGGGGCAAGGGTGGTGCTTTCCCGGTTGACGGTGAGGTGCAGGTCGATGCGGTCCAGCAACGGCCCGGAGAGCTTGGCGCGGTAGCGCTGGATCTGTTCCGGGGAGCAGCGGCAACGCCCGCTGGGGTCGCCGAGATAGCCGCAGGGGCAGGGGTTCATCGCTGCCACCAACTGGAAGCGTGCCGGGAAGCGCACACGGCCGTTGGCGCGGGCGATGACAATTTCGCCCCCTTCCAGCGGTTCGCGGAGAACCTCCAGGACCTTGCGATCGAACTCCGGCAATTCATCCAGGAACAACACACCCTCGTGCGCCAGTGTGATCTCGCCCGGCTGCGGGCGGCTTCCCCCGCCGACCAGCGCCGGTGCGGAGGCGGTGTGGTGCGGTTGTCTGAAGGGGCGCTGTGGCCAGTGAGTCAGCGGCCCGCGACCTGCCACGGAATGGATCGCGGCAACCTGCAACGCCTCATCTTCGTCCAGCGGCGGCATCAGGCCGGGCAGGCGGCTGGCGAGCAGGGTCTTGCCGGTGCCGGGCGGACCGCTGAACAGCAGGTTGTGCGCCCCGGCAGCGGCGACCAATAGCGCGCGCTTGGCGGCGGCCTGGCCCTGGACTTCCGAGAGGTCCGGATAGGGCGGCGTCACCCGCATCAGGCCGTTCGCCTCATAAGGACGCAGTCGCTCCTGGCCGCTGAAGTGCGCGGCCAGTTCCAGCAGGTGGCCGACGGCGTAGACGGTCAGGCCGCTGGCGAGGCTGGCCTCTTCGGCGTTCTCCTTCGGCACCACTAGGGCGCGGCCGGCGGCGCGGGCAGCCAGGGCGGCGGGTAGTACTCCGGGGACCGGGCGCAAAGTGCCGGACAGCGCCAGTTCGCCCAGGCATTCCAGTTCATCCAGCCCGGCAGCGTCGGCCAATTGGCCGCTGGCGGCGAGGATGCCCAGGGCGATGGCCAGGTCGAAGCGCCCGCCATCCTTCGGCAGGTCGGCCGGGGCGAGGTTCAGGGTGATGCGTCGGTTGGGGAAATCGAAGCCGGCGTTGAGCAGGGCGCTGCGCACGCGGTCCTTGCTCTCCTTCACGGCGCCTTCGGGCAGGCCGACCAGGGTCAGGGAAGGCAGGCCGTTGGCCAGGTGTGCCTCGACGATGACGCCGGGCGCTTCCACGCCGACCTGGGCGCGGCTATGGACGATGGCGAGGGACATGGATCACTCCTGAATCGCATGCCGCCCGCCAGGCGGGGATCAGTTTTCGGAGGCGGAGGCGGCTGTATCGGCTGGGGAGAGGCGGGCTTCCATCTCGGCGACCTTGGCTTCCAAGGCCTCGAGGCGTGCGCGGGTGCGCGCGAGGACGACCATCTGGCTGTCGAATTCGTCGCGGCTGACCAGGTCGAGCTTGCTGAAGGCGCTCTGCATCAGAACCTTGAACTGGGCTTCCAGCTCGGCCTTCGGCAGGGGCGATTCGCCACCGAACAGGCGACCGGCTTGTTGGCTGATGGCATCGAGGAAGGCTTTGGGCGGCAGCATGGTTCATGGGTTCCGGATTGAATCAGAGCGCAGTCTATCACGCAGCCGTCGCCGGCTGCGGCGTGCGGGGTTGCACGCTTTTTGAGCAGTGTGCCCGCTCGCCGTGCGCGCTTTCGGTGCGCCCGGGCGGCGCTGGCGAATCGCCAGAAACTCCTCTTTTACGCCAAGTGCCTGATGGCGCGGGCATTTCCACGAACTGGCAAGCTTCATGCTTTGGGGCATACATGGCGTGCACCGATGCAGTTCCGGTGCGGCAGGCGAGGCAGGGGATCGCTTCGATCAACGCAGTCGGAGTGCTGAGGTAGGGCGGCCGGCGCATTACAAAAGCCAGACACTGCGCTTAGACTTGTCTCCGGGTTCGTTCTTCCTGGGGCGGGTCCACCAAAACACGGGAGAGAGTTACATGAAGCTAGTCACAGCCATCATCAAGCCGTTCAAGCTGGACGACGTTCGTGAGTCGCTGTCCGAGATCGGCGTGCAGGGCATCACTGTGACCGAAGTCAAAGGCTTCGGCCGGCAGAAGGGCCACACCGAGCTGTACCGTGGCGCGGAATACGTTGTCGATTTCCTGCCGAAGGTGAAGATCGACGTCGCCATTGCCGATGACCAGCTGGATCGTGTTATCGAAGCCATCACCAAGGCCGCCAACACCGGGAAGATCGGTGACGGCAAGATCTTTGTCGTAAATCTGGAACAGGCCATTCGTATCCGTACCGGCGAAACCGGCACCGACGCGATCTAAGCCAAGCCCACACCGAACCCCACGCCCCAGGAGAAACAACAATGACTCTGCGCAAATACGCAGGGCTAGGCGCCCTATTGCCCCTCGCAATGCCCGGTCTGGCCTTGGCCGACGAGGCTGCGGCCCCCGTCCTGAACAGCGGTGACACCGCCTGGATGCTGATTTCCAGTGCCCTGGTGCTGCTGATGACCATCCCCGGCCTGGCCCTGTTCTACGGCGGCATGGTGCGCGCCAAGAACGTCCTGTCGATCATGATGCAGTGCTTCGCGATCACCGCGCTGATCAGCATCCTCTGGGTCGTCTACGGCTACAGCCTGGCCTTCGATACCGTCGGTATGGAGAAGGGCGTGGTCAACTTCGCTTCCTTCGTCGGCGGCCTGGACAAGGCCTTCCTCAGTGGCCTGACCAGCACCGGCCTGACCTCCGCCGCGGCGCTGTTCCCGGAAAGCATCTTCGTGATGTTCCAGATGACCTTCGCGATCATCACCCCGGCCCTGATCGTCGGCGCCTTCGCCGAGCGCATGAAGTTCTCGGCCATGCTGATCTTCACCGCGCTGTGGTTCACCCTGGTCTACGCACCGATCGCCCACATGGTCTGGAGCGGTGACGGCGGCCTGCTGTGGGACTGGGGCGTGCTGGACTTCGCCGGCGGCACCGTGGTGCACATCAACGCCGGTATCGCCGGCCTGGTGGCGTGCATCGTGCTGGGCAAGCGCAAGGGCTACCCGACCGCTGCCATGGCGCCGCACAACCTGGGCTACACCCTGATCGGCGCCGCGCTGCTGTGGGTGGGCTGGTTCGGCTTCAACGCCGGTTCCGCCGCTGCTGCCAACGGCACTGCCGGCATGGCCATGCTGGTCACCCAGATCGCCACCGCCGCCGCTGCCCTGGGCTGGATGTTCGCCGAGTGGATCACCCACGGTAAGCCGAGCGCCCTGGGTATCGCTTCGGGTGTGGTTGCCGGCCTGGTTGCCGTCACCCCGGCCGCCGGTACCTGTGGCCCGATGGGCGCCATCGTGATCGGCCTGGCGGCCGGCGTGATCTGCTTCTTCGCCGCCACCAGCCTCAAGCGTGCCGTCGGTTACGACGACTCCCTGGACGCCTTCGGCGTACATGCGGTCGGCGGTATCGTCGGCGCCCTGCTCACCGGCGTGTTCGCAGCGCCGGCCCTGGGCGGCTTCGGCACCGTGACCGACATCGGCGCCCAGCTGTTCACCCAGTTCAAGGGCGTGGCGTTCACCATCGTCTACACCGGTATCGTCAGCTTCGTGATCCTCAAGGTCCTGGACCTGGTCATGGGCCTGCGCGTCACCGAGGAAGAGGAAACCGTGGGTCTGGACCTCTCCCTGCACAACGAACGCGGCTACAACCTGTAAGGGTTCGCGCAAGTTCGACGAAGGGCGCCCTCGGGCGCCCTTTGCTTTTTCGATCAGCACGCTAGAATGCGCGCGCATCACCGTTAGCGACGGAGAAGTGCCCGCCATGTGGCAGCAGAAGTCCATCACCCTGCGCCCTCGCCCGCGAGGTTTCCACCTGGTCACCGACGAGATCCTGGCTGCGTTGCCGGAGCTGTCGAGGTGCCGGGTAGGCCTGCTGCACCTGCTGCTGCAGCACACCTCCGCCTCGCTGACGGTCAACGAGAATGCCGATCCCTCGGTGCGTCGCGACTTCGAGCGGTTCTTCAATCGCCTGGTGCCCCAGGGTGAAGGCGGCTACGAGCATGACTACGAGGGGCCGGATGACCTTCCGGCGCATTTCAAGTCGAGCCTGCTGGGCTGTCAGCTGACGCTGCCGATACAGCAGGGAGGCTTGGCAATGGGCACCTGGCAGGGTATCTATCTGGGCGAGCACCGTGACCACGGCGGCCCGCGCAGGATAGTGGCGACCTGGCAGGGCGAGCTTGTATGAATTTTTTCCGGCGGCGTTCGTCAAAGCGCGCAGCTGGGCTATAACTAACGTGCTTTGCAGCACCACAGAGGTTGAACGATGAGCGACGAAGAACTGGAACAGGACGAGCTGGACGGCGCTGACGAGGATGATGGCGAGGAACTCGCCGCAGCCGACGACGGCGACGCCGAAGCAGACAGCAGCGATGGGGATGAAGCCCCTTCTTCCAAGGGCGGTGGCAAGAAAGCCAAGGCCGCTGCGGAAGAAGAGGAACTGCCCTCGGTCGAAGCCAAGCAGAAGGATCGTGATGCACTGGCTCGCGCGATGGAGGAATTCCTCACTCGCGGCGGCAAGGTGCAGGAGATCGAGCCCAACGTCGTGGCCGACCCGCCCAAGAAGCCGGATAGCAAATACGGCAGCCGCCCTATCTGATATCTGACGCAATACGAAAAGCCCCGTCGCTCCGTCTGGAACGGCGGGGCTTTTTCATGTCCGATTATTGCGGCGTGCCGTGCTGTAGGAGCGAGCTTGCTCGCGAATCACCTGGAACCAGCGGCAGCCGGGAGCCCTGGTTCGCGAGCAAGCTCGCTCCTGCGAAGAGCAGGAGTATCAGAGCTTTGCCAGGACGCCCGGCAGCTCTGCCAGGTTGTGGATGATCGCGCTGGGCGCTTCTTCGCCGTCCCATTGCTTGCGTGCGGGGTTGAACCAGATCGCCTTCATGCCCGCGCGGCGCGCGCCGGCGATGTCATCGCTGGGGTGGTCGCCGATGTGCACGGCGTGTTCGGCGGCGACGCCGCCGCGCTTGAGCGCTTCCTGGAACGGGTGCGGATCGGGCTTGCCGACGCCCAGTTCTTCCGCGCACAGGGCGAACTGGAAGTAGTCGGCCAGGCCCAGCCGGCGCACGTCGGCGTTGCCGTTGGTGAGCACGCCGAGGATGAAGCGGTTGGCCAGTTGCTCCAGGGTCGGGTGCACCTCGGGGAACAGCGCCACCTGGTGCCGCGCCTGGAGGAAGGTCTGGAAGCCGGCCTCGGCCAACTCCGTCGCCTCGGGCTGTGGATAACCCGCGTCGAGCAGCGCGTGGAACAGGATGCGCCGGCGCAGCTCGCTCAATCGGTGCTTGAGCATCGGGTCCTGCTCCATCAGCCGCGAGCGGATTGCCCACAGGTGCTCGATGGGCACCGGGCCGAGCTGTGCAGCGTGCACCGCGAGCCAGTCACGCAGGGTGGCTTCGGCGCTGTTCATCACCGGGGCGACGTCCCACAGCGTGTCGTCGAGATCGAAGGTGACCAGACGGATACTCATTCTTCTGCTCCGGGTTTACGGCGTGCCCGTGGGTGCGCCTGGTCGTAGACCGTGGCGAGGTGTTGGAAGTCCAGGTGGGTGTAGATCTGCGTGGTGGCGATGTCGGCGTGGCCGAGCAGCTCCTGTACCGCGCGCAGGTCCTGGGAGGATTCGAGCATATGGCTGGCGAACGAATGCCGCAGCATGTGCGGGTGCAGGTGCTGGCCCAGCTCGCGCACGCCGGCCTCGCGCACCCGCAGCTGGATGGCGCGCGGCGTCAGGCGCTTGCCGCTGCGGCCGATGAAGACGGCGTTGTCCTGCGGCGACACGCTGGCCCGTAGTGGCAGCCAGGCTTCGATGGCCTGCCGCGCGGCGCGGCCGACCGGCAGTTCGCGGACCTTGTTGCCTTTGCCGTGGACGCGTACGAGGCCGTCTTTCAGGTCCAGCCATTCCAGGTCGAGGCCGACCAGCTCGGAGAGGCGCAGGCCGGAGGAATAGAACAGCTCCAGCAACGCCTGGTCGCGACGGGCGATGAAGTCGTCCTCGACGCCGCCGTCCAGCAGTTGCGCGGTGCGGTCGGTATCCAGCGTGCGCGGCAGCTTGCGGGCGCCCTTGGGCGCGGCGAGGCCGTCGGCGGGATCGTGTCGGCAGCGGCCTTCGCGAATCAGGTACTGGTACAGCCCGCGGGTGGCCGACAGCAGGCGGGCCAGGCTGCGGCTGGCAAGGCCCTGCTGGTGCAGGCGGGCGACGAACAGGCGCAGGTCGCGCACCTGCAGCGCCGACCATTCGTTGATCGAGGATTTCTCGCACAGCGCCGCGAGCCGCGCCAGGTCGCGGCGGTAGCCGTCGAGCGTGTGCACGGACACCTGGCGCTCGCTGCGCAGGTGTTCCAGATAGGATTCCAGATCGGCTTCGAGCGACACGCGGAAAGCTCCCAGTGATACAGCCAGGCTAGCAGCTTACCGCGTTGCGAAGGTCAGCGTACCGAGCGCAGTGGCGTGGAGAAGCGCGGCAGGGTGCGCGCGAGGACTTCGGCGACGTAGCCGAGGAACAGGGTGCCCAGCGAACTCTTGTAGTGCTGCGGATCGGGGCTGCCGATTGCCAGCACGCCGTGCAGACCCTGGAAGGTCAGCGGCACGACGGCGGCGGAGCCGACCTGCTCGCGTTCGCTTTCGCAGAACAGGAAGGCCAGCTCGTGGGGGCGCAGCACGCCGCAGACGGTCTTGCCGCCGGACAGCAGGCCACCGATGGCCTGGTGCGCTTCGGCGCTGCTCACCGAGCGGCCCACCGGCAGGTTGTTGTCGCTGAACAGGATCAGGCTGACGTAGGGCACGAGGAATTCGTGGCGCAGGCTGTCTTCCACCGTGCTGACGATTTCCTCGAGGCTGGTGGCGTCGAGCAGGTCGAGCACCAGGCGGCGGGTCTTGTCGAACAGGCGATCGTTGTCGCGGGCTACGTCCATCAGTTGCGACAGCCGATGGCGCATCTCGATGTTGCGCTCACGCAGCAGGCGCACCTGGCGCTCCACCAGCGACACGGCATCGCCCGGCTGGTGCGGAATGCGCATCTCCGGGATCAGCTCGTCATGGTCGACGAAGAATTCAGGGTGCCGGCGAAGATAGTCGGCGACCTGTTCGGCTTCGAGCGTAACGGTGGGGTCCTGCGGAGTATCGGTCATAAGCGTCCCGGTTATAGACGTACCTGGCCTTCGAACACCCGCACGGCGGGCCCGGTCATCATAACGGGCTGACCCGGTCCTGCCCACTCGATGGACAACCGTCCGCCGGGAAGGTCGATCTGTACCGGCGATTGCAGCCAGCCCTGGCGAATGCCGGCGACGGCGGCGGCGCAGGCGCCGGTGCCGCAGGCCAGGGTCTCGCCGGCGCCGCGTTCCCAGACGCGCAAGCGTGCCTGGTGCGGATTGACGATCTGCAGGAAGCCGATGTTGGCCTTCTGCGGGAAGCTTTCGTGGACTTCGAGTTTCGGGCCCAGCGTGCGCACCGGTGCGCTGTCGACATCATCCACGCGCAGCACGCCGTGCGGGTTGCCCATGGAGATGGCGGCCAGCTCGTAGCTCTGCCCGTCCACTTCCAGGGGATAGCTCAGCGCCTCGCTCTCGGCCTTGAACGGCACCTGCTCGGGCACCAGGCGCGGCGGGCCCATGTCGACGGTGACCTGGCCATCGTTGGCGATGGTCAGCTCGATCATGCCGCCCTTGGTTTCCACGCGGATGGTCTTCTTCGCGGTCAGGCGCTTGTCGACCACGAAGCGGGCAAAGCAGCGCGCGCCGTTGCCGCACTGTTCGACCTCGGTACCGTCGCAGTTGAAGATGCGGTAGCGGAAGTCCGCGTCCGGTGTGCTCGGCGGCTCGACGATCAGCAGTTGATCGAAACCGACTCCGAAATTGCGGTCGCCCCACTGTTTGACGTGGCGTGGCTGCACATGGGCGTGCTGGCTGACCAGGTCCAGGACCATGAAGTCATTGCCCAGCCCGTGCATCTTGGTAAAGCGCAGAAGCATCGTCGTCTCGGCCTCAGTCCGGCAGCAGGCTTTCGCCGGCGAACAGCTCTTGTCTCTTGCGGCAACGCACCCCGTGCGCGGCCAAGCTATCCACCAGCACCTCGGCGGCGCGGCCCCGGGTGTTGTCGTTGGAATTCATGACGAAACCATAGGCGCCGGCCGGATGAACGGCCAGCAGGTCACCTTCTTTCCGGGCGGGAGCGCGAAGCCGGCAGGGAAGTCGCCGGTTTCGCCGGGCGGCGTGCCAAAGCGCTCGGCAATCGCCGACGCTGGCACGTCTGCCGCGAGCAGTAGCCCGCCGCGGACGTCGAAGGCGTCCATGGGAACGCCTTCAGAGACCGTAGCGGTCCTTGCTGTGTTCGTTCTTGGCCTTTTCGTCGTCCGGCAGGTACAGCGGGCCTTTCTGCCCGCAGCCAGCGATGGCGGCGGTCAGCAGGGCGATCGCGACGAAGGGAAGCAGCAGTCGCTTCATGGCGGAATCCTTGTAATAAAGCGTCAATGGGGCCGGAGTATACCGGCCCCCCGCCGGCTTGCCTATGCGAGCCGGCTCCCGCCCGGCGGGGCTTTCGGCTCGCGCCCGGCGGGCCACTGGCCCTATGATGGCGGGCAAAAAATGGAAAGCTCGATGGACTATCGCGATCCCCTGCCCAGTTCGGTGTCGGTGGCCTACCTGCAGGGCCTTGTGGAGCATCTGCAGCGCCACGGCGTGGAGCCGGCGCAGCTGCTGGCGACGGTGCATCTGGAGCCCTCGATCCTCGCCCAGCGCGACCAGCGTATTGCCGCCAGTGCCTACCTCGAACTGGTCGGCGCCGGCGTACGCCTGAGTGGCGACGCCAACCTCGGCCTGCATCTGGGCGAGGCGGTGCGCCCTGGCTACTACGGCGTACTCGGCTACCTGATCATGAGCTGCGCGACCCTTTCCGACGCCCTGCATCGCCAGGCGCGCTATGCCGCGCTGGTGGGCAACCTGGGCCGCGTCGAGCTGGCCGACGAGCCGCCGCGCGCCGGTTGCGAACCGTTGGTCAAACACTGCTGGGAGGCGCTGCTGCCGCAACAGCAGCGGCAGATGAGCGAGGAGACGCTGGCCGGCTGGGTCAGCTTCGGCCATTGGGTCAGTGGCGTGGACGAGGCGCCATTCGAAGTGCGCTTCAGCCACAGTGCCCCGGCGGACGTCAGCGAACACGCACGCATCTTCCGCTGCCCGGTACTCTTCGATCAGCCGGACAATGCCCTGGTCTTCCCCAAACGCCTGCTGGCGCTGCCGCTCGGCCAGGCCGACGCCCAGGTGCAGCGCACCCTGGATGCCTACGCCGAACGCCTGCTGGTGGAGATCAACAAGGGCGACAGCGTGCTCGACCGCGCGCGCCTGGAGCTGGCGCGCCAGTTGCCGGAGCAGGGCGCCGACCTGGAGCGCCTGTCACTGACGCTCGCCCTGAGCCCTCGCACCCTGCAGCGCCGCCTGCGCGATACCGGCCTGTCGTTCAGCCAACTGGTGGACGAAACCCGCCAGCAGCTGGTGCTCCACTATTTGCGCGACTCGGCACTGGATACCGCCGACATCGCCTACCTGCTGGGCTTCAGCGAAGCCGGTTCGCTCGCCCGCGCGTTCCGGCGCTGGACGGGGCAGAGTCTGGGCGAATACCGGCGTAAACTGGTGCCTTTGACTGATCCCGAGGACGATGCATGAGCACTTTGAGCGAAGCCCGCTTCCATGACCTGGTGGACGCCGTACAGGTAACGGTGGAGGACGCCTTCGACGACAGCGATCTGGACCTAGACCTGGAGAACTCCAGCGGCGTGCTGACCGTGCGCTTCGAGAACGGCACCCAGCTGATCCTCAGCCGCCAGCCGGCGCTGCGCCAGCTGTGGGTGGCGGCGCGCTCCGGCGGCTTCCACTTCGACTACGACGAATCCGGCTCGCTGTGGATCTGCGACAGCACCCGCGAACCGCTGGGCGCGCTGCTCAATCGCGCCACGCTGGAACAGGCTGGCGAGGATGTCGACTTCCCCGGCATCTGACGCGCAGGCGAGCGTCGCCTCGCCCTGCTGCCGGCGCTGCTGCCTGGACGACGCGGATGTCTGCGTCGGCTGCGGCCGCACCCTGGGCGAAATCCTGGAGTGGAACGAGGCGGACGGTGAGCGTCGCCGGGCGATCCTGGCGGACTGCGAAAAGCGCCGAAACAACCACCTGCCGAAGTGGTGACTGGTCGGTGTTGCTTATTTTCTGTGCTGTGTTAGTGTCCGGGAAAACCCCGCCTTGGGCGGGGTTTTTCTTTTTTTGGAATTCATTGCGCGTTCGTTTCCCGAACGTCTTTACTGCCAGAACACCCAGGGCCCCGGACGCGCGAGCGTCCGGGGCTCTCCTGTAAGGAGACTGCCAACCATCATGACCACGACTCCCATCACCGTCACCCGACTCGACCTGCAACGTCTGGAGCGCATGCTCGACAGCCTGGATGAGTACGGCCCCGCTGCCGAGGCGTTGGAGGCCGAGCTGGCCCGTGCCACGGTCGTCGGCCACGACGAGATACCGCCGGGCGTGGTCACGATGAATTCCACCGTGCGCTGCCGCGAGGAAAGCAGTGGCAAGGAATACCACCTGACGCTGGTCTACCCGGCCGATGTCGGCGGGGAAGGCAAGGTATCGATCCTCGCCCCGGTGGGCACCGCGCTGCTGGGCCTGACCACGGGCCAGAGCATCGACTGGCCGGCGCCCAGCGGCAAGACGCTGAAGCTGACCCTGCTGGAAGTCGAATACCAGCCCGAAGCGGCCGGCGACTTCGATCGCTGAGTTCCCCCTCCGGGACTTTCCCTCCCCGGGCGTCCGGTCTGGCCTTCAGGCCTCGGCCAGCGCCCGGTTCAGCGCCTGTTCCAGGCTCTGCTTGTAGCGCAGGAAGTGCACGGTCTGCAGCTCGCCGCCCTCGCGCATGGCCGACAGGTCCAGGTCGGTGATGTAGCAGGGGTAGCGCTCCTGTCCTCGGCGCCGGTCCAGGATGTGCCTGGCCACGGCCTGGAACAGCTCGTTGCCGAACTCCAGTTCCGAGAACTCGCGGTGGTTGCAGAACAGCGTGGTGCGCGCGCGCTGGCCTTCTCCGGGTTCGACGATCGCCTGCACGTTGTAGAACGGCAGCGCTTCCAGCGGCTGCGGCGTGTTGCGCCGCTCGATGCGTTGCGCGCGCTGGTGACCGTTGGTCACCACTTCGTAGAAGAGGATGTCCGCACCCACCGGTCCCTGGCTTTCCAGTAGCGAGATCACGGCGTTGCGGCGGTACTGCACCGACTGCAGGAAGCGCTGCAGCGGCAGCAGCAGGCCTTCCTCGGTGTCGTACTCCTGGCGGCGCCGCCAGAGGGCGTTGCGTTCGTCGAGGATAGTGATTTCCGCACTGCCTTCGTCCAGGCGGTAGAACACCTGCACGGTATTGGCCCGGCCCAGCGGCAGGATCATGGCGAGGTCGTCGCCCTCCAGCGCGTGACGGTCCAACTGCAGGAAGCCACTGTCGTCCTGGGTGTCGCCCAGGTGCTCGACGAGCGCAGGCAGCCCTTCGATCACCCGGTGGCTGACGCTGCCGGGCACCAGGTGCAGCAGGTGGAAATGCTGGCGCACCTGCAGCAAATAGCGCCCGCCCTTGCCGCTGGCGAGCTGCGCATGGGCATCGCGGAACAGGTCTTCCACGCGCTGGGCGATGGCCGCGGCGCGGTTGCGGCAGAAGCAGCGCACCAGCAGGCGCGGCGGCGGGGCGTCGGAGGGCAGCGTGTTGAGGAACTCGCGCAGGCAGTCGAGCAGCGCGTGGGGGCCCGAGTAGCGGCTGACCAGCAGCTCGTTCCAGCTGTTGAGGGTGATCTGGTCGAGGGTCAGCACCAGGTTGTCGCGCACGCCGGAGTAGCCGAGCGAGTCGGTGCGCTCGGTGGTCATGTGCACGTTCATCTGGCTGTGCTGGCGCAGCGGGTCGATGCCGACGTTCACCAGCAGCAACACCTGCGACGGCACCGCGCTGCGCAGCAGGGCGCTTTCCGGCACCTCGTTGAGCGGTAGCGGGACGGCCTGCTGCAGGCTGCCCAGCAGGTTCTGCAGTTCGAACTCGCTCAGGTCGCTGGCGCCCGGCTGCAGGGACAGCCGCGTGGTCGCATCGATCACGCCGTTGCGATGGCTCCAGGCGAGCAGGTCCATGAGGTCACGGGCGCGGCGCAGCGGGGCGAAGTCGGCCATCTCCTGCAACGACAGGTTGCCGCCATACAGCGCCCAGAACGGTGGTTTGCCGGCGTCGCCACCCGGCAGCTGGGCGAGGGTGAGGATGTCTTCGGCCATGTCTGGGGCGATACCCGGGTTGATGAATTCGACCTTGCCGGCCTTGCGCTCGAAGGCGGCGTACAGGCGCCGGCCGAGGATACCCATGTCCCGCGGGTTGATGCCGCTGGCGGCATGCTGCAGGCGGGCGAATTGCGAGAGGAAGCGGTAGCTGTGGGTCAGCTCGTTGACCAGCGCGCGGCGCTCCAGCAGCACCTGGCGCACTTTCCACTGGCTGCGGCTGTCCAGTTGGGCGAAGGCGCGGTTGTCCCACTTCCATTCCGCCGAGACGCGCTCCATCACCTTGCGCTGCCAGCTCTTGTGGCCCTGGCGCGGCGGCCGGCTGAGCTTCTTGCCGACCTTGAGGTAGAGGCAGCGGCGAATCAGTTCCAGGCGCTCGGTTTCCTCGCGCGCCTTGAGGTATTCCTCCAGGCGGCGGTAGAGCATCACGTAGGGGTCGAGGTCCTCCACGTCCAGGCGTCCGGCGTAGATTGCCTGCTTGTAGCGCAGGCTCAGGCAGGAAACCTGTGGGTGTTCGCTGGCGTAGACCTCGGTGAGCAGCAGCTTGAGCACCGACTTGTAGGGGGACTCGATGCCCTTGAACAACTGCCACATGCCGGCGCCGATGAACTCGCCCGGCGGGATGCGCGCCAGGTGGCCGAGGTCGAGGACGTCCTCGGCGCGGATGAAGCGCTTGCTCAGCAGCGTCTGGCAGTACTCGGCATAGCGGTTCTCCTCGTACACCGGCACCAGCCACCACAGCGGCGTGCGGCCGCCAAGCCAGATGGCGGTGCGGTAGAACTCGTCGAGCAGCAGGTAGTGCTGGCTGGTGCCGCAGTCGTCGGAGGTCAGCCGCGCCTCGCGGGCGCCCTGGGTGTAGTGCTGCGGGTCGACGAGGAAGCAGTGCACCTCGGCGCCCTGGGTGGCGGCCCATTGTTCGAGCAGCTCGCATTTGCGGCGCAGTTCCGCCAGCTCCCGCTCGGAGAGGTCGGAGGCGTGGCAGACCCACAGGTCCAGGTCGCTCTGCTCGGCCTGGGCGACGGTGCCCAGGCTGCCCATCAGGAACAGCCCGTGGATCGGCAGCGGCGGGTTGCCGCGCCGGGTCTTGTAGCTGAAGGAGCGGGTCAGGCGCTGGGCTTCGGCGAGGATGTCGTCGTCCGGGACGAAGTTCGACAGCCCTGCGGGTGTACTGGCCGACACGTAGCCGGGCAGCAGCGGATGGTTCACGTCCAGCAGCAGCGGCAGCAACTTGAGAACAAGTTGCTGCCGCGTGGAAAGCGCTTCACTGGCCCGTTTCAGGCGCGCGGCATTGACCTTCAGGAAGCGCTGACGCAGCTGCGTCAGCACCTTTCGGTCGATGCCGTCGTCGATGTCCGGGCGGATTTCGGGAGTGAGCGTCATGGCGTACTGCTGCCTGGCCAGCGGCGCCGCATAAGGGAATGCGGCGCTCGGAAATGTGCCAGTTTATCGCCCGCTCGCAGGGGAACTTGAGGTCAGCCGCGCAGGATGCCGAGCAGGACCTGGGCGTGCTCGGCGGCGTCGAGGCCCAGGCTGGTCAGATAGCCGCCGTCCTGCTGGTCGATCAGGCCCTTGGCGTGGAGCCGTTCGGCGGCAGCCACTGTTTCGGCGGAAGCGTCGTGGTGCACTTTCAACCCGGCCTGGCTGTTTTCCAGGTCGTAGAGCGCCAGCAGATCAAGTTCTTCAACCATTTCTTTGGTGAAAGCCATTCTTATAACTCCCGATGGTCAATGAGGCTCCAGTGTAGTCTCAAGTCCCGCCGGTTCGGCAAGCGGTGTTATGCCGCTGTCTCATTCGGCAACAGTACCGTCCGGAAGTGTCGGCAGCGCGCGCAGTGCCTGTTCGTACCACTCACCGTTGAAGGGGCGGTCATCGGCCAGCATCGCTTCGATCTCGTGGGCGAGCACCAGGGCCATCAGGTGCAGGGCATCTTCGCGCTCGTAGCCGACCAGGGTCAGCTTGTTGAACACTGCGCGGGCCGCCGGTGGATTCTCGCTTTCGATCTGGTTCTCGATGGCCTGGATCAGGGTGTCTTCGGCGAAGGACTCTTCGCTGTCGTCGTGTTCGCTCATCACAGTGTTCTCCGATGGGCTTGTGAAGCGCCGGGAAGTTGGCCAACCTGCGGATCAACTTCTGGCTGTAAAGGATTGTCGGGCGACATGATCACCTATTACACCCTGGTCGGCGACCGCCTGGTGCGCCACAACGGCAGCGAATGCCATGGCATGCCCAAGGAAACGCTGTGGATCGACCTGTTCCAGCCCACGGCGGAAGAGGAGCAGTTGCTGGAGTCGATCATCGAGGTCGACGTGCCGACCCAGGAGGAGATGGCCGAGATCGAGGACTCCTCGCGCTTCTACGAGAGCAAGGGCGCGCTGTACATGACCACCACCGTGGTCGGTGGCATCCGCGAGCACAAGCCGAGCACCTCGGAGGTCACCTGCGTACTGACGCCGCACTGGCTGGTGACGGTGCGCTACACCGACCTGCTGGCCTTCCGCACCTTCGAGACGCGCACCCAGCGCGGCGGCTGCGAGGGGCGCAGCGACCAGTTGTTCGTGACCCTGATGGACAGCGTGGTGGACCGCATCGCCGATGTGCTGGAGAACGTTCAGAAGCAGCTCGACAGCCTGGGCACCAGCATCTTCCGTGAGGGCCCGGCCAACGAGAAGGCCGACCTGCAGGAAGTGGTCAAGCAGCTCGGGCGCAAGAACTCGCTGCTGTCCAAGCTCAACGAGAGCCTGCTGAGCATCAGCCGGCCGCTGAGCTATTTCCGCCAGGGCAGCAACGGCTGGATCAGCGACGAGGTGAAGCTGGGCATGAAGTCGGTGGAGCGCGACGTGCGCTCGCTCAGCGAGTACCAGACGAAGATGGCCGGGGAGATCACCTTCCTGCTGGACGCCACCCTGGGCCTGATCAACATCGAGCAGAACAGCATCATCAAGGTGTTCTCCATCGCCGCGGTGCTGTTCCTGCCGCCGACCCTGGTGGGCACGGTGTACGGCATGAACTTCGCGCACATGCCCGAGCTTGCGTGGCTGGCCGGCTACCCGATGGCGCTGGTGGCGATGGTGATCTCGGCGATCATTCCCTACTACTGGTTCAAGTACAAAGGCTGGCTGTAGCCGGTTGCTGGGTGGATTGAGACGAGCTCGCTCGATGAGATTGATGCCGGTCAAGAAGGCTCGCCCCGCTGGGGCAGAGAGTGGGAAGTCCCCTGACCACTCAATGTCTCACCGGAGGAGACCATGTCCGAGACCGTCACCAGCAGAACCGCCCCGGTACGCCGTGCCAACAAGACTGCCAGCCGGGCGCCGGCCGCCGCCAAGCCACCGATAACCGATGGCGCGGAGGAAATCCGCGCCCAGAGCCATGGCCCGGTTGCGCTGAAAGTGGCCATGGCGCCGCGCGGCAGCAACGAGGACTCCACGTCCGCCGAACTGCCGGCCTTCTACCCTTACCGCAAGCGGCTGCAGCGCAGGGAGTACGAACATCTCAAGGAGCAGCTGCAGGTCGAGTTGCTGAAGGTGCAGAGCTGGGTGAAGGAGACCGGCCAGCGCGTTGTCGTGCTGTTCGAGGGCCGTGACGCCGCGGGCAAGGGCGGCACGATCAAGCGCTTCATGGAGCACCTCAACCCGCGTGGCGCGCGGGTCATCGCCCTGGAGAAACCCAGCGACGCCGAGCGCGGCCAGTGGTACTTCCAGCGCTACATCCAGCACCTGCCCACGGCCGGGGAGATCGTCTTCTTCGACCGCTCCTGGTACAACCGCGCCGGCGTCGAGCGGGTGATGGGCTTCTGCTCGCCGCGCCAGTACCTGGAGTTCATGCAGCAGACCCCGGAGCTGGAGCGCATGTTGGTGCGCAACGGCATCCTGGTCTTCAAGTACTGGTTCTCGGTGAGCCGCGAGGAGCAACTGCGCCGCTTCGTCTCGCGCCGCGACGACCCGCTCAAGCACTGGAAGCTTTCACCCATCGACATCCAGTCGCTGGACAAGTGGGATGACTACACCCAGGCCAAGGAAGCGATGTTCTTCCACACCGACACCGCCGATGCACCCTGGGTGGTGATCAAGTCCGACGACAAGAAGCGTGCGCGCCTCAACTGCCTGCGGCACTTCCTGCACACGCTGGATTACCCCGGCAAGGACGAGAAGATCGCCCACGCGCCTGACCCGCTGCTGGTCGGCCGGGCCGCCGACCTGGACCGTGACGAGATGCAGGCGCCGCCTGTGGTGGAGAGCGCTGCCGCGGTACCCGTGGCGGAGCCGGAACCCGAGGCGATTCCGGCCTGAGGCGCTACTGCTGGCTGATCAGCATGAGCTGGCCGGAAACGGCGCGGGCGTTGCGGTCGACGATGATCGGCGCCCAGGGCCGGCCGGAAGCGCTGACGCCGCTGTTGCTCTTGCTGTTCATGTCCAGCAGCGCTTTGCTCAGGTATTCCCAGCGGGTGCGCAGTTTCTTGGTCGCATCGCTATCGGGCAACTGATCGATGCGCTGGGTCAGCAGCGGCACCAGCACGCTCTCGTCCTGGCCGAGGTATTCCTGCGGCTGTTCGCGGGCCAGCTCCAGGCCGCTGATGTACGCGCGGCCCAGGTACTGGGTGGCCAGGTACTCGACGCGCACCGGCAGTTCCCACAGCGGAATCTGATTGGCGTCGGCGGTAGCCGGCACGAAGCGCTCGACCTGGTTGAGCAGCTCGCGCAGGGCACGGCTCAGGTCCTGGTTGTAGCGCCAGGGCAGGTCTTCTTCCTTGGGGCCGTAGGAAACGCCATTGCGAATCTGCGTTACGAATTCCGCATGGGCCTTCTTGAGGGCGTCGTCGGCCTTGGGGTAGCCCTTGACCGCCTTGTCCAGGGTGGCCAGGTCCTTCTCAAGCTGGGCGGCGTGGGTTTCCTGGAAGCCTTCGCCGCGCAGCAGCAACAGGCTGTTGATCGAGCGGCAGGTGTAGACCTGCAGGGTCTGCAATTGCAGTTCCTCGCTGGGCAGGTTGGCCTGGGCGGCGAGGGAGAGGAGTCCGAAACAGCACAGCAGGAAACCGCGATAGACATCGAGCTTTCGGAACATGGCGGAGGCGTCCTTCTTGTTATTGTGAGCTGCCTGATTCGCCCGGGCGCGTGTTCTCTGGCGCCAGAAATGCAGCTATCCCTAGGCTAGCTGCGAACCTTGCCGCTGCAACCGTCCGAAAGAGTGATTTGTGCAGCTGAACCGGTGCCGGCGGAAGGTTCGGGAGGGGGAGGACTGCTCTGGGGAGAGCCGAACCTCCGCCGGGCTTTGCGGGGCAGACGGGCGTCAGAAGCGCCAGTAGGCCGAAAGGGTGGTCTGGTCGAGGTCGATGTCGCCGACGTCCAGGTACTCCTGCTCCAGGCGCACGCCCAGGCCGCCGATCACATCCATTTCACCGCCGAAACCGTAGAGCGCGTCCACGTCGTCGGATTTGCCGGCGGCATCGTCATCGGCGTGCCAGGCATGCACGCCGGCGATGCCATACAGGCGGATGCGCTGGCCGATGGGGAAGCCCAGGTGGACGTTGGCTTGCAGCGACTCGCCGTCGAAGTGCTTCTTGCCGTCGCTCATGTCACCGAAGTCGACCACCGCGCCTTCCAGGGACAGGTAATTGTTGAAGCGGTAGCCGGCGTACAGCTTGTAGCTGTTGTCGTGGTCATCGAAGGACCGGTCGTCGATCTCGAGGCGGGTCACGCCGCCACCGACGTAGAGGCCGCTGTCGTCGGCCATCGCCAGGGCCGGAGCGGTCAGGGCGAGGGCGCAGAGGAGTTTCGAAAGGCGCATAGGATTCCCTTGCGGCCGGCGCGTGGCGCTGGCCGCCTTGCTGTCATGCTGAAGGTTCGGGTGCCGGCTCGGCGCTGACGGATGGGGGCCAGCGCGGCGGCGGGTGCATTAGAGCGAGGGGGTGACGGGCTCGACCATCGTAGGTTGTCGAGACTCGCCTGGCTTTTTTTCTAGACGGGCTGGCAGAGGTCAAGCGTGGGCTGCCTGGCGCAGGCGTTCACGGTCGAGGATCTCGATGCCGCCGTAGCTCAGGCGCACGATGCCTTGGGCTTCCAGGTCCTTGAGGATCTGGTTGGTGGTCTGCCGCGACAGCGAGAGCATGGCCGCCAACTGGTCCTGGGGCAGGTGCAACTCGCGCTTGGCGGTGGCCGACTCGCCGTAGCCCTCGGCGATCATCAGCAGGCGCCGGGCCAGGCGTGGCGCGGCGGGCAACAGCGACAGCTCTTCCAGCACGGCGAAGGTGATGCGCAGCTTGTGGCTCATCAGCAGGGCGAAGTCGCGCCAGTATTCCGGGTGCAGCGCCAGCAGCGCCTGCAGCGGCGCCAGGGGAACCTGCAACAGCACGGTGGCGCCTTCGGCGTAGGCGTCATGGGTGCGCGGCTGGCCGTCGAACAGGCAGATCTCGCCGAACCAGTTGGGCGCTTCCACCAGGGCCAGCAGCGCTTCCTTGCCGCTTTCGCCGACCACGCTGACGCGCATCGCGCCTTCCACCACGCAGTACAGGCCGCAGGGCGCATCGCCGCGGGCAAACAGACGCTGGCCGGCGGGCAGGCGGCGCACCAGGGCGGCGTCGCACAGCGCTTGGCGCAGGCCCTCCGGGAGGGTCTGGAACCAGCGGCCTTCCGGCAGGCGGGAGAGGTAGGGCTTGGCGTCGGTCATGGGTAATGTCGGCTAGCTGACAGAGTGGCGAGGCGCACATCGCCATGATGCCAGTACCTTGCGGGAGAACAACAATGAAAACGCTCGTCGACCACCTTGCCCAATATGCCGCCTACCACCGTGACCGGCGGAACATCGTCAGCCATTTCATCGGCATCCCAATGATCGTGCTGGCCATCGCTACCCTGCTGTCGCGCCCCGGCTTCGAGCTGGCCGGCCTGCTGGTCTCACCGGCCACGCTGCTGGCACTTGCCTCTGTCGTTTTCTACCTGCGCCTGGACCTGCGCTTCGGCCTGCTGATGACTGCGCTGCTGGCGCTGTCGCTATGGGTCGGCGCCGCATTCGCAGCCGGTACCACGGCGTCCTGGCTCACCTGGGGTATCGGCCTGTTCGTGGTGGGCTGGATCATCCAGTTCGTCGGCCACTGGTACGAGGGGCGCAAGCCGGCGTTCGTCGATGACCTCACCGGGCTAATCGTCGGCCCGCTGTTCGTCGCTGCCGAAGCGGCCTTCCTGCTTGGCCTGCGCGATGAAGTGCGCCACGCCGTGGAAGAGCGCGCCGGCCCCACTTGCATCCGCGAGAAGAAGGCGACCGCCTGATTCAGCTCATTCTGTGCCGCTGAGCTGGCGCAGGATCCGGGCGCTGTCGGGATCGGCGGGAAAGAAGGTTTCCAGCGCCAACTCCGACAGCGTCACGTCCACCGGCGTGCCGAAGACCGTGATGGTGCCGATCAGGCTGCACACGCCCAGTTCGGTCTGCAATTGCACCGGGATCAGCACCATGTCGCCGCTGGCTGCCTCGTCGTAGGGCGGCGCCGGATAGGCTGCCACCTCGTCGCGCAACGCCGCCAATGCCGGGTCGCCGCTGGCCTCGTAGTCGCGCTGCAAGCGCTCCACTACATGCGCCTTCCACGGCCCGAGATTGAGGATGCGCGGCGCCAGGCCCTTGGGGTGCAGGCTCATGCGCAGGACGTTGATCGGCGGCTGCAGCAGCTCCGGGGCGACGCCGAGCAGGAAGATATCCACCGTGCGGTTCGACGCCAGCAGGTTCCAGTGGCGGTCCACGACCATCGCCGGGTTCGGCTCGTGGGCCTTGAGCAACTGGTCGATGGCCTGTTTCGCCACGGTCAGCGCCGGATCGTCCAGGCCTTTCTCCGAATACACCGGGGCGTAGCCCGCCGCGCTGAGCAGGCGGTTGCGCTCGCGCAGCGGAATGTCCAGCTGTTCCGCCAGGTGCAGGAGCATCTCGCGGCTGGGCAGGGCGCGTCCGGTTTCGACGAAGCTCAGGTGGCGCGTGGAAATCTCCGCGTCGCAGGCGAGGTCGAGCTGGCTGAGCCGGCGGCGCTGGCGCCATTGGCGGAGCAGGGCGCCGACCGGTTGGGCTGGACTGTTCATGGCTGGACTGTTCATGGTTTCGAACGATAGACCTCCCACCCCGTAACGGCCATTACCTGTCAGGTAATCGACGCACCTACGTCCCAGGCGGATTCTTCAGCCACACGCCGCCAACCGGTGGCGACCCTTGAAGGAGCTCCGCCATGACCCTGCTGCAACCGTCCCCGCTGCTTCGTCTCACCCTCAAGGCCGACGCCCTGGCCGGCGGCGCCATGGGCCTGCTGATGGCATTGGCCGCACAACCGCTAGGCCAGCTTCTGGGCCTACCGTTCGTCCTGCTGCTGGTGGCCGGTATCGTCCTGTTACCGCTGGCGCTGGTGCTCTACTGGATGTCCAATCAGCCGGCGCTGTCGCGCACCGGAGTCTGGGCCGTGATCGCGCTGAACGCGCTGTGGGTGGTGGAGAGCGCTGCCCTGCTGGTGACCGGCTATGTGCAGCCGACCGCCCTGGGCTATGCCTTCGTCATCGGCCAGGCGCTGGTAGTCCTGCTGTTCGCCGAACTGGAGTTCTTCGGCCTGCGTCGCTCGGCTGTCCTGGCGCTGTGATGTTCGCGAGCAAGAACTAGGCGTCCCCCTCGCTCCTACAGGGCTGCATCGGTGCGCTTTTCGTAGGAGCGAGCTTGCTCGCGAACCGCTTCCTGCCGGCGGATAACTTGTTCCAGGTTATGCGCCCTACGGTACTCGAGAACCGCTTTACGCCAGCGCTTCGCGAACGAAGTCGAGGCGATCCTGGCCGAAGAACATCTCGTTGCCGACGAAGAAGGTCGGCGCTCCGAACATGCCGCGCTTGATGGCCGCCTCGGTGTTGGCCTTCAGCGCATCCTTCACTTCCTGCTCGGCGGTCAGCGCCAGCAACGCCTGCGGGTCGAAGCCCGCCTCGGCGAGCAGCGGACCGAGCTCCGCCGGGTCGCCCAGGTTCAGCGCATCCACCCACATGCCCCTGAACACGCAGGCCAGCAGCGCCTCGAAACGCTCCGGCTGGCGCAGTTGTACGCCGGTGGCCGCACGCATCAGGGTGAGGGTGTTGATCGGGAAGTGCGGGTTCATCTTCATCGGCACGCCGTAGCGGCGGGCGAAGCGGGTCATGTCGATCAGCGTGTAGCGACCCTTGGCCGGCACGGCGATGGGTGAGGCGTTGCCGGTGGCCTGGAACACGCCGCCCAGCAGCACCGGACGATAGACCAGCTCGGCGCCGGTTTCGGCGCAGATGCCCGGCAGTTGGGTATACGCCAGGTAGGACGTTGGGCTGCCGAAGTCGAAGTAGAACTCGACGGATTTGCTCATGAGTGGCTCTCTTCTTGTTGTCGTTATGAGGGGATTACCAGCGCTCGATCCAGGGACGGAGATCGAGTTCGAAGGTCCAGGCGTCGCGCGGCTGGGAGTGCAAATACCAGTAGCTGTCGGCGATGTGCTCGGGGTCGAGGATGCCGTCCTGGTCCTTCTGCGCGTATTTCTGCGGGAAGTTCTCGCGGATGAATTCGGTGTCGATGGCGCCGTCCACCACCACGTGGCCGACGTGCAGGCCCATCGGCCCCAGTTCGCGGGCCATGCTCTGCGCCAGGGCGCGGATGCCGTGCTTGGCCCCGGCGAAGGCGGCAAAGCCCGAGGCGCCGCGCAGGCCGGCCGTGGCGCCGGTGAACAGGATGGTGCCGCGCTGGCGCTTGACCATGCGCTTGGCCACTTCGCGGCCGGTGAGGAAGCCGGAGAAGCAGGCCATTTCCCAGATCTTGAAGTATTTGCGCGCGGTCTCCTCGAGGATGCTGCAGGGTACGTTGGCGCCGATGTTGAAGACGAAGGCTTCGATGGGGCCGATGTCGCGCTCGATGGTCTCCACCAGCTCGATCACCGCTTCTTCCTTGCGGGCGTCAGAGGCGAAGCCGTGGGCCTCGCCGCCTTCGGCGCGGATGGAATCCACCAGCGGCTGCAGCTTGTCCGCCGAGCGCCGGGTGACGCAGGCGACGTAGCCTTCGCGGGCGAAACGGCGGGCGATGGCGCCGCCGGTGGCATCGCCGGCGCCGATGACCAGGACGACTTTCTTGTTCGACATTCTCGTTTCCTCAGGGGTGCGCGAAATTTGGTAAACGGTCGTTAGGTAAACGAACGTTATGTTAATATCCGACGCATCGTCAACCGCTTCGACGGAGGCGCTCCATGCGCTACTCAGCAACCCACAAGGAAGAAACCCGCCAGCGCCTGCTCGACAGCAGCGGCTCGCTCGCCAAGCAGGGCGGTTTCGCCACCACCGGCGTGGACGGGCTGATGAAGGCCGTGGGGCTGTCCGGCGGGGCGTTCTACAACCACTTCGGTTCGAAGGACGAACTGTTCGCCGCCATCGTCGAGCGCGA
Source organism: Pseudomonas sp. AU11447 (assembly GCF_001672555.2). Lineage (NCBI taxonomy): Bacteria > Pseudomonadati > Pseudomonadota > Gammaproteobacteria > Pseudomonadales > Pseudomonadaceae > Pseudomonas > Pseudomonas sp. AU11447. Next base: position 177,540 of record NZ_LZDG02000018.1, on the reverse strand, counting down.
GCTGAGCCAGAGCGTCGAGCGCCTCGCGGCGAAGGGCAAGGTGCTCGACCGCGCGCGCCTGGAGCGCGGGTTGAAGCGCTACCTGAACGTCACCCATGTGCAGGATTCGGCTGCCGGTTGTGCGATTCCGGCGCTGGGTGCGGAGATTGCCCGCGCCGACGAGTCAGTGCGACAAAGTGCCGAGGATGCGCTGCTGGAATTGCAGCAGGCCTGGGCTGAAGTGCTGGGCTCGGCGGAAGACGCCTGGGCCCTGCTGGCGCAATGTGTCGGCGCGCTGGTGCTGGCTCGGATGGTGGCCAGCGAACAGGCGCAGAAGGCGATCGTCGAGTCGAGCCGGGATTTCCTGATCCGTCATCTGGACGAGAAGTGAGCTACTTCCCTTCGGGGCGCAATCTCGGCGTTGTTCACCAGCTCTGGTAGGGCGAATAACCCGGCACGGGTTATCCGCCGGAATGGCGGATAACGCCCTAGGCGTTATGCGCCCTACGCGGCTGGGTTCGCGAGGCCGAATCCGTTCCCTTCGGATAACGGCATTCCCCACATCCCTGTGGGTCACAAGCTCGCTCCTACAAAAGAGCAGTTATAGGCCGCGAACTGCGAGGTCCGCGCCCAGCAGCAACAGGCCGCCGAAGAAGCAGCGGCGGAACGCCAGCGGGCTGATCCGCGAACGCAGCCAGGTGCCCAGGTACATGCCTGCCAGCGCCGGCAGCAAGGCCAGCAACGACAGGCCGAGCACGTCTGCCTGCAACAGCGAGCCGTGCTGGCTGAGGGTGATCGCCAGGGCCAGCGTCGAGACGGTGAACGACAGCCCCAGCGCCTGCACCAGATCATCCTTCTCCAGGCCGAGGGCCTGCAGGAAAGGCACGGCGGGAATCACGAAGACGCCGGTCACGGCGGTGACGCCGCCGGTGATCAGACCAATCAGCGGTGACAGCCAGCGTTCATGCCGCGGCGCCACGCTGAAGCGCTTGTTCGACAGCCCCAGCAGCGCATAGAGGATCAGCGCGACGCCCAGCAGCGGCGTGGCAGCCGACCAGCTTTCGCCTGCCAGCAGCCAGCCCACTAGCAGCGTGCCGACGACGATGCCGACGAGCATGCCCCAGAGCCGCTTGAGCAGCCCGAGGAAGCGCGGGCCGGCCGCGAGTTGCCAGACATTGGTGACGGTGGAGGGGACGACAAGGATCGCGGCGGCCTGCATCGGCGGCATCACCAGCCCGAGCAGCCCGACGGCCACGGTGGGCAGGCCGAGACCCACCACGCCCTTCACCAGGCCGGCGAGGAGGAAGGTGAGGATGATCAGTTCGAGGTGTTGGGGGAGGGCGTCGAACATGGCCGGGCCTTGTTGAAAGCAAGGTCGGCAGGATACGAGGGTTTGAAAGCCATGGGGAAGCGCGAGAGGCTCTCTGTAGGAGCGAGCTTGCTCGCGAGCAAGCTCGCTCCTACAGAAAAGCGGTTTGCTGGATCAGATATTCGCCACCGGCTGATAGGCCTTCGGCTTGAAGTACAGCGTCTCGCCACGCGCCAGGCCAGTCAGGCTGTCGTGGTCCTTCACCACCTCGGCCTCGATCAGCTCGTCCTGGCCGTCGACCTTGAGGGTCACGCGGGTAATCGCGCCCAGCGGGCGGATGTCGCGGACCTCGGCGGCGCGGTGCTCGGCCACTTCGGAGCGCGACAGCGATATCTCGTGCGGACGGAACAGCACGTGCTCGTCACCACCCAGGTGGAGGCGGTTGGAGTCGCCGAGGAAGTGGTAGACGAAGTCGCTGGCCGGGTTCTCATAGACTTCGCCCGGCGAGCCGATCTGCTCGATCACGCCCTTGTTCATCACCACGATGCGGTCGGCGACTTCCATCGCTTCTTCCTGGTCGTGGGTGACGAACACGGAGGTCAGGTTGATCTCCTCGTGCAGGCGCGCCAGCCAGCGGCGCAGCTCCTTGCGCACCTTGGCGTCGAGGGCGCCGAAGGGTTCGTCGAGCAGCAGGATCTTCGGTTCCACCGCCAGCGCGCGGGCCAGGGCGATACGCTGGCGCTGGCCGCCGGAGAGCTGCTCCGGGTAACGGTCGGACAACCAGTCCAGTTGCACCATGTTGAGCAGCTCGTGGACCTTCTCGGCGATGCGCGCTTCGCTCGGGCGTTCCTTCTTCGGCTTCATGCGCAGGCCGAAGGCGACGTTGTCGAACACCGTCATATGGCGGAACAGCGCGTAGTGCTGGAACACGAAGCCGACGTTGCGATCGCGCACGTCGTGCTGCGAGACGTCTTCGCCGTGGAACACGATGTTGCCGGCGTCCGGGGTTTCCAGGCCGGCGATGATGCGCAGCAGGGTGGTCTTGCCGCAGCCGGACGGGCCGAGCAGGGCGACCAGTTCGCCGCTGTGGATATCCAGGTTGATGTCGTTCAGCGCCTTGAAGGCGTTGAAGTTCTTGCTGACGTTACGGATCTCGATGCTCATGGCTGGGCTCTCACTTATTCATCGTCAGCTTTGACTTTGGTGCGGGACAGGCGCGACTCGCTCCACTGCTTGAGCAGCAGGATGACGAGGGCCATCAACAGCAACAGGGTGGCAACGCTGAAAGCGGCGACGTGGTTGTACTCGTTGTAGAGGATTTCGACGTGCAGCGGCAGGGTGTTGGTGACGCCGCGGATGTGCCCGGAGACCACCGACACGGCGCCGAACTCGCCCATGGCCCGCGCGGTGCAGAGCACCACGCCGTAGATCAGGCCCCATTTGATGTTCGGCAGGGTCACGTGCCAGAACATCTGCCAGCCGTTGGCGCCGAGCAGGCGTGCGGCTTCTTCTTCCTGCGTGCCCTGTTCCTGCATCAGCGGGATCAGTTCGCGGGCGACGAAGGGGAAGGTGACGAAGAGGGTGGCCAGGACGATGCCGGGGACGGCGAAGACGATCTGGATGTCGTGGTCCGACAGCCACTCGCCGAAGTAGCCCTGGGCGCCGAACAGCAGCACGTAGATCAGACCGGCGATCACCGGGGAGACCGAGAACGGCAGGTCGATCAGGGTGACCAGGATGCTCTTGCCGGGGAACTCGAACTTGGTCACGCACCAGGCAGCGGCCACGCCGAACACCAGGTTCAGCGGCACCGAGATGCCCACGGCGATCAGCGTCAGCTTCAGTGCGGCCAGCGCATCGGGCTCCAGGATGGCTTCGAAGAAGGTGCCGAAGCCCTGCTTCAGTGCCTCGCTCAGGACCACGAACAGCGGCAGCAGCAGGAACAGCGCGAAGGCCAGCCAGGCCAGCGCGATCAGGGCGCGGCGGCCCCAGACATTACCCCGGCGAGCAGCGTTGGCAGCGGCCGCGGCGGAAAGGCTTGCGGTACTCATGGCGCGCTCCTCAAGGCGTTTCGATGCGGCGCTGCAGCAGGTTGATCAGCAGCAGCAGGACGAAGGCTACGACCAGCATCAGCACGCCAATGGCGGTGGCGCCGGTGTAGTCGTACTGGTCCAGCTTGACCATGATCAGCAGCGGCAGGATCTCGGTCTTCATCGGCATGTTGCCGGCGATGAAGATCACCGAGCCGTATTCGCCGACACCGCGGGCGAACGCCAGGGCGAAACCGGTCAGCCAGGCGGGCAGCAGCGCTGGCAGGAGCACGTGGCGGAACACCTGCAATGGCTTGGCGCCCAGGCAGGCGGCAGCCTCTTCGACTTCACGCGGGATATCGGCCAGCACCGGCTGCACCGTGCGCACCACGAAGGGCAGCACCACGAAGGTCAGCGCCAGGGTGATACCCAGCGGGGTATAGGCGATCTTCAGGCCGATCTCGGTGGCGAAGCGCCCGACCAGGCCGTTGGGCGCATACAGCGCGGTGAGCGCGATGCCGGCCACGGCGGTGGGCAGGGCGAAGGGCAGGTCGATCATCGCGTCGATGATCTTGCGGCCGGGGAAGCGGTAGCGCACCAGCACCCAGGCCAGCAGCGTGCCGATCACGCCGTTGATCAGGGCGGCGATCAGCGCGGTGCCGAAGCTCAGCTTGAGCGCAGCGATGACGCGCGGCGCGGTGATGATGGTCCAGAACTGATCCCAGGAAAGCTGGGTCGTCTTGAGGAACATGGCCCCCAGCGGAATCAGCACCAACAGGCTGAGGTACACCAGGGTGTAGCCCAGAGTCAGCCCGAAGCCGGGTATGACCGGGGAGATGCGTCGCGACATTGTCTGTCCTTTCTCGTGAACGCGTTAAGCCCCCGCCATGGGGCGGGGGTTTTCGTTCCGGCGGGCTGTGCACCGCCCGCCGGATCGGACCGCCCGGCGCAGTGCCGGGCGGGTGGCACATCACTGCGCCTGGTAGATCTTGTCGAAGATGCCGCCGTCGTTGAAGAACTTCGGCTGTGCGGATTTCCAGCCGCCGAAGTCCTTGTCGATGGTCACCAGGTTCAGTTTCGGGAACTGGCTGGCGAACTCGGCAGCGACCTTGGCATCACGCGGGCGGTAGAAGTTCTGCGCGGCGATGCGCTGGCCTTCTTCGCTGTACAGGTACTTCAGGTATTCCTCGGCGACCTTGCGGGTGCCCTTCTTGTCGACGGTCTTGTCGACGACGGCCACCGGCGGTTCGGCCAGGATCGAGATGGACGGAACGACGATCTCGAAGTTCTCGCCACCCTGTTCCTTCTTGGCCAGGAAGGCTTCGTTTTCCCAGGCCAGCAGCACGTCGCCAATGTTGTTGTTGACGAAGGTGATGGTCGAACCGCGGGCGCCAGTGTCCAGAACCGGGACGTGCTTGTACAGGTTCTGCACGTATTCCTGGGCTTTCTCGTCGCTACCGTATTGCTTCTTGGCCCAGGCCCAGGCGGCCAGGAAGTTCCAGCGGGCGCCGCCGGAGGTCTTCGGGTTCGGGGTGATGACTTCCACGCCCTGCTTGGTCAGGTCGCCCCAGTCCTTGATGCCCTTGGGGTTGCCCTTGCGCACCAGGAACACGATGGTCGAGGTATAGGGAGTGCTGTTGTCGGGCAGGCGCGCCTGCCAGTCGGCGGGCAGCAGCTTGCCCAGCTTGTTCAGTTCGTCGATGTCGCCGGCCAGGGCCAGGGTCACCACGTCGGCCTTCAGGCCGTCGATCACGGCGCGGGCCTGTTTGCCCGAACCACCGTGGGATTGCTGCACGGTCAGGTCATCACCGCCCTGGGCCTTCCAGTGCTTGATGAAGGCGGCGTTGTAGGCCTGGTACAGCTCGCGGGTCGGGTCGTAGGAAACGTTCAGCAGTTGGGTGGCGGCGGAAACCGGGCCGGCAATCAAGGCGCTGGCGAGGGCGGCCAGGGCGAAACGGCGGATGGACATGTGCAGCTCCTGAAAAAAATGCAGTTCTTTATGTTTGTTTGGCAGGGTCTTTCGGGGGGCGATGTCAGCCACGCATTCGTGGCTGGCAGCTGCAGTACCGGTGGGGCAGTACGGTCATGGCGACGCTCCGGGTGTCCAGACGGTTCGCTCGAGGCTCAGGCAGGCTTGCCCGGGCTCTGTTGCAGACGGAATTTTTCCTTGCGCTCGATCTGCACGACCTGGCCGTTGTGCACGGTGATCTCGACGGCGCCGAAACGCAGGCCACGCAGGGCGCTCTGCACTTCGCGCAGGATGTTGGCTTCGTCCTGGCCGTCCAGGCTACGGAGGGTTGCGCTCATGGGTATCTGCTCCTAATGGGTTGACCACCGGCCGATTCACCAACGGCGCGTGCGGTGTGAGCGCATCTTAGGCAGGAGCTGGATATTCTTAAAAATACTGTTTAAGAATTTTTATATATCCGAAAGTTTTTAGCGAGGTTTCATGCGCTGCCGCGCGGCAGCTGTGCCAGCAGAATGCTGGCCGGCTGCGGTGCGCCGTACCAGTAACCCTGGCCGAAGTTGCAGGCATGAGTGAGGAGGAAGGCGGCCTGGTCGGGGCGCTCGATGCCCTCGGCGACCACCTGCAGGCCCATGCTCTGGCCCAGGGCGATCACCGCGCAGGCGATGGCGGCGTCCTCGGACTCGTCCGGCAGGCCGGCGACGAAGCCCTGGTCGATCTTCAGCTTGTGCACCGGCATGCGCTTGAGGCGCATCAGCGAGGAATAGCCGGTGCCGAAGTCGTCGATGGCCAGGTGCACACCCAGCAGGCGCAACTGGCAGAGTAGCTCCAGCGCCTGGTCGAAGTTTTCCATCACGGCGCTTTCGGTGATTTCCAGCTCCAGGTGGTGGGGCGCCAGGCCACTCTGTTCCAGGGCCAAGGCCACGCGCTCCTCCAGGCCGCCGCGGCCGAACAGTCGGCTGGAGACGTTCACTGCGATGAAGTCCAGGTGGATTCCGTCGTCCAGCCACTGGCGCATCTGCCGGCAGGCGCGCTCCAGTACCCAGGCGTCGATGGCGGTGATCAGGCCACTTTCCTCGGCCACCGGGATGAATTCGCTGGGGGCAATGAGGCCGTGTTGTGGGTGCTGCCAGCGCACCAGCGACTCGACGCCGACCATGCGGCCGCTGGCAAGGTCGTGTACCGGCTGGAAGTACAGGCGCAGTTCGTCGTGGTCCAGCGCGTGACGCAGCGCCGACTCCACCTGCACGTGGGAGCGCGCGCGGGCGGTCAGCTCGGGGGTATAGAAGGCGTAGAGGTTGCGCCCGCTGGCCTTGGCCTGGAACAGCGCGGCGTCGGCGTGCTGCATCAGGTGATCGACGTTGCGTGCATCCTCGGGGAACAGGCTGACGCCCAGGCTCACCGACATATAGATGAGCTGGCCATTGACCTCGAAGGGTGCGCTCATCGCCTCCAGCAGGCGCTGGGCGAGGCTGCTGGCGTGATGCGGTTGCTGGCTTTCGAGGACCACGGCGAACTCGTCGCCGCCCAGGCGCGCCAGGGAGCAGCGCTCGTCCAGGCAGTCTTCCAGGCGCTCCGCCACGGCGCGGATCAGCAGGTCGCCGATGCTGTGGCCGAGGCTGTCGTTGATGTGCTTGAAGTGGTCCAGATCGATGCTCAGCAGCGCGCCGCCGCTGCCTTCACGTTCGGCGCGGGCCAGCGCCTGCTCGATGCGCTCGCGCAGCAGCAGGCGGTTGGGCAGGCCGGTGAGCGGGTCGTGGTGGGCGAGGAAGTCCAGCTCGTGCTGGGAGCGCTTGAGGCTGCTGAGGTCGGAGAACACCGCGACGTAATGGGTCAGCTCACCTTCGTCATTGCGCACGGCGCGGATGTGCTGCCACTGCGGGTACACCTCGCCGCTCTTGCGGCGGTTCCAGATTTCGCCGCTCCAGACACCCTGTTCATGCAGGGCGGTCCACATGCGCTGGTAGAAGGCGGCATCCTGGCGGCCGGACTTGAGCAGCGAGGGCTGGCCGCCGAGCACGTCTTCGGCGCTGTAGCCGGTGATGCGCGAGAAGGAGGGGTTGATGTGCACGATCACGCCGCGAGCATCGGTGACCAGCAGGCCTTCCTGGGTCGCCTCGAACACGGCGGCGGCCTGGCGCAGGTGGTCTTCGTTGCTGCGCTGGTGGGTGATGTCGCGGTTGATGCCGGTCAGGCGCAGGGGGCGGCCGTCTTCGGCGCGGGTCAGGCGGCCGCTGCTGCGTACCCAGCGATAGCTGCCGTCGCCGTGGCGGATGCGGTAGACGCACTCCAGGTGGGTGCGCAGGCCCTGGATGCAGTCCTGGTGGAGGGCGAGGATGCGCGCGCGGTCGTCCGGGTGCAGGCGGTTCTCCCAGAGCAGCAGGTCATCGCTCAGGTGCTCCAGGGGCAGGCCGATCAGGTTGGCGTAGCCGGGCGAGTAGTAGACGCGCTGGGTTTCCAGGTCCCAGTCCCAGATGCCGTCCTCGACCACCGCGAAGGCGCGGCTCAGGCGCTGCTCGCTGTCGGTCAGCGCGGCGAGGGCGGCGTGCTGCTGGCGAAAGTGCCGGCAGAGCAGAAAGAACAGCACCAGGAAGGTAATCGCGAGGAAGACGTACTTCTTCAGCTCCAGTGCCCGCGCCAGCGAGGCCGGGTCGCGCAGGACATTTTGTAACCATTGGTCACCCAGCCAGACCCAGAGGGTGGCGGCGACCAGGTACAGGAAGCTGATGCGCAGGGCGCTGAGGCGTGGATTCATGCGGTAGTGGGTTGGAATTATTGGCTGAGCAGTATAAATGATGGCCACTTGGCCTTGTTCGTATCTAAAAGACCGGATGGTAATCCGGACCTGCTTAGTGATAATGCGGGCTGGCTTTTCCCGGCAACGCATGCCCAGCAAGGCGTTGCCCACACCCCTTCCGAGGTACAGTATCGCCTATGTGGTACAACGGTTTCCTTGATCTGTCGCCGTGGCAATTGGTGGCGGTCACCCTGATCCTGACCCATATCACCATCGTCGGTGTCACGGTCTACCTGCATCGCTATTCTGCGCACCGGGCGCTCGAGCTGCACCCGGCGCTGAAGCATTTCTTCCGCTTCTGGCTGTGGCTGACCACGGCCATGAACACCCGTGAGTGGACCGCCATCCATCGCAAGCACCACGCCAAGTGCGAGACCGCCGAAGACCCGCACAGCCCGGTGTTCAAGGGCCTGGGCACCGTGCTGCGTACCGGCGCCGAGCTCTATCGCAAAGAGGCGGAGAACGCCGACACCCTGCGTATCTACGGCAAGAACTGCCCGGAAGACTGGATCGAGCGCAACCTCTACTCGCGCTTCCCCATCGGCGGCGTGGTGCTGATGGCGATCATCGACCTCGCCCTGTTCGGCGTACTCGGCATGACCGTCTGGGCCGTGCAGATGATGTGGATCCCCGTGTGGGCGGCCGGCGTGATCAACGGCCTGGGCCACGCCATCGGCTACCGCAACTTCGAGTGCCGCGATGCTGCCACCAACCTGGTGCCCTGGGGCATCCTGATCGGTGGTGAAGAGCTGCACAACAACCACCACACCTACCCGAACTCGGCGAAGCTGTCGGTGAAGAAGTGGGAGTTCGACCTGGGCTGGGCCTGGATCAAGGTGTTCAGCTTCCTCCGCCTGGCCAAGGTGGCCCGCGTGGCGCCCATCGCCCACCGCGTGGAAGGCAAGGGCAGCCTGGACATGGACACCGCCATGGCGATCCTCAACAACCGCTTCCAGATCATGGCCCAGTACCGCAAATTGGTGATCGGCCCGCTGGTGAAGCAGGAACTGGCCAAGGCCGACGAGTCGGTGCGTCACCTGTTCCGCCGCGCCAAGCGCCTGCTGTCGCGGGAGACCAGCCTGCTGGAAGAGCGCCATCACGCGCGCATCCAGGACCTGCTCGCGCAGAGCCAGTCCCTGCAGGTGATCTACGAGAAGCGCCTGGCCCTGCAACAGATCTGGGTGAAAACCAGCGCCAACGGCCACGACATGCTCGCCGCGATCAAGCAGTGGGTGCACGAGGCGGAAGCCAGCGGCATCCAGTCGCTGCGCGAATTCGCCGAGCAGCTGAAGACCTACTCCCTGCGCCCGGCCGTCTGAATGACGGAAGCGTCCTAGGACGTTGAGAGATGCGTCTCAAGAAAAGCCCGCCGTTCGGCGGGCTTTTCGTTTAATTTGCAGCAGCCTGGCGTAGTTTGCGGTCATAGCCCCGGTCAATGAGCGGGAGGACGCTGATACATGGATGAGAATAAATTGCCGGCCGATCAGGAAGAGGCCTTGCTGGCATTGCTGCACAGTCGCGCCGAGGTGACGCGCCTGAAGGAGCGCGAACAGCTTTTCAGCGCACTGCTGGCCAGTGTGAACTCGGTGCTCTGGGCCTTCGACTGGCAGGCCCAGCGCATGGTCTATGTCAGCCCGGCGTACGAGCGCATCTTCGGTCGCTCCGCCGCGCTGCTGCTGGCGGATTACAACGAGTGGCGCAATTGCATCTATCCCGATGACCTGGACTACGCCCAGAGCACCCTGCAGGAAGTACTCGAGCGCGGCGCCATCGAGCAGCGCGAGTACCGCATCCTGCGTGCCGACGGCGAGGTGCGCTGGCTCAGCGACAAATGCTTCGTCAGCCAGCACAGCGATGCCGGCTTGCCGCTGATGATCGTCGGCATTGCCGAGGACATCACCGACAAGAAGCACCTGGAAACCGAGCTGCACCGCCTGGCCACCACCGACGTGCTGACCCAGAGCAGCAACCGCCGCTACTTCTTCGACAGCGCCGAGCAGGCCTTCCGCGACTGCAAGGCGACCTCCACGCCGCTGGCCTTCCTGCTGCTGGACGTGGACGACTTCAAGAAGATCAACGACGTTTACGGCCACCAGGTCGGCGACGTGGTGCTGCAACGCATCGCCCAGAGCGGCGCTGGCGCATTGCGCCGCGGCGACCTGTTCGGGCGTATCGGTGGCGAGGAGTTCGCCGTGCTGCTGCCCGGCTGCGACGAGAACATGGCGCGGCAGATCGGCGAGCGCCTGCAGCGGGAAGTGCAGCGCCTGCGCTTCAATGAGGCCGAGCATTTCTTCAGCGTGACCATCAGCCAGGGGCTCACCCTGTTGCAGCCCGATGACCAGAATCTTTCTGCACTCTACAGCCGCTCCGACGCGGCGCTGTATCAGGCAAAACGCACCGGCAAGGACCGCATTGTTCAGGGATGAAACACATCCGCCGTGTCCGCGGCGGATACATTAATACTTTCCGACTAATACTTTTAACGCAGATACGAAGGTGTACGTTTATGCTGTCAAAACGCCTGTGTCGGGTTTATGGCGCCTTATAAATCAATAAGTTACAAAGTATGATTTGCCTTCTGTCGGATTCCCGGCGTAGGAGTGCTTCCTACGTTGACATGCCTTTGTCCCCCCCTCTATTACTATCCACATAGCAATATCGTGTGGTGTCCGGATGAGACACCTCAGGGAGTAGTCGCAAGAGCAGTAAGGTCAAGGAAGATTCTGCCCCCCTCTTCTTCCTGTCATTTTCCTATCGCTGCCTGACAACTTTCGCCAGCCTTCTTCGCTGCGGAAGCGCGATAGTTTTTTGCTGTTGTTTTTCCAGATTTTCGGAACAGGCCGAAGGGCGGTAGCTTTGCCCAGCGAAAACTAGCGGCCACTCCAGGGACGAACAGTTGATTGTCGTTGTTTGAATCGGGTCATTCGAACTCGGGCGGTAGCCTTGTCTTCGAATTTTGTGAAAGGCCCGGTACAGAGCTTCTCCTGGATTGGAGTCAGTGACGATGGCCGCTCGAAGAATGGATAACGACGGAACTTTGCGTTCCCTCGAAGCAGGTAGAAAGAACAGCCCGTTGCACTCGGAAAGTTTTTCTTTCACGGGGCTGCGAAAGTCTGGCGTCAAACTTTGCGGTACTCATGAGCAATATGCTTTCGCCCGCTTAGTTAATTTAGCGATGAGTTATGCCATGTATCCAGGGTGTAACGATGCTGAACTTTCGTCGAAACTTTCCCTGCATCCTTCAGTGCCTGTTTCATTGCCGAAACACTCACTTCCATTTATCCCCGAAGTTACCTCGCCGGCATCCGCCATCAATTCCGAAGACTCTCCCGCCGCCTTCTCGAAGAGGGTGCGCGTGCCTGCGGCTGCGCCGCGAGTGACGGAATTCCGGCGCGAGCGCTGCCACCCTGCCGGCCGACAGTGCCGGTATCACGAAAGCCGCGCGCCCCGTCGCGCTGGGAGTCAAGGCTGATGGCCGAGCAATCTCTTCGTTCCAACTATGCCTGTGTGGTCGGCGGCGCCGGCCCGGCAGGCATGGGGTTCCTCTTCAACGCCTACAAGACCGGCGCGCTGGCGAGCCTCGCCCGTGATGGCCTGCTGGTCGTGGACGCTGCACTGGCGGTCGGCCGTGGCCGCCTGGGGGACTATCACATCACCGCGAACTCGGTGGGCGATGTGTTCCTCGACTGCCTGCGCGATCCGGCGTTGTTGCCCATCTTCGCGCCGCTGGCGCATTCGCCGGCGTTTCGCGCGCTGCAGAACGACCCCCATGGTGCGCCGATGCTCACGCAGGTGGGCGAGCTGCTGGCCCATGCCTCGACCCTGTTCATGCGCTACGTCACCGAGCACCTGGGCGTCGAAGTGGCGCTGGGTACCCGCATCGAGAAGATCACCGCGCAGGACGACGGCAGCTTCCAGCTGGCGCTGCGCAGTGGCTCCCATGGTGTGCAGATCGGTGCCGGCACACTGGTGATGAACCTCGGCGGGCGGCAGAACCGCGAGTACCTGAACTGGAGCCTGGCCGAGCAGGACCTGCACCTGGCCCACGACGGCCCGACGGTTTACTCCTCCGACGCGCTGCTCAGCCTGAACCCTGCCGAGCTGGTGGAGCTGTTCGGCGACCGGGTCACCCCGGGCACCCGCTTTACCGTGGTCGGCGGTTCCCACAGTGCCTTCTCGATCCTCGACAACCTCGCCTGCGCGCTGGACTGCCTGGGGCTGGAGCAGATCACCCTACTGCACCGCGCGCCGATCCGCCTGTTCTTCGAGAGCGCCGAGGAAGCCCGCGCGGCTGGCTACGTGGTCGACGAGGGCATGGATGTCTGCCCGGTCTCCGGCCGGGTCAACCGTTCCGGCGGCCTGCGCTACCGCGCCCACCAGGTCGGCACCGACGTGCTGGGCAACGGGATCGTCAGCGGCACGCGGGTGAAGGTCGAGCTGCTGTGTCTGGAGGACCGCTCGCCCGCCGTGCGCGAGCGTCTGGCGCAGGTCTGCAGCGAAGACGGCGTGATCGTCCAGGCCATCGGTTACCAGCCCTGCCTGCCGGCGCTGCGCCGCGCCAACGGCGAGCCGTTGCAGGTGCGCGAGAGCAAGGGCGGGCTGGATTCGGACGCCGCCGGCTGCCTGCGTGACCTCAATGGCCGGCCCATCCCCGGCCTCTACAGCTTCGGCCTCGGCTCGGGCCTCGCGGCCAATCCGATGCTGGGCAGCGAGCGCTCCTTCGACAGCCGCATCTATGGCGTCTGGCAGTTCCACCACGACGCCAGCGGCCGGGTCATCGAGGCCCTGCAGGAGCACCTGGCCAGCCGCGCGACGCCTGCCGCGCAACCCATGGAAAGCGGCCTCGACGACGCACCTTTCGCGTTGTCGGCGCTGGGCTGAGCGGCGCGTACGCCAGCTGCGAGCTAACGGATTTTCCATCCAACAGAGGGATGCGACCGTGATCAATGTGACCAAGACCTACCTGGGCAACCTGGACAAGTTCAAGGCCTATGTGGAACAGATCTACGCCTCCGGCTGGATCACCAACCACGGCCCCTTCGTCACGGAGTTGGAAGAGCGCCTGCAGGATTACTTCGGTGTTCGCCATGTGATTCTCACCAACAACGGCACCATCGCCCTGCAGGTGGCCTACCGCGCCCTGGGCGTGACCGGCAGTGCCGTTACCACCCCCTTCAGCTTCGTTGCCACCAGCAGCACGCTGCAGTGGGAGAGCATCCGCCCGCGCTTCGCCGACATCGATGCGCGGACCTGGAACCTCGACCCTGCGCGCATCGAAGCCAGCCTTGCGCCGGATACCACCGCCATCGTCGCCACCCACGTGTTCGGTAATCCCTGTGCGGTGGAGGAGATTCAGGCGGTGGCCCAGCGCAACCGGTTGAAGGTGATCTACGACGGCGCCCACGCCTTCGGTTCGCGCTACCGCGACCGCTCGGTCCTGGCCTGGGGCGACGCGACCACCCTGAGCTTCCACGCTACCAAGCTGTTCCACACCATCGAGGGCGGCGCCATCGTCACCTCCGATGACGAGCTGGCGAAGCAGATCCGCCTGATGTGCAACTTCGGCATTGCCGGCGTCGACCAGATCGTCGGCCTGGGGATCAACGCCAAGCTCAACGAGTTCTCCGCGGCCATGGGCCTGTGCGTGCTCGACGAGATCGACGACATCCTCGCCCAGCGCGAGGAAATTGCCGCCCGTTACACCGCGTCGCTCAGTGGCTACTACGACCTGCAGGCCAGCGAGAGTTATGCTCGGCTGAACAACAGCTACTACCCCATCGGGCTGCGTGACGAAGCCCAGGTGCTGCGCGTGCGCACTGCGCTGAACGAGATCGGCGTCAACCCGCGGCGCTACTTCTACCCGTCGCTGGACACCCTCGATTACCTCGCCCCGCAGGTGCCGCAGGTGCAGTCCCGCGAACTGAGCCAGCGCATCCTCTGCCTGCCCCTGTACCCGGGCCTGCCGCAGGAAATCCAGCGCGCAGTGATCGAAGTGTTGCTGCTGGAAAGCGGCCGCGTCGCGGTCGCGGTGTAAGGGGACGATGATGCGCACCGCACGCTCGCTGTCGATGGTCCGCAACACCCTGCTCAACTATGCAGGGCAGGCGTACGCCATCGTCATCGGCATCCTGATCCAGCCGTTCTACCTCGGCCACCTGGGCGCCGAGGCCTACGGCCTGATCGGCTTCTTCGCGGTGTTGCAGACCTGGTTGCTGCTGCTCGATGTCGGCTTGTCGCCGGCGCTGGTGCGCCAGGTGGCCCACGGCCGTGGCGTCAACGGCGAAGGTCAGGATCAGGCGCGCCTGCTGCGTTCGTTCGAGCTGATCCTGCTGCCGCTGACGGCCGCCAGCACCCTGGCCGTGTTCGGCGGCAGCGGCTGGATCGCCGGGCAGTGGCTGAACGTGCAGCAGTTGTCGCCGGAACTGGTGGCGCAGTGCATCAGCCTGATGGGGCTGCTGGTCGCCCTGCGTCTGTACGCCACGCTTTACCGCAGTGCACTGCAGGGCCAGGAACTGCACGCCTACATCAATGGCGTGAACGTGTTCATCACCACCTTGCGTTACTTCGGCGGCCTGTTGCTGGTGGCGCACATCAGCCAGGACCCGCTGGTGTTCTTCCAGTTCCAGGTTGCGGTATCGCTGATCGAGGCGCTGCTGCTGGGTGGCAAGGCCTACCTGTGGATGGACGTGCGCCTGCTGACCCGCTTCTGCTGGGACACGGTGCGCCCGGTGCTGCCCTTCGCCCTGGGCATGTCGCTCACCTCCTGCCTGTGGATCGTCCTCACCCAGCTGGACAAGGTCCTGCTGTCGAACCTGCTGCCCCTGCAGCAGTACGGTTATTTCTCCCTGGTGGCGCTGATTTCCGGCGGCATTCTCAGCCTGGTCAACCCGCTGGCGCAGTCGCTGCTGCCGCGCATGACCATGCTGGTCGCCGAAGGGCGCCACGACGACATGCAGCAGCTCTATCTCAAGGCGAACCGCTTCGTCTGTGTGCTGCTGTTCCCGATGGTCGCGGTGATCGCCGCTCATGGTCATGACCTGGTCCTGGCCTGGAGCGGCGATGCCGTGGCCGCCAGTTGGTGCCGGCCGATCCTCGTCTGGTACGTGCTGGGCTCCGGCCTGCTGGCTGTTGCCAGCTTCCAGTTCTACCTGCAGTACGCCCATGGCCAGCTGCGCATGCACGTCTGGTACAGCGTCGTTTCCACCCTGGTGAGCGTGCCGCTGGTGATCGCCAGCGCCTACCTGTACGGCGTCGTTGGCGTGGCGCTGTGCTGGTTCGGCCTGCGCCTGGTGTCGTTCCTGATCTGGCCGCTGATCGTGCACCGCACCTTCGCTCCGGAACTGCACGGCACCTGGCTGCGCGACACCCTGCAGATCGCCGCGCTCAGCGCCGCCGGCCTGCTGCTCAGCGAGCCCTTCTACACGCTGCTGGCCCGCTCGGGTGAGCGCCTGTGGCTGCTGGCGGCGCTCGCCGCGTGCGGCCTGATCACCCTGTTCCTCGTTGGCGCGGGCTCTGCCCCGGCTCTGCTGCGCCTGTTCAAACCGTCCCACAAGCCGAGTGTCTAGACATGGATATCCGCTCCGAGCTGCAGATCCTCTCCAACTGGCCGGAAGACCCGAAGCCTCTCTTGAGCGTCGTTTGCCTGGCCTACAACCAGGTCAACTACATCGGCCGCACGCTGGACAGCTTCCTGGAGCAGGTCACCGACTTCCGCATCGAAGTCCTGGTCAATGATGACGCCTCCACCGACGGCACCAGCGAAGTGATCGCCGACTACGCGGCGCGCTATCCGCACATCATCAAGCCGATCTTCCACAAGGAAAACCAGTACTCCAAGGGCCTGTCCCACGGCCTGCCGGTGTTCCGCAAGGCGCGCGGCCGCTACATCGCCTACTGCGAGGGCGACGACTACTGGACCGACCCGCGCAAGTTGCAGATCCAGGTCGATTTCCTCGAGAAGAATCCCGACTACGTCATCACCTACCACGATGCCTACACCTTCAACGAGGACGGCGTGATCAAGCCGATGCAGCTCACCGGCAAGTTCCGCCGCGACGCCAGTCGCCTGGAGCTGCAGCAGGCGCGGGCGATCTCCACGCTGACCACGGTGTTCCGCAACGTGCTCACCGAAATGCCCGAGGAGCTGCTCACCACGCGCATGGTCGACCTCTGCTGGTGGTCGCTGCTGGGTGCCTACGGCAAGGGCCGCTTCATGGAGGAAATCCGTCCCGCCGCCTACCGCGTGCACAAGGGCGGGATCTTCTCCATGCAGGCCGACCGCGTGCAGCAGCACATGACCCTGCACACCTACTACTGCCTGTCGCGCTACTACCAGCGCCTGGGGAACCAGGAGCTCAACGAGTATTTCCTGATGCAGGTCTGCCGGATGTCCATGGCCGCCATTTCGCCCATGCGCAAGGTACAGGCGTTCCTGATGTTGATCGGCAACCACGGCGTCAACCTGCTCAAGCGGCTGAACCCGATTCAGGCGCGCTGAGCCGCGCTACCTCAATGGAGGATGGAAGTCCATGAGTGTCATGCCCCGCTCGTCCCTGGAAACGCTTCAGGACACCCGCATCGATGTCGCCGGCCTGCTGCGCCTGCTGTTCGATCACAAGAAGATGATCCTCGCCGTCACTGGCCTGTTCGCCGTACTCGGGCTCTTCTATGCAGTGGTCGCCACGCCCATCTATGTCTCCGGCGCGATGATCCAGATCGAGCAGAAGAAGAACGGCCTCAACGGCACGCCCGAGGTGATCAATCGCCCCGACTCGGTGTCGATCGCCTCCACCGAGATCGAGCTGCTGAAATCCCGCGCGGTGCTCGGCAAGGCGGTCGAACTGCTGAAGCTGGACATCGTCGCCAAGCCCAAGCGCATGCCGCTGATCGGTGACTACCTGGCGCGGCGCTACCAGCCGGAAGCCGGCCAGACCCTTGCTGCGCCCTGGCTAGGCATGGGCGCCTATGGTTGGGGCGGCGAGCAGATCAAGGTGTTCTCTCTCGACGTGCCGGAGGAATACCTGGGTGAGCCGCTGACCCTGGTGGCCGACGGCGGCGACGCCTATCACCTGCTCAACGCCGATGGCCAGCTGCTGCTGCGCGGCGAGCTGAAGAAACCGGTGCTGGAGAAAGGCTTCAGCATCGAGGTGGACGAACTGGTGGCACGCCCCGGTACCGAGTTCATCGTGGCGAAGAACCGTCTGCTGACCACCACCTTGAACTACCAGAAGCTGCTCAAGGTGGCCGAGGCGGGCAAGGACTCGGGGATCATCTACATGACCCTGGAAGACCCCAACCCGCTGCAGGCCGACCGCATCCTCGACAAGATCAGCCAGCTCTACGTGCTGCAGAACGTCGAACGCAGCTCCGCCGAAGCCTCCCAGCGCCTGCAGTTCCTGCGCTCGCAACTGCCGGTGGTACGCCTGGACCTGGAGAAGGCCGAGGCTGCCTATAACGCCTACCAGACCACCGCCAAGTCGGCCGACATCAGCGTCGAGACCCGCGGTGTGCTGGACCAGGTGGTGGGCATCGACAACCAGCTTTCCGAACTCAAGCTCAAGCGTGCCGAGTACGACCGCCTGTACACCCCGACCCACCCGCTGTACCAGGCGCTGAACAAGCAGATGAGCAGCCTGGAGGACCGCAAGGCCCAGCTGCAGAAACGCATCCAGAGCCTGCCGGCTACCCAGCAGGAACTGCTGCGCCTGTCCCGTGACATGCAGGTCACCCGGCAGACCTACACCAACCTGCTGAACAAGGCCCAGGAGCAGGACATCATCCGCGCCGGCACCATCGGCAACGTGCGGGTGATCGACACCGCCCAGGCCAACGTCGAGCAGCCGGCCAAGCCGATGCGCAAGGTCATCGTGCTGCTCGCCACCCTGCTCGGCTTCTGCGTCGCCCTGGGCATCCTGTTCCTGCGCCAGGCCTTCTACCGTGGCGTGGAGAACCCCGAGGCGATCGAACAGCTCGGCCTCTCGGTGCTCGCCGCGATTCCCTACTCGCGGCAGCAGGAGCGCCTGGAGAAGGAACGCAAGGGTGACATCCTCGGCCATACGCCCAAGCTGCTCGCCGCCTCCACCCCCGGCGACCTGGCCAACGAGGCCATCCGCAGCCTGCGCACCAACCTGCATTTCGCCCTGCTCGAAGCGCGCAACAACGTCGTGATGCTCACCAGCCCCGCGCCGGGCGCCGGCAAGTCGTTCGTCTCCAGCAACCTGGCGGCCATCGTCGCGCAATCGGGCCTGCGCACCCTGCTGATCGACGCTGACATGCGCAAGGGCTACCTGCACCGGGTGTTCGGCCTGACCCCGCGCCACGGCCTGTCCGACGCGCTGAGCGCGCACCGCCCGCTGAGCGAAGTGATCCTGCCCACCGAGGTGCCGGAGCTGGACTTCATCTCTTGCGGCTTCGCCGCACCGAACCCGTCCGAGCTGCTGATGCACGACAACTTCGCCCAGCTGCTGCGCGATGCCTCGTCGATGTACGACCTGGTGATAGTCGATACCCCGCCGGTGCTGGCGGTGACCGACGCCGCGCTGGTCGGCCGGCTGTGCGGTATCTGCCTGCTGGTGACCCGCTTCGGCCAGAGCCCGGCCAGCGAGATCGACACCGCGCGCCGCCGCCTGGGGCAGAGCGGCATCCACCTGCAGGGCGCGATCCTCAATGGCGTGAAGCGCAAGGCCTCCACCGCAGCCTACGACTACGGTGCCTACGCCTATCGCTACGACGCCAAGGACTGAAGCCGCAGGCAGGGAAGGAGTACCGACATGGTCCATATCGTCAGCCTGATGCAGCCGTACCTGTTCCCCTACCTGGGGTACTTCCAGCTGATCGCCGCGAGCAGTCTGTTCATTCTCGGCGACAGCCTGCAGTACACCCGGCGCGGCTGGATCAACCGCAATCGGGTGCTGGTCGGCGGCAAGATCTGGCAGTTCAGTTTTCCCCTGGAACAGGGCTCGCAGACCCAGGCGATCAACGAACGACGCCTGAGTGACGAGATGCGGCTGACCAACCAGCGCTTGCTGCACACGATCCGCCATGCCTACCACCGTGCGCCGTGCTACGAGCAGGTGATGCCGCTGCTGGAGGAAATCCTCGAACACCCCGAGCGCAACCTGTCGCACTTCGCCGAGCACTCGATCCGCCGCATCTGCCAGTACATGGAGATCGACACGCCGATGACGCGTGTCTCCGAGCTGGACCTGGCCGACGACATCGGCCGCGACCAGCGCCTGATCGAAGCGGTGAAGCAGACCGGTGGCGACGTCTACCTCAATCCCGAAGGTGGCCGCCACCTGTACTCGCCGGACGTGTTCAACGCCCACGGCCTGGAGTTGCAGTTCCTGCGCATGGAGCCGGTGAGCTACCCGCAGTTCAGCCCGGATTTCGTCCCCAGCCTGTCGATCATCGACGTGCTGATGTTCAACCCGCCAGACGAACTGCAGCGCCTGCTGGGCCGCTACACCGTGGAGCGACCTGCTCCGTCGTCCGACATCCTCGGGGAGTACGAGTCATGAATGCTGTGATTGGCGTGGACCTGGAAGCCGCGCAATACCGCTGGTACCTGATCCAGACCAAGCCGCACCAGGAACTGCGTGCCGAAGAGAACCTCGGGCGCCAGGGCTTCTCCTGCTACCGCCCGGTGGTGGGGCAGGGCGGCCGGGCGCAACCGCTGTTCCCCGGTTACCTGTTCATCCGCCTCGATCAGCAGCACGACAACTGGTTCCCGATCCGCTCGACTCGGGGCGTGGCGCGCCTCGTCAGCTTTGGCGCGCAGCCGCTGGCAGTGGCCGACGACCTGGTGGAAGGCATCCGCCAGCGCCTGGCCGCCATGCCGGAGCGCCGTGCCAGCGGCTTCCACGAAGGGCAGATGGTGCGCGTGAAGTGCGCAGGCGATTGCGAAGTGGACGCGATCTTCCTCAGCGACGACGGCACCGAGCGCGGGCTGATCCTGCTCAACCTGCTGCAACGCGAACAACGCATCCGGGTCCCGCTCAGCCAGCTCTCGGCAGCGAGCGGGAATGACGGCTGGCGCGCCTGATGGGCACGCCTGCAAGGAGGAGTGGCGAAATGAATGGATCGACCGTGCTGGTGACGCTGACCTATGGCGATCGCCTGGAGTATCTGGAAGAGCTGCTGGCCCGCGCCTTCCGCGAGAAGGACATCACCCGCGCCATCGTCGTCAGCAATGCCTCGGTGGCTGAGCTGGACCAGTTGTTCATGCTCTGGCCCAACCGCGTGCAGGTGATCGAGCTGGACAGCAACACCGGCTCGGCCAATGGCTATGCCGTGGGCATCGAGGCCGCGCTGAAGAGCGGCTGCGACTTCATCTGGCTGATGGATGACGACAACGCGCCGACGCCGGGCTCGTTCCCGCTGCTCAAGCAGCGCCTGATCGATTGCGCGCTGCGCCATGGCACCGACAACACGGCCGTGCTGGGCTTCCGCCCGACCCACCAGGCCGACGTCGCTTCCGGAGTGCCGACCCGTTTCATCACCCCGCCGCGCTCCAGCTACTTCGGCTTCCACGTTCGCCAGCTGCCCTACAAGCTCTGGCGCCGCACGCCCTGGGGCAAGCCGAAGCCGCGCCCGGCGCAGCCGCTGCTGGAGCTGCCGTTCGCCTACTACGGCGGCCTGCTCGGGCATGCCGACCTGTTCCGCCGCATCGGCCTGCCGCGCCGTGACCTGGTGCTGTACGCCGACGACACCGAATACACCTTCCGTATCGGCAACCTGGGTGGCCACCTCTACCTGGTGCCGGAGGCGAGCCTGGATGACCTGGAGAACTCCTGGAACATCAAGGCGCGCACCTCGAACATCTACGAGACCTACCTGCTGGGCAGCTCCGACCTGCGCGCCTACTACGCCGCGCGCAACCAGGCGTGGTTCGACAAGAACCTGTGGGTGACCTCGCCGCTGATGTACCGCTTCAACCGCTGGGTGTTCATCCGCCTGCTGCACTTCTTCGCCCGCCGCCACCAGCGCGAAAGCCGCCTGGCCCTGCTGCTGCAGGCGATCCGCGATGGCGAAGCCGGTGCGCTCGGCATGAACCGGGCCTACCCGCTATGAGACTGCTGCTGCTCAACACCCTCTACGCCCCGCACATCGGCGGCGGGGCGGAGGTCATGCTGCAGCACATGGCCGAGGGCCTGCGCGTACGCGGCCATGAGGTGCAGGTGCTCTGCACCGGACCGGACGCCGGCCTGCAACGCGAGACGGTGAACGGTGTGCCGGTGCTGCGAGCCGGCCTGCACAACCTTTACTGGCCCTTCGACGACAAGAGCCAAGGCGCCCTGAAACGCCTCGCCTGGCACGGGCTGGACCGCTACAACCGCGGCATGCGCAGTCTGCTGGCGAAGGTGCTCGAAGAGGTCGAGCCGGACGTGGTGATCTGCCACAACCTGTCGGGCTGGTCGATCTCCGCCTGGGATGCGATCCGTGCCGCCGGCCTGCCCATCGTGCAGGTCTTGCACGACCAGTACCTGACCTGCCCGCGCGGTGTGCGCTTCAACAAGGGCCGCCATTGCGAGCAGCAATGCGCACCCTGTGCGTTGTTGCGGCGCTCCCATGCTGCGGCTTCGAGCGATGTCGACGCGGTGGTCGGTGTCAGTCGCTACCAGCTCAATACACTGCTCGACGCCGGTTACTTCTCCGGCAGTCAGACCCACGTGGTCTACAACGGCTCGCCGATGGCAGAGGTGCCTGTGGCACCGCCGGCTTCCGGGCGCCGCCCGTTGCGCTTCGGCTTCATCGGTGCGCTGACGCCGAACAAGGGCGTGGAGTGGTTGATCGAGCAGTTCCAGGCGCGCGGCGACGATGCCTCGCTGCTGATCGCCGGACGCGGCGACGCGGCCTACGTGAACCAGCTGAAGTCCGCCGCCGACCCCCAGCGCGTGCACTTCGTCGGCTACCGCAAGGCCTCCGAGTTCTTTGCCGAGATCGACGTCGCCGTGGTCCCCAGTCTGTCGCCGGAGTCCTTCGGCCTGGTGGCGCTGGAGGCCTGCGCGCATCACCTGCCGGTAATCGCCTCGCGCATGGGCGGGCTGGTGGAAGTCGTCCAGGACGAGATCAACGGCCTGCTCTGCTCGCCCGAGCAACCCGACTCGCTCGGTGATGCCATCCAGCGCCTGGCCCGGGACCCGGCGCTGCGCCAGCGCCTCGCCTCGCGAGCCCATGAATACGTAGCGCCGATGCTCAGCCTGGAGCGGATGCTCGACGAGTACGAAACCATCCTGCGCCACACCCTGCTTACCCGCGGAGTCCAGCATGGAACTGCAATCCCCGTATCCACGCTTTGAGCTCGACCGTCGCGTGACCTTCGACCGCTCGTTGCTGGCGCTCGGGGTGCTGGTGGCGTTGCTGCTGGTGGAGACCTTCAACGGCGCGCTGCGCTTCTACACCGATCAGGCCGGGCTGTCGGCGATCGTCTACCTGCCCAAGGTGGCCTGCATCATCGCCGTGGCCTGGGAGCTGATCACCCGCCCGCAGCAGCGCGGGCTGTGGCTGTTGCTGATCCTCGCCGCGGCTTCGCTGCTGCTCGGGCGGCTGCATGGCGCCGAGTTCAAGAGCGGCTTCTTCGCTGTGTTCATCTACGCGCCGCTGTTGTTCGGCCTGCTCTGCGGCCCCTACCTGGAAATGCATCGCAAGGCGGTGGGCTGGATCATCGCCTTCTGCCTGGTCGCCTCCCTCATCGGCATCGCGCTGGACCTGCTGATCAATGTGCCGTGGAAGGGCTACACCTACTCCATGGGCGGCGTCGAGGTCAGCGCCAACCGCTCCTGGAGCGCCTACGGCCTGGATCGCATCGCCGGCTTCTCGCGGATGTCCTCCAGCCTGGCGATGATGCTGGCGGTGTTCAGCCTCTACCTGGGGTCGTTCCGCCTGCCCCTGCTGGCGCGTGGTCTGCTCTACGCGGTGGCGCTGGTGGGCATCGTGCTCACCACCAACAAGTCCTCCGCCGGCGCCTTCTTCCTCGCCCTCATGGTGATGAGCATTGCCCGCCAGCGCCTGCTGTTCCTGTTCGCCGCGCTGCTGGTGGTGCTCGGCGCGCTGCTGCTGCCGCTGTATGGCCTGTATGCGCAGGTCGACCCCTACCTGGCCAGCGCCACTGGCGACAACCTGATGGGGTCGATGGTGGATCGCCTGGTCAACACCTGGCCGAACCTGATCAAGGTGATGGACTACAACGGCTGGATCTACACCGGCGCCGGGCTGGGCATGACCGGCAGCGCCTACGCCGCCTTCCCGATCTTCGGTGTCGAGCAGCTGGCGGTGGCCGACAATTCGCTGCTCTACCTCTGGTGCCTGTTCGGCGTGGCCGGCGTCGCCCTCTACCTGCTCGGGGTGCCGATGCTGATGCGCCTGCAGCGCCAGCCCGGCCAGGAAGCCCGGGCGCTGCTGGGGATCGCCTATTGCATCCTGCTGATCGGCTGGACCAGCGACGTACTCGAATCGCCCATACCCAGCCTGTTCCTCGGCCTGGCCATCGGTCGCGCCCTGCGCTTGCCGGGCGAGGCCGCGCCGCAACCGGCGCCGCGCACCCTGCGCCTGCAGGGCGGCATGCTCAGCCTGCTGGCCTGCGCGCTGCTGATCGGTGGCCTGCTGCAATCGCCGCGCACCCTGGCCAACCAGGCGCCGGTGGAAAACCCCGGTGCAGCGGAATTCATCGTCGGCGCCAGCACCCACCAGAACATCCGCGCCGGCAACCGCGACGGCATCAATCGCCTGGGACGCGAGGCCGGCATCACCTCGTTCCGCGACGACGCCTACTGGTCCAGCGTCGAGCGCGAGCGCGGCAAGCTGGCCATCGATGCCGCGTGGCGCGCACAGCTGCGCAGCACGCGCAGCCTGGGTATCAGCACGCTGCTGATCCTGGGCAACGAGAACCAGTTCTACGGCAATGCCAAGCCGCGCGACGACGCCTCCCGCGAGGGCTACCTGCGCTACGTGCGCTACGTGGTCCGCAGCTTCAAGGGGCAGGTCGCCTTCTACGAAGTGTGGAACGAGTGGGACTCGGAAAACGCCACCGACAAGGACTTCAGCGACGATTACCTGACCCTGGTGCGCGCCGCCGCCAAGGTGATCCGCGAGGAAGACCCGCAGGCCAAGGTGCTCGCCGGCGCCGTCACCCTCAAGGGCATCCGCCAGGGCTTCGCCGAACGCATCGCCGGTGGTGGCGTGCTCGATGTGGCCGACGGCATCTCGCTGCACCCGTCGGTGTATTGCGAAGGCGAGATGTCCACGCCCGAGGCCTGGCTCAACTGGTTCCAGGGCGTCAACCAGAAGCTGGAAAACGCCGCCGGCAAGCCGGTGCCGCTGTACTTCACCGAATTCAGCTGGCCGGCCCATGAAGGCGATTGCGGCATCAGCCGCGAACGCCAGGCCGCGTACCTGGCCCGCGCCTATGTGCTGGTGCGCAGCCTGCCCAATGTGAAGGGCGCCTGGTGGTACGACCTGGTGGACGACGGCATCGACCGCACGGACATGGAACACAACTTCGGCCTGCTCACCGCCAGCGGCCAACCCAAGCCGGCCTACCACGCCATGGCCAGCGTCGCCGACATCATCGGCCGCTACCGCTTCGTCGGCCGCGTGCCCAACCAGGACCCGAACGTCTACCTGCTGCGCTTCGCCAAGGCCAGCGAGGAAATCCTGGTGGCCTGGACCCTGGGCCACGAACAGACCCTGAACATCACCAGCAAGCCCGGCAGCAGCGACACCCTCTGGCGCCTCGACGCCGTGGAGGGCATCGCCCGCCGCGAGGGCCGGCCGGTGCCCTGGCAATGCCCCGCAGGCGGCGGCGATTGCCAGGCCAGCATCCGCATCGACGAGTCGCCCACCCTGGTGCGCAGCGCGTCGGCCCCGCAACTGTCGCTGCGCTGACCCCTCGCGGAGAACCCTTGATGATCGTGATCAACGCGCGTTTCCTCACCCAGCAGTTGAGCGGTGTGCAGCGCTTCGCCGAGCAGATATCGCTGTCGTTGGCACGCCTGCGCAGCGACCTGCACTTCGTGGCGCCGCCGGGGGAAATCCTCCGCCCGGAGATCGCCCGCCAACTGAACGTCGAGCAGATCGGGCGCAACGGCGGGCACCTCTGGGAGCAGGTCGACCTGCCGCTATGGCTGGCGCGCCACGGTCGGCCGCTGCTGGTCTCGCTGTGCAGCACGGCGCCACTGGCGTACTCGCGGCAGGTGATGACGCACCACGACATCACCTACGTGCGCCACCCGGAAAGCTTTTCCTGGAAGTTCCGCGCCCTGTACCGCGTGATGATTCCCCTGCTGTTGCGCCGCTCGCTGGCGCAGGTCACGGTCAGCGAATTCTCCCGCCAGGAGATCGCCACGCACTACGGCGTCGACCCCAAGGGCATCCATGTGATCGCCAACGCGGTGTCCGCCGAGTTCTGTACCGGCCTAGAACCGACGACGCCCGAGCGCCCCTATGTACTGGCGGTGTCCTCGCCGGCCACGCACAAGAACTTCCAGCGGCTGATCGAAGCCTTCCGCCTGCTGGGTGAGCTGGACGTGGAGTTGCGCATCGTCGGCGCCGCCAACCGCAGCTTCGTCGACGCGCAGCTGCAGCAGAGCGGGCAGGGCGATCGCGTGCGCTGGCTGGGACGGCTGGACGACGACCAGCTGATCGAGCAGTACCGCCACGCGGCCGTCTTCGCCTTTCCGTCGCTGTATGAAGGTTTCGGCATTCCACCGCTGGAAGCGCAGGCCTGCGGCTGCCCGGTGGTGGCCGCCAGCAGCGCCTCGATTCCCGAAGTGCTGGGCAACTCGGTGCTGTATTTCGACCCCCTCGACCCGCCCGGCATCGCTGCCGCCCTGCGCCGCGTGCTGCTCGACCACCAGCTGCGCGCCGAACTGCGCCGGCTGGGGCAGGAGAATGTCCTGCGCTACTCCTGGGACATCTCCGCCCTGCGCCTGTCGAGCCTGATCGACACCTTTCTGATGGAGCGCTCGGGCTACCCGGCGCGCTTCGACGCCAAACAGATCGCCAAGCAAGGAGGCAGATCATGAAGGGCATCATCCTCGCCGGCGGCTCCGGCACCCGCCTGCACCCGATCACCCTGGGCGTGTCCAAGCAGCTGCTGCCGATCTACGACAAGCCGATGGTGTACTACCCGCTCTCGGTACTGATGCTCGCCGGCATCGACGACATCCTGCTGATCTGTACACCCACCGACCTGCCGAACTTCCGCGCCCTGCTGGGTGATGGCGAGCAGTTCGGCGTGCATCTGCAGTACGCCGTGCAGCCTTCGCCGGATGGCCTGGCCCAGGCCTTCCTGATCGGCGCCGAGTTCATCGGCGATGACTCGGTGTGCCTGGTGCTGGGCGACAACATCTTCTACGGCCAGGGCTTCACCGAAACCCTGCGTGAAGCGGCGGCGCGCACCCAGGGCGCCACCGTGTTCGGCTACCAGGTGGCGGACCCGGCGCGCTTCGGCGTGGTCGAGTTCGACGGCCAGGGGCGCGTGCTCTCCATCGAGGAGAAACCGCGCGTGCCGCGTTCGAACTACGCCGTCACCGGCCTGTACTTCTACGACAACCGCGTGGTGGAGATGGCCCGCCAGATCCGCCCTTCGGCCCGTGGCGAGCTGGAAATCACCGACATCAACAACCTCTACCTGGAGCGGGGCGAATTGCACGTGAGCCTGCTCGGTCGTGGGTTTGCCTGGCTGGACACCGGCACCCACGAATCGCTGATGGAAGCCGGCCATTTCGTGCAGACCATCGAGCAGCGTCAGGGGTTGAAGGTGGCCTGCCTGGAGGAAATCGCCTTCCAGCAGGGCTGGCTCAGCGAAACGCACCTGGCCCTGCAGGCCGAGCGGCTGAGCAAGACCGGCTATGGCCGCTACCTGCAGCAGCTGCTGCTGGACAAGCGACAGTGAATTCGCACCCGGCGAACCCGAGGCGGGTTCGCCGGCCCTGCGCCCGTTAACGGACTGCGATAACGAAGCAGCGGCACAAGGAGCGATGCCGGACATCGCGAGGTCATCATGCCCAACAAGACAAAAGGAATTCTGCGTGCTCACCAGTCACTGATTTCGCTGGCGCACCGCCTGAGCGACATCCTGGTGATCGTGCTCACCGGGGTGATACTGCTCAGCGCCGGCAATGGCGTACTGGACGCACAGATCTGGGTCTCGGTGCTGCTCTGCGTCATGCTGTTCCACTGGCTCGGCGAGCTGAACCAGCTCTACGGCTCCTGGCGCGGCGAGTCGCTGCTGCGCGAATCGTTGAGTGTCACCCTGTACTGGTCGCTGGCGTTCTTCGCCGTGCTGCTGCTGGACATCTCGCTGCGCCATGTGGTGTTGGAGGAGCCGCGCCGACTGGGGTGGTTCGCCGCCGCGTTGCTGATCATGTGCGGCTATCGCCTGGCAATCCGCATGTTGCTGCGCGTCGCCCGGCGCCATGGTTTCAACAGCCGCAACGTGGCCATCTACGGCACTGGCGAGGTTGGTGCGCGGCTCGCTGAAACCATCCTCAATGCCCCGTGGATGGGGCTGCGCCTGATCGGCTTCTACGACGACCGCCCGCAGCAGATGGAGCTGGGCGAGCGGGTGCCGGTAAAGGGGGATCGCCTGGCGCTGATCGAAGCCGCACGCTCCGGGCAGATCGACAAGGTCTACCTGACCCTGCCACTGTCCCGCGAGCCGCTGCTCAACGAGCTGATTCGCGAGCTGTCCGATACCACCGTGTCGGTGTACCTGATCCCCGACCTGTTCATGTTCGACCTGCTGCACGCGCGCAGCGAGAGCATCAACGGCCTGGCCACCATCAGCATCTTCGACACGCCCATGGACGGCCCCAACGCCGTGCTCAAGCGCATCGAGGACGTGGTGCTGGCCTCGCTGATCCTGCTGCTGATCGCCGTGCCCATGCTCTTCATCGCGGTGGCCGTGAAGCTCAGCTCGCGCGGCCCGGTGCTGTTCCGCCAGACCCGCTACGGCATGGATGGCCGGCCGATCCGCGTCTGGAAATTCCGCAGCATGACGGTGATGGAAGACGGCGCCGCCGTCACCCAGGCCTCGCGCAATGATTGCCGCATCACCCCGCTGGGCGCCTTCCTGCGGCGCACCTCGCTGGATGAGCTGCCACAATTCTTCAACGTCTTGCTCGGCGACATGTCCGTGGTCGGCCCGCGCCCCCACGCCGTGGCGCACAACGAGCAATACCGGCGTCAGGTCAGCCGCTACATGCTGCGTCACAAGGTCAAGCCGGGCATCACCGGCTGGGCCCAGGTGAACGGCTGGCGCGGCGAAACCGACACCCTGGAGAAGATGCAGAAACGCATCGAGTTCGATCTGGACTACATCGAGAACTGGTCCGTCTGGTGGGACCTGAAGATCGTCCTGCTGACCCTGTTCAAGGGTTTCGTACACCGCAACGCCTACTGAGTTTTCACACTCGTTTCAAGGAAGGATTGCCATGAAAAACCTGCTCGCTTTCAGCTTTGTAGTCGGCAGTCTGGCGCTACAAGGCTGCGTGTTCTCCCCCGGTCAGTACATGACGGATTCCGATGTCCAGCGCGAGGCGCAGAAGCAGGGGATGAACATTACCCTCGTGCCTATCACGCCACAGGTGCTGCAGCGCCAGGAGGCCTCGTTTGCCGCCAGGCCCGGTGTGCCCGCGGAACTGCTGAACTACCGCCCGCCGCAACAGGACTACGTGATCGGCGGCGGCGACGTGCTGCTGGTGACCGTCTGGGACCACCCGGAACTGACCAGCCCCGGCTCGACCCAGCAGATGGAAGCCAACGGCCGCGTGGTCGGCGCCGACGGCAACATCTTCTTCCCCTACGCCGGCGTAGTGCGAGCCGAAGGGCAGACCCCGGCACAATTGCGTTCGAGCCTGGCCCGCCGGCTGGCGAACAAGGGCATCGTCGACCCGCAGGTGGATGTCACCGTGCTGCGCTATGCCAGCCAGCACGTGGTGTTCTCCGGCGCCTTCCAGAACGGCGGCCAGGTCGAGCTGAACAACACGCCCACGACCCTGGTGCAGGCGGTCAGCAAGGCGGGAGTGATTGCCGGCGAGGCGGACCTGTCCGGACTGACGCTCAAGCGTGACGGCCGCGAATACGTGATCGACGTCGACGCGCTGAACCGCTCCGGCTCGACGCTCAGCGGCATCTACCTGAAGAACGGCGACCAGGTCCACCTGCCCTACAACGACCGCAAGAAAGTCTATGTGGTCGGCGAGGTAGAGCGCCCGCAGGTCGTGACCTACCGCACCACTGGTCTGTCGCTGCTGGAAGTGCTGGGCAACGCCGGCGGCCTGGCCCCGGAAACCTCCGATGGTGATTCGGTCTACGTGATCCGCGGCAACCCGCAGCAAGCTGATGGCAAGGGGCAGGGCACCTTCCAGGCGCAGGTCTTCCACCTGGAAGCCAAGCGTCCGACCGCCTACGCCCTGGCCAAGGACTTCGCCATGCAGCCGCAGGACGTGGTGTTCATCGGCCCGGCCAACATCACCCGCTGGAACCGCTTCATCAGCCAACTGCTGCCGTCGGCCTCGATCGTCGCCACCAGCGCGGCCGTGGGTAACTGACCCCCAGGCCTGACATCAACGGGAAAGCCCTGGCTCCGCCCGCAGCAGTCGCGAATATTCCTACGGCTGCGGGCGGTTCTTTGGAATCGACTCATCAACGCCGGCTGGTCATCATCGCTGCCATCCGGTGCCAAGCCGCACCACTCCAACTGGCGGAAGCGATTCCGCCCCTCTCCTTTGGGGTCTTCCCCTAGCACAAGGCCCCGAACCCGCCAGCGTTGCAGCGTCGGCGGGTTTTTTTTGCCCGGCGTTTCACGATGCAGGGATTCCTACGCCTGAGTTGCCTTTGGAGGTACCTCCAGCGATGAGCAGTCGAACGCCGTTGAGAGGCGTATCATATATTCCATAAAGAAATTACATATTAAGAATTAATTCTTTTTGGATTTATGACGGTTCTTTTATCGTTGCCCTGCGCTGCCGCGAGCTGTTTCGGACAGAGCGGAAGAGGGTGGCGGTTTACCGCCAGCCAGAGATAGTGGGATGGCGGTTTTCCGCTGATCCGGCCCTGGGGAGTGGCTCGACGAACGAGCTGGAGGCCGGAAAGACGGGGGTGTCGGACAGGGCAGGCCGGTTGGCCTGGGGATTGCCTTGTCAGGTGGCGAATGCCCAGCGCATCGCCACAACAACAAGACACGAGAATCGATCCATGCCCTTCCCATCTTCTGCCGTATCCCTGTCCGCCTGCCTGCGCTTCGCTCCCGCCTAGCGGGGCGTCGAAACAACCAACGAATCCTGCATGCCCGTCGTGCTCGTCACGCCGTGGCCGCTGCCTGCCATTCGGTCGGACTCCCGGGGGAGCCAGTCGTTGTTGCGAATGGCGTGTTTCCAAGATCAATAAAATGGGGAAATTCCAATGAAAAGCCGCACTCTCACGCAATCGAGCCTCGCGCTCGCCATCGCCGCCGCGGGCCTGGCCCAGTCGGCCTTCGCCGGTGGTTTCGTCGAAGACAGCAAGGCCAGCCTGACCCTGCGCAACTTCTACATCAACACGGACAACCGCAACGGCACCGCCGAGCCGAGCAAGCAGGAAGAGTGGGGCCAGGGCTTCCTGCTCAACTACACCTCCGGTTTTACTCAAGGCACCGTAGGCTTTGGTGTTGACGCTCTTGGTCTGCTGGGTGTGCGCCTGGACAGCGGTGGCGGCACGCACTATGAGTCGGCCTCGCAGCAGGGCGGTACCGTGTTCCCGTCTAAGAGCAACGGCGATGCGGTGAATGACTTCAGCAGCCTGGGCCTGACTGCTAAGGCCAAGGTTTCCAATACCGAGTTCCGCTACGGCACTTTGCAGCCCAAGCTGCCAGTCGTGACCTATAACGATGGCCGTCTGTTGCCCGTGACCTTCGAGGGTGGCCAAGTTACCTCCACCGACCTCAAGGACTTCACCTTGGTGGCCGGTCAACTGGAGCATTCCAAAGGCCGCAACTCCACCGACAACCGCAGTCTGAGCATCGCTGGCGCCAACGGTTCGAGCATTAGCTCCCGCGACAGCAACAAGTTCTACTACGCCGGTGGTGACTACAAACTGAACAAAGACCTGACCCTGCAGTACTACTACGGTCAGCTCACCGACTTCTACCAGCAGCATTTCCTCGGCCTGCAGCACAACTGGGCGATCGGTCCGGGCGTGCTGAAAACCGACCTGCGTGCCTTCGACAGCAGCTCCGACGGCAAGAACGGCAGCGCCTCCGGCCGTGCCGATGGCTTTGTCAGCAGCGGCTACTACGGTGGCAATACCCTCAAGGGGGAAGTGGATAACCGCGCCTTCAGCGGCCTGTTCACCTACTCCGTCAGTGGCCACAGCTTCGGTGCCGGCTACCAGGTGCTCAACGGCGACAGTGACTTCCCGTTCCTCAACCGTGGCGACGGCGAAGGCTCCACCGCCTACCTGATCACCGATGTGCAGATCGGTAAGTTCCAGCGCGCTGGCGAACGTACCTGGCAGGTCCGTTATGGCTACGACTTCGCCAAGGCTGGTGTTCCGGGTCTGACCTTCCAGACCATCTACCTGCACGGCGACAGCATCGACACCAAGCAGGGTAACCAAAGCGAATGGGAGCGTGATATCTCCCTGGCCTACGTTATTCCGGATGGCACCTTCAAGGGCCTGGGCTTCACCTGGAAGAATGCTGCCTTGCGCAGTGGCCTGCCGGCCGCCAGCCAGCCGGGCACCGCGACCCAGCGCGACCAGGACGAAAACCGCCTGATCGTCAGCTACACCATCCCGCTGCTGTAATTCTCGTGGGATAACGAAAAAGCCGCCGACCTCGCAAGAGGCGGCGGCTTTTTCATGGGTGCGCACGAGGGCTCTTAGCAGGAGCGAGCCTGCTCGCGAACAAGTCCCGTCGCGAAGTCGTTCGCGAGCAAGCTCGCTCCTACGGACTCATCTCTCTGCCAATGAAAAAGGCCGTCGCTCCGTTAGGGGCGACGGCCTTTTCATTACTCAGCGACTCAGCGCTTCTGCGGCGCCGGCTGCTGCTGGGTGATGCAGTGGATGTTGCCGCCACCCAGGAGGATCTCGCGGCCCGGCACCATCACCACTTCGTGTTCGGGGAAGATGCGCTTGAGGGTGGCTTCGGCCTCGGCATCCGCCGGATCGTCGAAGCGCGGCGCAATGATGCCGCCGTTGACGATCAGGAAGTTGACGTAGGAGCCGGCCAGGCGGATCGACGGATCGCGCGGTTGGGTGCCGATCACCAGGTCGATGCCTTCGCACTCGGCTTCGGTCGCGTGGATCGGGCCGGGGATGACGATCTTGTGCACGGTGAGCTGGCGGCCCTTGGCGTCGCGGGCGGTTTCCAGCACGCGCATGGCGGCCTGGCAGCGCTCGTAGTTCGGGTCATTCTGATCGTCGGTCCAGGCCAGCAGGACTTCGCCGGGGCGCACGTAGCAGCAGAAGTTATCGACGTGGCCATCGGTCTCGTCGTTGAACAGGCCGTCCGGCAGCCAGATCACGGTGTCGATGGCCAGGTGCTCACGCAGCACGGCCTCGATCTCTTCGCGGCTCATGTGCGGGTTGCGGTTGTGGTTGAGCAGGCACTCTTCGGTGGTGATCACCGTGCCTTCGCCGTCCACATGGATCGAGCCGCCTTCCAGCACGAAGCCTTCGGTGCGGTAGCCGTCGCTGCGCTCGATGCCGAGGATCTTGCTTGCCACCTGGTCGTCGCGGTGCCACGGGAAGTACAGGCCGCCTTCCAGGCCGCCCCAGGCATTGAAGGTCCAGTCCACACCGCGTACTTCGCCGTCGTTATTGGTGACGAAGGTCGGGCCGGTGTCGCGCACCCAGGCGTCGTCGTTGCTGATTTCCACCACGCGGATGTTGGCCGCGTCGGCCAACTGCGCGCGGGCGTTTTCGTACTGGCCGGCGGAGACGCCGATGGTCACCGGCTCGAAGCGGGCGATGGCGCGGGCCACGGCGCTGAAGGCGGCCTGCGCCGGCTTGCCGCCCAGGCGCCAGTTGTCCGGCCGCTCGGGCCAGACCATCCAGGTCTGGGTGTGGGGTTCCCATTCCGCCGGCATGCGGAAGCCATCGGCGCGGGGAGTGCTGGTCAACGTAGTCATGGGGCGATCCTGGGGGCTGCTCAGTTGGGGACGTAGGGCGCTATGCGCGTCGCCCCATCCTGCGCTTTGGGTTGTGTCATTCGAGAGTGCGTCACGAGCGGCCAGTATAGGTCGCCGCGGGCAGTGTCTGATTTTATATCCGATAAAAATCGATTTATGAAGTGAATTATTCTCAGGAAATGCCCGTATATCCGGATTTTAATCGGATATAAATCGATTTATTTAAGGGGTGAGGGGCGCTTCGGCAGGCAGGGCGGCAGGTACAGCGAGAGGTAGGCATCGATCACCCGCATGCCTTCTTCAGCCAGGCGTTCGGTAATCAGCCCGTGACGCTGCACGGAGAGGGCGTAAACGCGATCACCCAGTTCGATGGCGAGGCTGAACACCTCGATATCCTGCGGCAACGGTGGCAGCTCGAAATGCCGCTCGAACAGGGCGCGCATGGCCTGGCCGAGTTGCACGTCATGCTGGCTGTCGGCCTGGGTGACTTCGGCAAGGCCGTGGCTGGCGAGGATCAGCTGGCGTGCGGCGGCGTCTTCGGCGTACACGGCCAGGGTGCGTTGTTCGACCAGTCGTGCGAGGTCGCGCCAGTCGCGTAGGGCAGCGTGATCGACGGGTTGTTCCAGGCAAGCGCGGAAGGCGGCGTGGACGTCATTGGTCAGGCCCTGCAGCAACGCCGGGACGCTGGGGAAAAAGTGATAGATGGAAGAGGGGGGAATGTCCGCGCGTTCGGCCACCGCGTAGATCGACAGCCCCGCTGCGCCGCTTTCGGCCAGCAGGGCGCGGGCCGCGTCGAGGATCACGGCGATTCTTGCCTGGCTGCTGGCGCGAGGTTTGCGGGTGGGAGCGGGCATGGCTGTCTCCGGAGCTGGGCGGCTATTGGACGCCAGCTCCGGTGCGCTCGGCAAGTCAGCTGCCGCCGTCGCGCAGCTTGGCCCAGACTTCGGTGATCACCGGGGCGGTCTTCTCCGGCGCGGTTTCCAGGGCAAACAGGCGGCGCTTGGTTTCCTGGTCCGGGTACAGGCCCGGCTGGTCGCGCAGGGCGGCATCGAGGAACTGCGCGGAGTCCTTGTTGCCGTTGGGGTAGAGGGTGGCGGCGGTGATCTGCGCGGCGACCTTGGGCTGCATGAGGTAGTCGATGAACTTCAGGGCCAGGTCCGGATGCTCGGAGGCGCTGGGGATCACCAGGTTGTCGATGAACAGCACCGAGCCTTCCTGCGGCACCACGAAGCGCACCGGCTGGCCGGCGTTGGCGGCGCCCAGGGCATCGCCGACCCAGGCCATGGCGACGCACAGCTTGCCGGCGTTGAGGTCCTGGATGTAGCGCTCGCTGTCGATGTAGCGCAGGTTCGGGCGCAGCTGTGCGAGCACCTCGCCGGCACGGCGGATCTGCGACGGCGCGCTGCGGGCGAAGTTGCGGCCCTGGTAGTTCATCAGCACCGAGAAGGCCTCGTCCGGAGCGTCCAGCAGGCTCATGCCGCAGGCCTTCAGGCGCTGGCTCTGCTGCGGGTCGAACATCACGCTCCAGCTGTCGGGCAGCTTGCCGCCGTAGGCCTTCTCCGCTTCGGGTTCGTTGATTGCCAGGCCCACGGCACCCCACAGATAAGGTATGGCGTGCTGGTTGTTGGGGTCGACGGCGGCCAGCTTGCTCAGCAACTGGGTGTCGAGGTGGCTGCGGTTGGGCAGCTTGCTGAAGTCCAGGGCCTGGATGCGCTTGTCGCGGATCAGTGCCGGCAGGTCGTTGTGCGAAGGCACGGCGACGTCGATCTTCTCACCGCTCTCCAGGGCCTTCTTGACCTCTTCGGCGGTGCTGTAGGTCTTGTAGTCGACACGGATGCCGGTGTCCTTCTCGAAGTCCTTGAGCACTTCGGGAGCGATGTAGTCGTTCCAGTTGTAGACATGGATGACTTGCTCCGCCCAGGCGGAAAGCGGACACAACAGCATCAGAATCAAGGCGTACAGGCGTGGCATTGGCGATCTCCCTGAATGAACCACGTAATCAGCGGATGCGGCATTCGCCGCTCGATAGCGCGACAGCAAAGACACGACAGACGCGATGGCGCCCGGGCGGGCGGATGGAGACATCGCGAGCAGGAAGGAACGACGGATGTGACTCGCCCTGGCGCCCCTCCTCGCCGTTGCGATGTCGCAGTTCCCCGGGTGTGCCAGAGGCACAAGGAAACGCCGGCACGAGGGCCGGCGTTTCGTTTACCACTTATACGGTGTGCAAGTACCAGTTGTACTCGAGATCGGAAATCGAATACTCGAACTCCTGCATCTCATGCTCCTTGCACGCGACGAAGATGTCGATGTACTCGGGGCTGATGTACTTGTTCATCACGTCGCTGTCGTCCAGCTCGCGCAGGGCATCGCGCAAGTTGTTCGGCAGGCTCTGTTCCAACTGCTCGTAGGCGTTGCCTTCGATCGGCGCGCCCGGCTCGACCTTGTTGGTCAGGCCGTGGTGGACGCCAGCCAGTACAGCCGAGAGCAGCAGGTACGGGTTGGCGTCGGCACCGGCGACGCGATGTTCCAGGCGCACCGCTTCCGGTGCTCCGGTAGGTACGCGCAGGGCGACGGTACGGTTGTCCAGGCCCCAGCTCGGTGCGTTCGGCACGAAGAAGGCCGAACCGAAACGGCGGTACGAGTTGACGTTCGGGCAGAGGAACGCCATCGACGCCGGCAGGGTCTCGAGCACACCGCCGATTGCGTGGCGCAACGCGGCGTTCTGCTCGGGATCCTCGCTGGTGAAGATGTTCCTGCCGTCCTTGTCGAGCAGCGAGACGTGGACGTGCAGACCGTTGCCAGCCTGACCCGGGTAGGGCTTGGCCATGAAGGTCGAGTCCATCTCGTGGTCGTAGGCGACGTTCTTGATCAGGCGCTTGAGCAGGACTGCGTAATCGCAGGCCTTCAGGGCGTCGTCAACGTGGTGCATGTTGACTTCGAACTGGGCCGGGGCGCTTTCCTTGACGATGGCGTCGGCCGGGATGCCCTGGGCGCGGGCGCCGTCGATGATGTCCTGTAGGCAATCGGCGTATTCGTCGAGGTCATCGATGGAGTAGACCTGAACGGACTGCGGACGCTTGCCGGAGATCGGCGAGCGCGGCGGTTGCGGACGGCCGTTCACGTTCTCCTGGTCGATCAGGTAGAACTCGAGTTCGAAGGCCGCGACGATGGTGAGGCCGATATCGGTGAATTTCTGTACGACCTGACGCAGTACTTCACGAGGGTCGGCGAAGAACGGCTGGCGCTCTTCCATTTCGTGCATGGTCATCAGCAGCTGCGCGGTCGGGCGCTTCTGCCAGGGTTCCATGGAGAGAGTGTTGGGGATCGGGAAACAGACGCGGTCCGCGTCGCCAATGTCCAGGCCGAGGCCTGTGCTTTCCACGGTGGAGCCGGTGATGTCGAGAGCGAAGAGAGAGGCGGGGAGGTTGATGCCCTTCTCATAGACTTTGGGCAGGTTGGTGCGTTCGATGCGCTTGCCGCGGACCACACCATTCATGTCTGCAATAAGGAGGTCGACGAACTGGACCTCGGGGTGTTCCTTCAGGAACTCACTCGCTTCTTCGAGCGACACGGCACTCTGGGGTACCGACATGATGTCACACCTTTATTGTTAAAAATTTCAATCATTCGAAAGCTGAGGTGTGAGTCAATCCGAATTGGCAAGGGTTGTCAATGTCGCACCAAAGTGGGGCGCATCAGTCCTGATGGGCCGTTTTTGGGGCGTTTCGAGCCGCTTTTGATTCGCGGAGAGCCTTTGCTGGCGGGCTGTTCAGTGGGGCGTGTTTGATTTTTTACATGGCTATTGTGTAAAAAAATGAACAAGGCTAAGCTCGGCCTCAAGCCCATAACACTTACAAACACGGGTGTCCCATGTCTCGCCTGCCGTTAATCGGCGTGTCCGCCTGCATCAAGCAGATCGGTTCCAAACCCTACCATGTTGCTGGCGACAAATACCTCAGAGCGCTGATCTCCGGGGCCTCGGGCATTCCTTTGATCATTCCCTCCCTGGGCGATGCCATCGACCAGGAAGACATGTTGGCCGCGTTCGACGGCCTGCTCTTCACAGGCTCGGCGTCGAACGTCGAGCCCCATCATTATAGTGGCTCCGCCAGCATTGCAGGCACCCCTCATGATCCCGAGCGCGACAGTACGACGCTGCCGCTGATCCGCCGCGCCGTCGCGGCCGGGATTCCGGTGCTGGGCATCTGCCGCGGCTTCCAGGAAATGAACGTCGCCTTCGGCGGTTCGCTGCACCAGAAGGTGCACGAGGCCCCGGGCTTCATGGATCACCGCGAACCTGCCGGTGAGCCGATCGAAATCCAATATGGTCTGCGGCACGTCGTTGACGTGCAGCCGGGCGGCGTTTTCGCCGGTATCGGGCTACCCTCGCAGTTCCAGGTCAACTCTATTCACGGCCAGGGCGTTGATCGTCTGGCGCCCGGCCTTCGTGTAGAAGCTCTGGCGCCTGACGGGTTGGTTGAAGCCTTCTCCGTCGAAGGCACGGCCTTCGCCGTCGGGGTGCAGTGGCACCCGGAATGGCAGGTCGAAACGAACCCCAACTATCTCGCTATCTTCCAGGCATTCGGCAAAGCCTGCAGCAAGAGGGCGGGGAACCGCTGAGTCCGGCGTTGGGGCCGGGCTCTCAAACCCTGAGGTCTTTATGACTAGCAAGTTAGACCAGCTCAGTGGCTGGTTGAAGGAACGCAAGATCACTGAAGTGGAATGCATGATCGCCGACCTGACCGGGATCGCCCGGGGCAAGATCGCGCCGACTGCGAAATTCCTCAACGAGAAGGGCATGCGCCTGCCGGAGAGCGTTCTCCTGCAGACCGTGACCGGTGACTACGTCGAGGATGACATCTATTACGATCTGCTGGACCCGGCCGACATCGATATGGTCTGCCGCCCGGACGAGAATGCCGTGTTCCTCGTCCCCTGGGCCATCGAGCCGACCGCGATGGTCATCCACGATACCTACGACAAGCTGGGCAACCCCATCGAGCTGTCGCCGCGCAACGTCCTCAAGCGCGTCCTCCAGCTTTACGCCGAAAAGGGCTGGAGGCCGATCGTGGCTCCGGAGATGGAGTTCTACCTTACCAAGCGCAGCGACGACCCCGACTACCCGCTGCAGGCTCCGGTGGGCCGTTCCGGCCGCCAGGAGACAGGTCGCCAGTCCTTCTCCATCGACGCGGCGAACGAATTCGACCCGCTGTTCGAAGATATGTACGACTGGTGCGAACTGCAGGGCCTGGATCTGGACACCCTGATCCATGAAGAAGGCACCGCGCAGATGGAGATCAACTTCCGTCACGGCGATGCCCTGGACCTGGCCGACCAGATCGTGGTGTTCAAGCGCACCATGCGCGAGGCCGCCCTCAAGCACAACGTGGCCGCGACCTTCATGGCCAAGCCGATGACCGGCGAGCCGGGCAGTGCCATGCACCTGCACCAGAGCATCGTCGACATCAAGACCGGCAAGAACATCTTCTCCAACGCCGACGGCAGCATGAGCGAGCTGTTCCTGCATCACATCGGCGGCCTGCAGAAGCTGATCCCCGAGGCGCTGCCGCTGTTCGCGCCGAACGTCAACTCGTTCCGCCGCTTCCTGCCCGACACCTCGGCGCCGGTGAACGTGGAATGGGGCGAAGAGAACCGCACCGTGGGCCTGCGCGTACCGGATTCCACCCCGGACAACCGCCGCGTGGAAAACCGCCTGGCCGGCGCCGATGCCAACCCCTACCTGGCCCTCGCCGCCAGCCTGCTGTGTGGCTACATCGGCATGGTCGAAGGCCTCAAACCCAGTGCGCAGGTCAAGGGCCGCGGCTATGAACGGCGTAACCTGCGCCTGCCGCTGACCATCGAGGCTGCACTGGAGTGCATGGAAGGCAGCAAGACCCTGGAGAAATACCTGGGTGACAAGTTCATTCGAGGCTACGTCGCGGTGAAGCGCGCCGAGCACGAGAACTTCAAGCGAGTAATCAGTTCCTGGGAGCGCGAGTTCCTCCTGCTTTCTGTCTGATCGGCGTGGGGTCCGGCGCGTGGCCGGGCCCCGTGTTTCTTAGAGAAGAGGTTTTATCAAGATGACTAACCAGACCAGCGCCAACACCCAACACTGGCAGGCGCTCAGCCGCGATCACCACCTGGCTCCGTTCACCGATTACAAGCAGCTGAACGAGAAGGGTGCGCGCATCATCACCAAGGCCGAAGGCGTGTACCTGTGGGACAGCGAGGGCAACAAGATCCTCGACGGCATGGCTGGCCTGTGGTGCGTGAACGTCGGTTACGGTCGCAAGGAACTTGCTGAAGCCGCCTACAAGCAGATGCAGGAACTGCCCTACTACAACCTGTTCTTCCAAACCGCACACCCGCCGGTACTGGAGCTGTCCAAGGCCATCGCCGACATCGCTCCCGAAGGCATGAACCACGTGTTCTTCACCGGCTCGGGCTCGGAGTCCAACGACACCGTGCTGCGCATGGTCCGCCACTACTGGTCGATCAAGGGTCAGCCGCAGAAGAAAGTGGTCATCGGCCGCTGGAACGGCTACCACGGCTCCACCGTCGCCGGCGTCAGCCTGGGCGGTATGAAGGCGCTGCACGAGCAGGGTGACCTGCCGATCCCGGGTATCGAGCACATCGCCCAGCCTTACTGGTTCGGCGAAGGCGGCGACATGGACCCGGAAGAGTTCGGCGTCTGGGCTGCCGAGCAGCTGGAGAAGAAGATTCTCGAAGTCGGCGAAGACAAGGTCGCTGCCTTCATCGCCGAGCCCCTGCAGGGCGCGGGTGGCGTGATCGTTCCGCCGAAAACCTACTGGCCGAAGATCCGCGAGATCCTCGCCAAGTACGACATCCTGTTCATCGCTGACGAAGTGATCTGTGGTTTCGGCCGTACCGGCGAATGGTTCGGCAGCCAGTACTTCGGCAACGCCCCGGACCTGATGCCGATCGCCAAGGGCCTGACCAGCGGTTACATCCCCATGGGCGGTGTGATCGTTCGCGACGAGATCGTCCATACCCTGAATGAGGGTGGCGAGTTCTACCACGGCTTCACTTACTCTGGTCACCCGGTAGCCGCTGCGGTGGCGCTGGAAAACATCCGCATCCTGCGCGAAGAGAAGATCGTCGAGCGA
Organism: Pseudomonas sp. AU11447; assembly: GCF_001672555.2. Classification (NCBI taxonomy): domain Bacteria; kingdom Pseudomonadati; phylum Pseudomonadota; class Gammaproteobacteria; order Pseudomonadales; family Pseudomonadaceae; genus Pseudomonas; species Pseudomonas sp. AU11447. Next base: position 137,217 of record NZ_LZDG02000018.1, on the reverse strand, counting down.
GTGAAGAACGAAACGGCACCGTATTTGCAACAACGCTGGCAAGAGCTGGCCGACCATCCCCTGGTAGGCGAAGCCCGCGGGGTAGGCCTGGTGGCAGCACTGGAGCTGGTGAAGAACAAGAAGACCCGCGAGCGCTTCGAAGGCAAGGGTCTCGGGATGCTGTGCCGCGAGCACTGCTTCCGCAACGGTCTGATCATGCGCGCGGTGGGAGACACTATGATTATCTCGCCGCCGCTGGTGATCGAGAAATCGCAGATCGATGACCTGATCACTCTGGCGCGCAAGTGCCTCGATCAAACCGCCGCAGCCGTTCTGTCTTGAGTCTTTCACCAGACCTTTGACAGACTGCGCCTGTGCGTTGGCCAGGCTCACCGGGTGGTGACGGAAGGAGATGTCCACGCCACCCGGAACATCAAAAAAACAAACGGAGCTACCCGCATGTTCAAGACCTTCGGCAAATCCCTGCTCGCTGTAACGCTGGCAGGCGCTGTGGCTGGTATGGCGCAGGCTGATGACAAGGTGCTGCACGTCTACAACTGGTCGGACTACATCGCGCCGGACACGGTCGACAAGTTCACCAAGGAAACCGGTATCAAGGTCGTCTACGACGTCTACGACAGCAACGAAGTGCTGGAAGCCAAGCTGCTGGCCGGCAAGTCGGGCTACGACATCGTGGTGCCGTCCAACTCCTTCCTGGCCAAGCAGATCAAGGCGGGCGTCTACCAGCCGCTGGACAAGTCCAAGCTGCCGAACTGGAAGAACCTGAATCCGGACATCATGAAGACCCTGGAGATCAGCGACCCGGGCAACCAGTACGCGATCCCCTACATGTGGGGCACCATCGGCATCGGCTACAACCCGGACAAGGTCAAGGCCGCGCTGGGCGACAACGCCCCGGTGGACTCCTGGGACCTGGTGTTCAAGCCGGAAAACATCCAGAAGCTGAAGGCCTGCGGCGTGAGCTTCCTCGACTCGCCGACCGAAATGCTCCCGGCGGCCCTGCACTACCTGGGTTACAAGCCGGATAGCCAGGACCCGAAAGAGCTGAAGGAAGCCGAAGCGCTGTTCCTGAAGATTCGTCCGTACATCTCCTACTTCCACTCCTCCAAGTACATTTCCGATATCGCCAACGGCAACATCTGCGTGGCCATCGGTTACTCGGGTGACGTGTACCAGGCCAAGTCCCGCGCTGAAGAAGCCAAGAACAAGGTCACTGTGAAGTACAACATTCCGAAGGAAGGTGCTGGCGCGTTCTTCGACACCGTCGCCATTCCGAAAGATGCCGAGAACCAGGAAGCCGCGCTGAAGTGGATCAACTTCCTGCTTGAGCCGGCGGTCATGTCCGAGATCACCAACGTCGTGCAGTTCCCGAACGGCAACGCCGCGGCCACTCCGATGGTGAACGATGCGATCCGCAACGACCCGGGCGTGTATCCGACTCCGGAAACCATGAAGAAGCTGTACGCCTTCCCGGATCTGCCGGCGAAGACCCAGCGTCTGATGACCCGCAGCTGGACCACCATCAAGTCCGGCAAGTAATCGGGTAGTCGCTGCCGCCTGACGCGGCAGCGGATGGTCCGGGACTGCGGCGGGGGAGTGCCCTCCCTCGCCGCTACCGGCAGCAACAAACAGCTTCCATCGGTGGAATGGCTGCGCAAGCCCTGGCGCTCTCGTGCTGATGAAGGGTTCGGCGCTACCCACGGACCGGCCGTCGAAACCCCGGCAGCAACCGACTGAAGTAGTAAAAAACAACGAGAGGACTCACGTGTGCGCATTCCCTTCCGCAGAACCCTGATCGCTGCAGTCTCCCTCCTCGGCCTGACTTCGCTGGCCCAGGCGGAACAGACCGTCCACATCTACAACTGGTCGGACTACATCGGTGAAACCACCCTCGCCGATTTCGAGAAGGAAACCGGTATCAAGCCGGTGTACGACGTCTTCGACTCCAACGAAACCCTGGAAGGCAAGCTCCTGGCCGGTCGCACCGGCTATGACGTGGTCGTGCCGTCCAACCACTTCCTCGGTCGCCAGATCAAGGCCGGTGCGTTCCAGAAGCTGGACAAGAGCCAGTTGCCGAACTGGTCGAACCTCGACCCGCACCTGATGAAACAGCTCGAGGCCAACGACCCGGGCAACGAGTACGGCGTGCCGTACCTGTGGGGCACCAACGGCATCGGCTACAACGTCGACAAGGTCAAGGCCGTGCTGGGTGTCGACAAGATCGATTCGTGGGCCATGCTGTTCGAGCCCGAGAACATGAAGAAGCTCAGCCAGTGTGGCGTCGCCTTCCTCGATTCGGGCGACGAGATGATGCCGGCTGTGCTCAAGTACATGGGGCTGGACCCCAACAGCACCAACCCGGACGACTACAAGAAGGTGGAAGAGAAGCTGATGGCGGTGCGTCCGTACGTCACCTACTTCCACTCCTCCAAGTACATCTCCGACCTGGCCAACGGCAACATCTGCGTCGCGGCCGGTTTCTCCGGTGACGTATTCCAGGCCGCCAACCGCGCCAAGGAAGCCGGCAAGGGCGTGAACATCGCCTACGCCATTCCCAAGGAAGGCGCCAACCTCTGGTTCGACATCCTCGCCATTCCGAAGGATGCCTCCAACCCGAAGGCGGCCCACGCGTTCATCAACTACCTGCTCAAACCCGAAGTGATCGCCAAGGTCAGCGATTACGTCGGCTACGCCAACCCGAACCCCAAGGCTGGCGAATTCATGGATGAGTCCGTGCGCAACAATCCTGAGGTGTACCCATCCCAGGAGGTTCTCGACAAACTCTTCGTGCAGCATGAGCTGCCGCCGAAGATCCTGCGCCTCATGACCCGTTCCTGGACCAAGATCAAGTCGGGCAAGTAAGACGGTTCCTACGGAATTCGTCCGCGCGGGCACGGAGCGTCGGAGAGCCTCTCGAAAGGTTTTCCGACGCACGTAAACTGCGCCAGCCCTGAGTAATACCAAGCATGCCCGGCCGCGGGGGCCGGGCCTCTATGATTTGGGAGTTGTGGTAATGGCAATAGCCTCCGGTGCCTACAAGAAAGCCTTGAGTGGCGACCAGAAACCCAAAGAGGTTCTGGTAAAAATCGACCGGGTCAGCAAGCAGTTCGATGAAACGCTGGCTGTGGACAGCGTGTCCCTGGACATCAAGAAGGGTGAGATCTTCGCCCTGCTGGGTGGCTCGGGTTCGGGCAAGTCGACCCTGCTGCGTATGCTGGCTGGTTTCGAGCGTCCCACTGAAGGTCGCATCTTCCTCGATGGCCAGGACATTACCGACCTGCCGCCCTATGAGCGGCCGATCAACATGATGTTCCAGTCGTACGCCCTGTTCCCCCACATGAGCGTGGCGCAGAACATCGCTTTCGGCCTCAAGCAGGACGGCCTGCCCAAGGCAGAGATCGACAAGATCGTCGACGAGATGCTCAAGCTCGTACAGATGACCCAGTACGCCAAGCGCAAGCCGCACCAGCTCTCCGGCGGCCAGCGTCAGCGCGTGGCCCTGGCCCGCTCCCTGGCCAAGCGTCCGAAGCTGCTGCTGCTCGACGAGCCCATGGGCGCGCTGGACAAGAAGCTGCGTTCGCAGATGCAGCTGGAACTGGTGGAGATCATCGAGCGCGTGGGCGTGACCTGCGTGATGGTGACCCACGACCAGGAAGAGGCCATGACCATGGCCCAGCGCATCGCCATCATGCACCTGGGCTGCATCGAGCAGATCGGCAGCCCGATGGACATCTACGAGACCCCGGCCAGCCGCCTGATCTGCGAGTTCATCGGCAACGTCAACATGTTCGATGGCGAGCTGGTAGAGGACCTGCAGGATCACGCCGTGATCGCCTGCCCGCACCTGGAAAACCCGATCTACATCGGCCACGGCATCAGTACCCGTGCCGAGAACAAGCGCATCACCTACGCGCTGCGTCCGGAAAAGGTCATGGTCAGCGCGCAGAAGCCGGAAAACCTCGAGCACGAAGGCTTCAACGTTGCCCAGGGCACCGTGCATGACATCGCCTACCTGGGCGGCCACTCGGTGTACTACATCAAGCTGGCTTCGGGCTTCATCGTCCAGGCCTTCATGGCCAACGCCGAGCGCCACGTGGCGCGCCCGACCTGGGACCAGCCGGTTTACATCAGCTGGTACGACGACAGCGGTGTGGTACTGCAATCATGAACATCAGCAAATCGCTCATGAAACGCCTGCCGAACGGCCGGCATGCCGTGATCGGTGTGCCGTTCTTCTGGCTGTTCCTGTTCTTCCTGCTGCCCTTCGCCATCGTGCTGAAGATCAGTCTGGCGGCAGCGGACGTGGCCATTCCGCCGTACACCGAAGTATTCCAGTACGCCGACCAGACCCTTCAGGTCGTGCTGAACCTGGGCAACTACCTGATGCTGACGGACGACCCGCTCTACATCGACGCCTACCTGGGCTCGCTGAAGATGGCGGCGATCAGCACGTTCCTCTGCCTTGTGATCGGTTATCCGATGGCCTACGCCATCGCTCGCGCCAGCAAGGAAATGCAGACCGTCCTGCTGCTGCTGATCATGATGCCGACCTGGACGGCGATCCTGATCCGCGTGTACGCCTGGATGGGCATCCTGTCCAACAACGGCCTGCTCAACAGCTTCCTGATGTGGCTGGGCATCATCAACGAGCCGCTGACGATCCTGAACACCAACTTCGCGGTGTACATCGGTATCGTCTACTCCTACCTGCCGTTCATGGTCATGCCGCTCTACGCCAACCTGGTGAAGCACGACATGAGCCTGCTCGAAGCCGCGTCCGACCTCGGCGCGCGCAGCTTCACCAGCTTCTGGAAGATCACCGTGCCGCTGTCCAAGAACGGCATCATCGCCGGCTGCATGCTGGTGTTCATCCCGGCGGTGGGCGAGTTCGTGATCCCGGAACTGCTGGGCGGCCCCGAGACGCTGATGATCGGCAAGGTGCTGTGGCAGGAGTTCTTCAACAACCGTGACTGGCCGGTGGCTTCCGCCCTCGCCGTCGTGATGCTGGCGATCCTGATCATTCCCATCATCCTCTTTAACAAGAACCAGGCTAAAGAGCTGGAGGGCAAGGTATGAACAAGCGTTGGTCGTTCTCCAACATCATGCTGGTGTTGGGCCTGCTCTTCATCTACGTGCCGATGATCATCCTGGTCATCTACTCGTTCAACGGCTCCAAGCTGGTGACCGTGTGGGGTGGCTGGTCGGTGAAGTGGTACGTCGGCCTGCTGGACAACCAGCAGCTCGTTGGCTCGGTGTTCCGCTCGCTGGAGATTGCCTGCTACACCGCGATCTCCTCGGTAGCCCTGGGTACCCTGGCCGCCTTCGTGCTGACCCGCATCCCGCGCTTCCGTGGCCGTACGCTGTTCGGCGGCATGGTCACTGCGCCGCTGGTCATGCCCGAGGTAATCACCGGTCTGTCGCTGCTGCTGCTGTTCGTTGCCATGGCCCAGCTGATCGGCTGGCCACAGGAACGCGGCATCGTGACCATCTGGATCGCCCACACCAGCTTCTGCTCGTCCTACGTAGCGGTCGTGGTGTCGGCGCGCCTGCGCGAGCTGGACCTGTCCATCGAGGAAGCGGCCATGGACCTGGGCGCCAAGCCCTGGAAAGTGTTCATGCTGATCACCATCCCGATGATCGCTCCGTCGCTGGCGGCGGGCGGCATGATGTCCTTCGCCTTGTCGCTGGATGACCTGGTACTGGCCAGCTTCGTGTCCGGGCCTGGCTCCACCACCCTGCCGATGGAAGTGTTCTCCGCCGTGCGCCTGGGCGTGAAGCCGGAGATCAACGCCGTAGCCAGCCTGATCCTGCTGACCGTTTCGCTGTTCACCTTCTTCGCCTGGTACTTCACCCGCCAGGCCGAGGAGCGTCGCAAGCGCGCGATCCAGGAAGCCATGGAGTCCAACGCGACCGATTGGCAGAAGGGTTCGACAGCCACCGCCTGACGCCGTCTTGTCGGCCGGTAGTATCCGGCGATTGTCGAACCACGGGCCACCTTCGGGTGGCCCGTGTTTTTTTGCTCACACGTTATTCCGAAGTGCTTGGAAAATCGGGATTTATCGGAAAAATCCGTGGGTCGCAAAGGCTCGCTCCCGGCCGATTGCCAACTACGCTTGAAGTGTTCGGATGCGTTGTCCGGTCACCCCCCCGAACCAGGACCGGGCCGCGTAGCCGGCAAACTTCCAGTGACGCCTTATGGCACTCCGTGCGGGAGACGGCGCCCAATACAACACCCCGATCGTTATCCCTTGGGGAAATAACGCGCCAGGGAGCTTCGGCATCTCCCGCAACACTCTCTACCATGCACCCATGAAAAACCCCGCAGGAGCGGGGTTTTTCATTTCCGGCAGGGCTATTCAGCGACGGACGGGGATCAGCCGCAGAATGCCCTTGGTGTTGGCCTTCACCTCGTTGTCATCGTAGTGCTGCGGCAGGTACTGGCCTTCGATGTAGGCTTCGGCCTGGTCGTCGTAGTGCTTGTCGAAGGGCACGCCGCTCTGGCCCACCGGGTTGATGCCCAGGCTGTGGGCGGGGTCGGCGAAGTCGATCAGGCGGCGCGTGGACGGGCCGTAGACCACCTGCCACGGCGCAGGGCCGACGCGAGCGGAGAGGTTGTTCGGCACCTCGTGGCCGCCGGGCGCGGCGAACGGGCCGACGTTGAAGATGCGGTCCAGCGGCTTCTGCATACCCAGCGGGTGGCCGTGGGTCAGGGTGTGCACCTTGCCCCACTGCCATTGCTTCGAGTCCTGGCCGAGGATGGCGCGCAGGTGTGCCAGGCTGTCCTTCCAGGCCGCCTTGACAATATCCGTGCGGGTTTCCTTCTGCGGCGTCTTGCGGTTGTCCCACCAGGGCGAGTTCTCGTCGGCGGCCAGGCGTGGCAGGGCCACGTCGAGCACACGGGTGGACAGCAGGTTGTCGAAGAAGGCGTCGCCCATCTCGTCGCGCATGGCGCCGTCTGCCACCTGGTAGATCAGCTGGTTGAACACCGTGGCTGTCACCGAATCCAGCGGATGGTCGCCCTGCCAGTTGGCCAGGTTTTCCACCAGTGCCTTTTCTTCGTCGGTTGCGGCGGCTTCGCGCAGGATCGGCAGCAACGGCTTTAGGAAACGTGGGCCGTAGCCGGTGGCGGTATCCAGTTGCAGCGGCTGGCTGTTCTGCAGGTCCCATTTCACCGAATCGTCGGACAGGCGCTTGTTCAGTTGCTGACCGCGATCGGGCAGGTTGTAGTAGCCCGGCACTGGGCGACCGTTGGCCGGCACCGGCTGGAAGTTGGCGGAGACGATGTAGCCGCGCGCCGGGTTTTCTTCCTGCGGGTTCTCGCTGAAGGGGTAGAAGCCGGTCTTGTCGGCCTGGCCGCTGGCGCCGTCGAGCAGGAAGTTCGGGTTGACCCCGTCCGGGCGTACCGGCAATTGCGCCGAGGCCCACCAGCCGATGTCGCCGCGGGCGTTGGCCCATACCACGTTGAGGCCCGGCGACTGGATCTTCGAAGCCGCGGTGCGCGCCTTGGCCAGGGTGTCGGCGCGGTTCAGCTCGTAGAAGGCATCGAGGATCGGGTTCTGGGTTTCCAGGAAGGCCCACCACATGGCCACGGGCGTCTTGCCCGCGGCGGTGCCCAGCGCGTCGTTGACCAGCGGACCGTGGGGCGAGCTGCGCAGGGTGATCTTCACCGGCGCCTCGCCCTTCACGGCGATGCTCTGCTCCTCGTTCTTCAGGTCCACCCACTGGCCGTGGTACCAGACCTGGTTGGGGTTGTCCGGGTTGACCTTCTCGGCGACCAGATCGACGTCGTCGTTCTGGAACATGGTCAGGCTCCAGCCGAACTGCAGGTTGTGGCCCAGCGAGGCGAACGGGTTGAGCGCCTGGTAGTGGCCGTACAGCTCGAAGCCCGGCGCGCTGGCCTGCATCTCGTACCACACCGCCGGCACGGCGAAGCGGATGTGCGGGTCGCCCGCCAGCAGCGGCTTGCCGCTCTTGGTGCGGCTGCCGGAAACGGCCCAGGCGTTGCTGCCTTCGAACTGCGGCAGGCCGGCCTTCTCCAGGGCCGCGTGGCTGAGCTGGGCGATGGCGCTCATGTCCTGCCAGTCGGCGGCGGCCAACGGGGACGGCGTGAGTACGCCGTTGGGGTGCCAGTCGAGGTCGAAGACTTTCAGGTAATCCGCGCCCAGTTGGTCGCGCACGTAGGTCAGCACCGGTTCGGTACGGAAGGCGGCGGCGAAGCTGTAGGCCATGTAGCCGGCAACGCTGACGGTGTCCTCGGGCGTGAAGGGGCGCTTGGGTATGCCGAGGATGTCGAATTCCACTGGGCGCGGGTGGCTGTCCTGGAACTGGTTGACGCCATCGAGGTAGGCGACCAGGGCCTTCCAGGCCGGGGAATTCTTGTCCTGCGTCTTCACATACTCCGCCGCGTGGTCGCGGATGCGCAGGCTGCGGAACATGCGGTCGGTGTCCACCAGCTTGGGCCCGAGCACTTCGGCGAGCTCGCCGCGGGACAGGCGCCGGAGCATTTCCATCTGGAACAGCCGGTCCTGGGCATGCACGTAACCGATCGCCCGGTACATGTCCTCCTCGCTGCCGGCCTTGATGTGCGGCACGCCACGCTCGTCGTAGCGAACCGTGACTTCGCTGGCGAGGCCGGCCAGCGACAGTTGTCCGTCGCGTACCGGCTGCTTGCCGTGCAGGTACCAGCCAGCGCCCGCCGCGGTAGCGGCGACAACGACAGCGAGGACAGTCAAAGTGCGTTTCATGGGGCAACTCCTTGTTGTTATGCGGCGATTCTGCAAAGGAAGTTGCATTGCGTTCATTGACCAAATGCCTCATGGCTGGAACTCTTTGGTCAATTCCAGGAGGAAGCATGTCCGCCCCAGAGCTGAATTTCCCGGCAGCGCCAGCCATGACCCAGTCCGCCACCCTGCGCCGCCAGTTGTACGAGGCGCTGTCCGTGCTGGGCTTCGATCCGACCGACATCTATCGCCAGGCCTTGCAGAAGGTCCGCCTGCCGCCACCAGCGCAGAGTGGCCGGCTGGTACATGACGATGCCCCGCTGTTCTGGACGACCCTCGACGACATCACCGGCGATCCCGACATCGGCCTGCACCTGGGGGAGGCGATGAAGCCGCGTCTGCTCGATGTGGTCGGCTACCTGCAGATGGCCAGCAGCGACCTGCGCGAGGCGCTGCACAGCTTCCTGCGTTTCCAGCACATCCTCTCCGGTGGCTTCGCCGCACAGATGCATGAAGAAGGCGACCGGGTACGGCTGATCCTCGACCTCAACTACCTGGGCATCAGCAACCTGCGGCAGCAGATGGAGTGCCTGATGCTGCTGTTCCTCAAGCAGCTGGCGCTGATCACCGACGATGAGTTCCGCGTCCAGGCCGTGGAGTTCCGCCACCCCCAGCCGCGCCGCCTGAGCGAGCACCGGCGGCTGTTTGGCCTGACGCCCAGCTTCGGCAAACCCAATGACGCACTGCTCTTCGACCGGGCCCTGCTGGCGAGGCCATCGCGTACCGGCAACCCGGTGCTGCACCGCCTGCTCACCGAGCATGCGCGCGAACAACTGGGCACGCTGGACGAGAACGACCTGCTCAATCGCCTGCGCTACCTGATCGGCATCCGCCTGGGGGAGGGGGAGTGCACCCTGCAAAGTTGTGCTCGCGAACTGGGCGTGCGCGCAGGGCTGCTGCAGCGCAACCTGGCGAGCCGGGCGCAGACGTTCAGGGAGGTGCGAGAGGAAGTGCGCCGGCAGCGTGCGGCGCAGTTGCTGGAGCAGGGAGTGGCGATTCGCGAGGTGGCGCGGGCCTGTGGGTTTGCCGAGGTGTCGCCGTTCTATCGTGCCTTCAGGCGCTGGTATTCGGTGCCGCCCGAGCGCTATCGCCAGCGCCTGCGAGGCGGCACCGAAGGCTGAAGGCTACTCGGCCAGCGGGATTTCGCGGCTGACTTCCAGCAGCGCCATGGCGTCCAGCTGGTCTTCGATCTGCAGGAAGCGCAGCGCGCGCTGCGGCGAGACTTCCTTGGCGATGCGCTTGAGGTATTTCTCCTTGAGATCCTGGCGGTCGTCCTGCAACTCCAGCACCTGTTTCTGCAGTTTCGCTGCCTCGTCGTTGCTCACCGAGCCGGTGTTATAGCTGTTGGCGTAGTCGATGATGATCGCCAGCGTCTGCTTGCTCAGCTTATCCGCCTCGGTGCGGTAGCTGTTGTAGATCGGCCAGAACTTCTCGGTCTCCTGCGGGGTGAGCTTCATGTTGGCTTCGACGATGCGCTTGCGCTTGTAGTCGATGTCGGCGATGCGGTTGTTGATGGCCTGCTTGTGTTGCTCCATGACCTGGCTGCTGCTGGGGGTATCTTCGGCGTGGGCGGCCAGGGGCAGGACGAACCCGGTGGAGAGAGCGGCGCAGAAGGCGAGGGCGGAATGAAGACGCATGCGAAAAGCTCCTTGGTGACGATCAGCCCTTCATGGGCCGGCGAACCAAGTGTAGTCACGGATTGGCCATCGTCTTCGTTGATGCGGCTCAGTGCTTCGTTTCGTCCCACGGGCAATAGCAACCCACGGCCAGGGTGTGGGTCGCATTCACCTGGCGCCCCTGCACCAGCGCGTCGAGGATCGGCTCGATGAAGCTGTTGCCCGAGGTACACACCGCGCCCTCGCTGTAGGGGCCGAAATAGGCCAGTTTGCCCTGGGCGTCCCAGATCGCCACGGCAGGGCTCGCCGGCAATTGCCCGGCGCCGGGCAGGGAGTCCAGCGCGCGCATGGCGCTGAGGGTGTCGGGCAGGTGGCCGCGGGTGCCGGGCTTCTGCACGGCGAAGAACTCCACGCCCTGCGGGCCGAAGCGCTGGATCAGCTCGGCGAGGTGCTGCTGGTTGCCGACGTTACAGGGGCAGGCCGGATCCCAGAAATGCACCAGGCGGATCTTCCCAGGACCGGCCAGTTGCGCGGGCAGCATCAGGTGGTCGCCGGAAAACAGCTGCGGCTGATGGCTGAAGGGGCGGATGAAGCGGTTCTCGTACCACCAGTAGGTGGCGAGCAGCGCGCCCAGGCAGAGCGCGGCAATCAGCCAGGTGAGCAGCGACTTTTGGCGTGAGGACATGGCAGCGACCAGTGACAGAGTCGGTAAGATAGCCGACAAGCTTGCCACGGGGGCGGGCGCGGCAGAATATCCCGCTGCTCCGTGCGCTCCTTCCGTTACCTGCCTGCCAGAAGCGAAACGCCCATGCCTGAAGCCTTCCAGCCCGATCTGCTGCGTACCCTGCTGCGACCACTGACCGCAGAGGCGAACGAGGTCGGCATCGCGCTGTACCAGCATTTCTATGGCCTGGACCTGCATGGGCGCCACCCGGGGCTGCAGAGCCGCCTGGGCACCTTCGAGGCCGGGGGCTACCAGATCGCCGCGCAGTACTGGCGGCCGGTGCTGGCGCGCGGGACGGTGGTGCTGCTGCATGGCTATTACGATCACATGGGGCTGTACCGCCATGTGATCGACTGGGCGCTGGGCATGGGCTTCGCGGTGCTGGCCTGCGACCTGCCGGGCCACGGCCTGTCCGGCGGCGCCGCTGCCAGCATCGGCGACTTCGCCGAGTACCAGATAGTGCTGGGCGCACTGCTTAATCAGGCGCAGGCGCTGGACCTGCCGCAACCCTGGCACCTCTGTGGGCAGAGCACCGGCGGGGCGATCCTGCTGGACTACCTGCTCACTGGCGCGCCCCGTCCGGAACTCGGACGGACCATCCTGCTGGCGCCACTGGTGCGGCCACGGGCCTGGGGCTGGTCGAAATTCAGCTACCAACTGCTGCGGCCGTTCGTGGACTCGATTCCGCGACGGTTCAGCGAGAACTCCAGCGACGCCGAATTCCTCGCCTTCCTGCGTGATCGCGATCCGCTGCAGCCGAAGATCCTGCCGACGGCCTGGGTGGGCGCACTGTCGCGCTGGATTCCGCGCATCGAGGCCGCCGGCCACGGCGCGCAGAGCCTGCTGGTGGTACAGGGCGACGCCGACGAGACGGTGGACTGGCGCTACAACCTGAAGGTACTGGAGGAGAAGTTCGAGAAGATCGAATGCCTGCTGCTGACCGGCGCGCGCCACCATCTGGCGAACGAGAGCGAGGCGCTGCGCAGACGTTACTTCGATTTTCTCAGTGAGCGGATGGCATAGCAGGGGAGATGCGGGGATGGGAGCCGCTGTAGTCGAGGGTGTGTCCTTCACTCCATGCGCCATGATCCTCAGGCGCCACCCTCTGTACAGCGGGCGCAATTCTAGGGTGAGGGCCTCTCGGAGTGGTCCGCTAGGACGGTAAGGTTATTCCTATCATTGCCCGCTGGAGGGAACACTTAATCCGGCTTTAAGGGCGGCCAGCGCGGCGCGGTAATAATCGCGCCCGGCTGGCGACTCGCTGAAATCGGCGAACTGGCCCAGCTCGGCATCGCTCAGGCCGCGATAGACGTACAGCAGAGTGTTGTCGAGATCGGCGCCGATCTGTCCCATCAGCTTCTGTCGCTGGCCTTCGAGCATGCCTTGGGTAGTGCCGCCGCCGAGCAGGCCGGGGAGCATCTGGCTGAGGCTGTCGGCGGCCACGCTGGCCAGCGCCAGGCTCACTTCGGCGCCGGCTTCGCGGGCCGGCAGCACCTGGCTCAGGCGGTGGGCAATCTGCTTGCGCGCATCGCTGGCCTGCTGGCGCGGCAGGCCGTTGGCGTATTTCTGCAGCTGGTCGCTGCGGGTAGCCAGGGTCTCGGCGCCGGCCACCTTGCGGCCCAGCGGGGATTCGAAGAAGTTCACCGCCGCCGCGCTGTCCGGCAGGTTCTGGCGCAGGCCATTCAGGGCGCGCTGGTCGATATCGGCAGGGGCGAAGCGCTGGTTGCTGTTGTCCACCAGCGTCTGGTACAGCGCTGGCGGCAGGTTGCCCTGGTAGCGCTTCTGCGCGGCGTGCAGGGCGTCATTGAAGTGCGCTCGCTGCTCCGGCCAGCCCGCAGCCTGGTACAGGCGCTGGTAGTCGTCGGCCAGGGCAGGCATGCCCAGTACAAGAAGGGTGAGGGCCAGCAGTACGCGCATTGCAACTCCTTTTGGGCGGCAGGGTTCGCTCGCCGGGGGCTATTGTCGGCAAGGCTTGCCCTGCTTGTCGAGACACTGGCGCCGGACGTTACAATACGCCATGCATTTCGACGCCCTTTCGCCATTCATGCAAGGCCCCCTTCTGCAAAGCATCGTTGACGGCCTCGCCGACAAGGGCTGGTCGCAGCAGGACGCCTTCCTTCCCGATGCCCTGATCGCCCAGCTGGCGGCGGAATGCCGTGCCCGTGACGCGGCCGGCAAGCTGGCCGCCGCGGCCATCGGGCGGCGAGAGGGGCAGGCCGTGCGCGAAGCTATCCGCGGCGACCGCATTCAGTGGCTCGAGCCCGGCCAGTCCGAGGCCTGCGACCTGTACCTGGGCGCGTTGGATGCGCTGCGCCGGCAGATCAACCGCGCGCTTTTCCTCGGTCTGGAAGACTTCGAAGGGCACTTCGCGCTCTACCCGCCGGGGGCTTTCTACCAGAAGCACCTGGACCGCTTCCGCGACGATGATCGCCGCACCGTCTCGGTGGTTTTCTACCTCAATCGCGACTGGCCAGTGGCGCAGGGCGGCGAACTACGGATGTACCTCCCCGACGAACGGACACTGGACCTGCCGCCGCTGGCCGGCCGGCTGGTGGTGTTCCTCTCCGGTGACTTCCCCCACGAAGTGCTGCCGGCCAGCCACGAGCGCCTGTCGCTCACCGGCTGGTTCCGCCGCCGCGGTGATGCGCTGCTCTGAGCCCGTAAGGCGTCAGTGCCCCCAGATCTTCAGGGTGCCGCTGATGTCCTGAATGTCACGCACTTCGATGCTCCCCAGCTTTCCGCCGCCCACGTAGAGATCGCCGGCCACGCGCAGGCGGATGGTCTGCGACGGCAGCCCGCTGGCGTTCAGCTGCTGGTTGATGGTGGTGAGGTCGGGCAGGGTCAGCGCCAATTGCTGCTGGCCGCCGGCGCCTTGCACCACATCCACCTGCAGGGTCGGCTGCTCGACGCCGAAGATCGGCAGGCTCAGGCCCAGCTGCGCGGCCCCGTACGGCAGGCTGCCGCCGCGGCCATCGGGGCAGTCGCCGGCATTCACGCAACCGTTGTCGATGAACACGTTGCGCAGCGAGACGCTGCCGCCGTCGTCCTTCCACGCCACGCTGTCCATGTGCGCCAGCACGTCGGCGCGGATGCTGATGCCGTCCTGGCCGGTGACGGCGCCCAGGTGTTCATTGTCCAGAGCCTGGAGCTCGGCGAAGGCCAAGGGCAGGTAGGACAGCGCGGCGAAGGTGGCGGTGCAGAGCAAGAGGCGAGGCATGAGGGAGGCTCCATGGCGATTGGCCGATGCGCGAGTCTGGGCGGCGGCCTGCCGGGCAGCCAGTGCCGGGCGGCTGTTCCCGTCGAAGGTTGTGTTTCAGCGCTGTGCCGACGGCCGGCGAGCCGCTCAAGGACCCGACTTTCGGCGGGGCGGAAACCTGTTGCGACATACGGTCCGATGAAAGTTGCGTTACCCGGCGTGACCGCCAAACAGCGAGCGGCTAGTCTGTCCCCTTCCAAAAGGGAGTGATTCGCCCATGCAGAAGGTTCTCGTCAGCCGCTGCCTGCTTGGCCATCGCGTCCGCTACGACGGCGGCGCGCACGGGCCGTTCGACCTGCTATCGCGCTGGCTGGACCAGGGGCGGGTGGTGGCGCTGTGCCCGGAAGTCGCCGGCGGCCTGCCGACGCCCCGTGCCCCGGCGGAGATCCCGGGAGGCCAGGGCATGGCCGTGCTGGAACGGGCGCGCCCAGTGATGACGGTGGAAGGCGAGGACGTCAGTGACGCCTTCCTGCTCGGCGCCGAGGAAGCCATGGCGCTGGTCCGTCGCCACGATATCCGCCTGGCGGTGCTCAAGGCGCGCAGCCCCTCCTGCGGCAATCGTGAGAACTACGACGGCAGCTTCAGCGGGCAGAAGGTCGCCGGTGAAGGTGTGACCGCCGCCGCGCTCAAGCGCATGGGCGTGCTGGTGTTCAGCGAGGAAGAACTGGACGCCGCGGCCGTCTGCCTGGCCGGGCTGGAAGCCGGAGGCTAGAGCGCCCGGCGACACTCGAAGACGCACTATTTTCCTTGAGCCTCGCGCCTGGGCGCCTATGCTTGTGCGTTCCATGCGGGAGGCGAAGGCGGCCTGAGCGGTCCTTCGCCTTTTCGTCATCCAAGTAGAAGGAGAAGAACATGAGAACCCTGCTGCCTTGCCTGGGCCTTGCCGCGCTGCTCGCCGGCACTTCCGCAGTCGCCGCCGATATCCCGCGCACCCCGGCTCCGGAAGGTGCCAAGGTGTACTTCATCGAGCCGGCCGACGGCGCCACGGTGGACAAGACCTTCACCGTCAAATTCGGCCTCAAGGGCATGGGCGTCGCGCCCGCTGGCGTGGACTCGCCGGCCACCGGCCACCACCACCTGCTGATCGACCTCAAGGAGCAGCCGGCGATGAACCTGCCGCTGCCGATGACCGACAATATCAAGCACTTCGGCAAGGGCCAGACCGAAACCCAGGTGACCCTGCCGCCAGGCAAGCACACCCTGCAACTGCTGGTGGGCGACAAGAACCACGTGCCGTTCGACCCGCCGGTGGAGTCGCAGCAGATCACCGTCAATGTGAAGTGATGGCTGAGCTCGGGAGTGGGGCTTTCAACCGCGCCGAGATTCCAAACCGCAGAAACAAAAAAGGAGGCCCGAAGGCCTCCTTTTTCTTTACCGCAATCAGCGCTTAGAACAGAACGCGGCTGCGGATGGTGCCGTTGACGTGCTGCAGCTTCTCCAGCGCCAGGTCCGAGTACTCGGCGTCGACGTCGATCACCACGTAGCCGACCTTGTCGTTGGTCTGCAGGTACTGGCCGGAGATGTTGATGCCGTTGTCGGCGAACACCTTGTTGATCTCGCTCATCACACCCGGAATGTTCTCGTGGATGTGCAGCAGGCGGTGCTTGCCCGGGTGCGACGGCAGGGCGACTTCCGGGAAGTTGACGGAAGATACCGAGGTACCGTTGTCGCTGTACTTGACCAGCTTCTCGGCCACTTCCAGGCCGATGTTGGCTTGGGCTTCGGCGGTGGAGCCGCCGATGTGCGGGGTCAGGATCACGCGATCCAGGCCGCGCAGCGGGCTTTCGAACTCGTCGTCGTTGGACTTGGGTTCGACCGGGAACACGTCGATGGCGGCGCCGATCAGGTGCTCGTCCTTGATCGCGGCGGCCAGGTGGTCCAGCTCGACCACGGTGCCACGGGCGGCGTTGATCAGGATGCCGCCTTTCTTGATGGCGCGGATTTCCTTCTCGCCGATCATCCACTGGGTGGACGGCAGCTCCGGCACGTGCAGCGAGACGATGTCGGACATGCCGAGCAGCTCGTGCAGGTTGCCCACCTGCTGGGCGTTACCCAGCGGCAGCTTGGTCACGGTGTCGTAGAAGAACACCTGCATGCCCAGGGCCTCGGCCAGGACCGAGAGCTGGGTGCCGATCGAGCCGTAGCCGACGATGCCCAGCTTCTTGCCGCGGATCTCGAAGGAGTTGGCTGCGGACTTGATCCAGCCGCCGCGGTGGCAGGAGGCGTTCTTCTCCGGAATGCCGCGCAGCAGCAGGATGGCTTCGGCCAGCACCAGTTCGGCGACCGAGCGGGTGTTGGAGTAGGGCGCGTTGAACACGGCGATACCGCGCTCGCGGGCTGCGTTCAGGTCGACCTGGTTGGTGCCGATGCAGAAGCAGCCAACGGCGATCAGCTTCTTGGCAGCGTCGAAGACTTCTTCGGTCAGCTGGGTGCGGGAGCGGATACCGATGAAGTGTGCATCGGCAATCTTTTCCTTCAGCTCGTCACCGGACAGTGCGGTCTTGAGGTACTCGATGTTGGAGTAGCCGGCCGCCTTGAGGGTGTCGACGGCGTTCTGGTGCACGCCTTCAAGGAGAAGGAATTTGATCTTGCTCTTGTCGAGAGAAGTCTTGCTCATCTGCTTTGAACCTGTAGTCCCGGGATGTGGCGAGAAATTGAACAGCTCAGGCCGGACCGGCCGGTGCCAAGCTTGGCGCCAGGTGGCGATCTGCGTGGGGTGCGTATGCTAGCATGTTCTCCCTTTTCCTTGCCCGGTTGCGACCTGAGCTGTTCTCAGGACGACCATGAACCATTTGAGAGTTCCTCCAATGACCCGCGACGCCCTGATCGAATCGCTCAAGCCCCTGCTGGATGCCGGGAAGCTGCTGACAGACGCCGATTCCCTCGACACCTATGGCAAGGACTGGACCAAGCATTTCGCCCCGGCACCCCTGGCGATCGCCTTCCCCAAGAGCACCGAGCAGGTCCAGGCCGTCGTCCGCTGGGCTAACGAGCACAAGGTCGCGCTGGTCCCCTCGGGCGGCCGTACCGGGCTCTCCGCCGCCGCCGTCGCCGCCAATGGCGAAGTGGTCGTGGCCTTCGACTACATGAACAAGATCGTCGAGTTCAACGAATTCGACCGTACCGCGGTCTGCCAGCCGGGCGTGATCACCAAGCAGCTGCAGACCTTCGCCGAAGAGCACGGCCTCTATTACCCGGTGGACTTCGCTTCGTCGGGTTCCAGCCAGATCGGCGGCAACATCGGCACCAATGCCGGCGGGATCAAGGTCATTCGCTACGGCATGACCCGCAACTGGGTGGCCGGCATGAAGGTCGTCACCGGCAAGGGCGACCTGCTGGAGCTGAACAAGGACCTGATCAAGAACGCCACCGGCTACGACCTTCGCCAGCTGTTCATCGGCGCCGAAGGCACCCTGGGCTTCGTGGTCGAGGCGACCATGCGCCTGGAGCGCCAGCCGAAGAACCTCACCGCGATGGTCCTCGGCACCCCGGACTTCGATTCGATCATGCCGGTGCTGCATGCCTTCCAGAGCAAGCTGGACCTGACCGCCTTCGAGTTCTTCTCCGACAAGGCCCTGGCCAAGATCATGGCCCGCGGCGACGTGCCGCCGGCCTTCGAGACCGATTGCCCGTTCTACGCGCTGCTGGAATTCGAAGCGACTACCGAGGAAGTGGCCAACGAGGCGCTGGCGACTTTCGAACATTGTGTAGAGCAGGGTTGGGTGCTGGACGGCGTGATGAGCCAGAGCGAGCAGCAGCTGCAGAACCTGTGGAAGCTGCGCGAGTACATCTCCGAGACCATCTCCCACTGGACGCCGTACAAGAACGACATCTCGGTCACCGTGAGCAAGGTCCCGGCCTTCCTCAAGGACATCGATACCATCGTCGAAGCCAACTACCCCGACTTCGAAGTGGTGTGGTTCGGCCACATCGGCGACGGCAACCTGCACCTGAACATCCTCAAGCCCGAGAACCTGAGCAAGGACGAGTTCTTCGCCAAGTGCGCGACCGTCAACAAGTGGGTGTTCGAGACCGTGCAGAAGTACAACGGCTCGATCTCGGCCGAACACGGCGTGGGCATGACCAAGCGCGATTACCTGGGTTACTCTCGCTCCGAGGCTGAAATCGGCTACATGAAGGCGGTCAAGGCGGTGTTCGACCCGAACGGGATCATGAACCCCGGCAAGATCTTCGCCGAATAAGCTGCGGTATCCAGAAGGGCCGGCTCTTTGGGATAGAGGGGCCGGCCCTTTGCACGTCAGCGTCACGGGAAATGGCGCGTACGCCGGCAGGATGCGGGCAACTGTGCGGGATCACGAGCCCCGCGCGGATCATCTCTTCCATCCGTTGCAGGAGTCGGTCATGAGTTACCAGCATCAGTATGTCGATGGCACCCCGATCCATTTCACCCTGGGCAAGGTGGTGTGCGTCGGCCGCAATTACGCGGAGCACGCCAAGGAGCTGAACAACCCGGTGCCGACCGAGCCGCTGCTGTTCATCAAGCCCGGTTCCTGCACGGTTTCCCAGGCTGGCGGTTTCTCCATTCCCGAGGATCGCGGCTCGGTGCATTACGAGGCGGAAATCGCCGTGCTGATCGGCAAGCCGCTGTCGCGCAAGCCGAGTGCCGAGGAAGTACTGGACGCCATTTCCGGCTACGCTCCGGCCCTGGACCTGACCCTGCGCGACGTGCAGGCGAAGCTGAAGGAAAAGGGCCTGCCGTGGGAACTGGCCAAGTCCTTCGACGGCGCCTTCGTGCTGGCGCCCTTCGTCAGCGCTGACCACTTCCCGGACCCGACCGACATCGGCATCCGCCTGACCATCGACGGCGAAGTCCGCCAGGATGGCAACAGCTGCGACATGCTCAACCCCATCGTGCCGCTGATCCAGCACATCTGCGGGCATTTCTCGCTGCAGCCGGGCGACGTGGTGTCCACCGGCACGCCGGTCGGCGTCGGTCCGCTCACGAGCGGTAGCGAGGTGGTGCTGGAACTTCCCGGCGCCAGTCGCTTCGAAAGCCGCGTGCTTTAACACCGTTGTCCCGCCGAAGGCCGCCGATTGTGCGGCCTTCGCTTGTTGCGGGATGCCTTGCCCGTGCTGATCAACAAGAGTCGCCATGACCATGTCCGTCCTTCGTCCTCGCTGGCTGCTGCTGGCCTTGCTGTTCATTCTGATTGTGCTCGGCTACCTGACATCCCGCTTCCACTGGGATGACCGTGCGCGTCTCTGGTTGCGCGAGCAGGACACCAGCACTCAGGCGCGCTCGGAAAGCATCTGGTTGCCCGGTTACCGGGCGGTCATCCAGGCCAAGCCGCTCAAGGGCGGCATCGAGGGGCAGGAGACCTCCGACCTGGCCTACAACCCGGTGACCCGCACCCTGTTCACCGTGACCGGCAAGAAGCCGCTGCTGGCCGAACTGTCGCTCACCGGCGATGTGCTGCGGGTGATTCCGTTGCTGGGCATGTCGAACCCGGAAGGCGTGGCGGTGCTGGAGAACGGCAATATTGCCGTGACTGACGAGCGCAAGAATTCCCTGACCATCTTCCACGTCGATCCGCAAACCCGCGAGCTGAGCACCGCGAAGCTGTCCAGCTTCGACCTCGGGCCGCGCGGCAAGAAGAACAAGGGCATCGAGGGCATCGCCTGGGATCCCCGCCAGCATCGCCTGGTGCTGGGGCAGGAGCGTGACCCGATGGCGCTGTTCAGCCTGGCCAGCGATGGCGGGGTGAGCCTGAGTGGCGCACTCCAGCCCATGTCCAGCGACCTGCTGATGACCAACGTCTCGGCACTGAGCATCGACCCGCGCACCGGCCATACCCTGGTGTTGTCGGCGGAGTCGCACCTGCTGCTGGAGCTGGACGAGAAGGGCGAGCCGGTCAGCTTCATCAGCCTGCTCGGTGGCCTGAACGGCTTGCACGACCGGATTCCGCGCGCCGAAGGCGTGGCCATCGATGAGCAGGGCACCATCTACATGGTCAGCGAGCCGGACCTGTTCTACGTGTTCAAGCGTGAGGCGCAGCCGGCCAAGGATTGATTCAGCTCGGAGTAAATGGCGGCTCTGGGGTCTTAAGCTTGGGTTAAGTCCTGATTCAGGCTGGTTTCAGCCGTGGACACTAAGCTGAATCCATCGAAAACGCCCAAGGAGGCACTTCCATGAAACTCCGTCATCTCCCCCTGATCGCTGCCGTTGGCCTGTTCTCCACCGTTACCCTGGCCGCTGGCGGCTACACCGGCCCGGGCAGCGATGCCCAACCCGCCGCCGCTGCCGGCCAGATCACTACGGTGAAGCAGGCCCAGGCCGCCGCCGATGACACCAAGGTCGTGCTCGAAGGCACCATCACCAAGCGCATCAGCAGCGAGCACTACGAGTTCAAGGACGCCACCGGCAGCATCCAGGTCGAGATCGACCACGACGATTGGCCGGCGGGTACTTCGGTCTCCGAGAACACCAAGGTGCGCCTGACCGGTGAGGTTGACCACCACAAGCAGAAGCCCACGGACATCGATGTGGATCGCGTGGAAATCCTCCAGTAATCCACTCTCGATAAAAAAGCCGCGCCGGGAACCTCATCCCCGGCGCGGCTTTTTTGTGGCTCTACTGTAGGAGCGAGCTTGCTCGCGAACCCTGGCGTTTCGCCGATTTTCCCGGCGTGCTCGGTCGGATTTTCGCGAGCAAGCTCGCTCCTACAGAACAGCCCTCAACCGATGCTTTCGAAGCCCTGCAGCACGTTGATCGCATTGATGCCGATCTCTTCCACCGCGTAACCCCCTTCCATGACGAACAGGGTCGGCAGGCCGAGCTTGCCAATGGCCTCGCCCATGCGCAGGTAGTCCGGGCTGTCCAGCTTGAACTGGGAGATCGGGTCTTCCTTGTAGGTGTCCACGCCCAGCGACACGATCAGCACGTCTGGCTTGTACGCCGAGATCTGCCGGATCGCCGCCTGTAGCGCCAGGCTCCACACTGACCAGTCGCTGCCCGAGGCCAGCGGGTAGTTGAAGTTGAAACCCTCGCCCACGCCCTGGCCCTTCTCGTCGGCGTAGCCGAGGAAGTAGGGATACTCGAAGCGCGGGTCGCCGTGGATCGAGGTGAACAGCACGTCGGCACGGTCGTAGAAGATGTCCTGGGTACCGTTGCCGTGGTGGTAGTCGACGTCGAGGATGGCCACGCGGTTGGCGCCCTGGTCGAGGATCGACTGGGCAGCGATAGCCGCGTTGTTGAAGAAGCAGTAGCCACCCATGAAGTCCGCCGAGGCGTGGTGGCCCGGCGGACGGCAGAGCGAGAACACCGAGCGCGCGCCCTTGGCCAGCTCGGCCTGGCCAGTCATCGCCACGTTCACCGAGCTGAGTACCGCCTGCCAGGTGCCGGCGGTGATCGGTGCGCCCGCGTCCAGGCTGTAGTAGCCCAGGCGGCCGTCGATGCTGTCCGGCTCCTTCTGCCGCAGGCGGCGGGTCGGCCAGCAGATCGGCAGCATGTCGTGGGTCCGGCCGGTGGCCAGCCAGTCACGCCAGGCGTGTTGCAGGAACCGCACGAAGCCTTCGCTGTGCACCCTCAGGATGGGGTCCAGGCCGAAATCACGCGGGGCCTGGATATCGCCCAGTTTCACCGCCTTGGCCCGGTCCAGCACCATGTCGGCGCGGCTGGGCTTTTCGAAGCAGGGGGTGAACTGGCCGCCGATCAGCTCGTGCTGACCGTGGTGCAAGCGATGGTCGTCGGTGTAGATCGTCAACATCACGCGCTCCTGAGGGCGCACAAGGCGCCCGGTTAGGTTCCGGTTATCTCGGCCTGTCTACGATCTGCTGCGCGTCGGCATAACTGCGTTGAAATCGGTCTCGGGATGCTCATTTACTGCGTGTAAATTCCGCTCCCTCGACCGATTTCGCCTTGTTCTGCTCTAGCTCGCGAGATCGTCAACGGGCTTTCAGGCGTTTTCCTCGAAATTCACACTCGGTGCCTTGCGGCGGAAGCCGCCGGTATGCACCGCCAGGTAGGCGAAGCCGACGGCAAACCAGCTCAGGCCCACGATCAGGGTCATCTGCGACAGGCTGGTCCACAGCCACAGCGTCAGGCACAGGCCGATGAAGGGGATGGCGCCGTACAGCAGGACGTTCTTCGCGCCGCGGCGGCGCTCCACGCCCAGGTAGGTGCGGATCACCGCCAGGTTGACCACGGAGAAGGCCACCAGCGCACCGAAGCTGATCATCGAGGCGAGGGTGGTCAGGTCCAGCACCACTGCCAGCAGGGAGATCGCCGACACCACGAGGATTGCCACCACCGGGGTCTGGAAGCGCGCGTGCAGGGTGCCGAACAGGCTGCGCGGCAGGATGCCGTCGCGGCCCATGGTGAAGATGATGCGCGACACCGAGGCCTGGGACGCCAGCGCCGAGCCGATGCAGCCGGCGATGTAGGCGGAGGTGAAGAAGTTGCCGAGGAACTGGCCGCCGGCCTTGAGCATCACTTCGTTGGCCGCCGAGTCGGCGTTCTGGAACACGCTGCCGGGGAACACCAGCTGGCTGATGATCGCCAGCAGGGTGAACATCAGGCCGGCGATGACGGTGGTGATGATGATCGCGCGGGGGATGTCGCGGCGGGCGTCGCGGGTTTCCTCGGCCATGGTCGAGACCGCGTCGAAGCCCAGGAACGACAGGCACAACACCGCGGCGCCGGCCATCAGCGGGGCGAACCCTGGCTGGGTGCCGTCACCGACGAAGGGCAGGCTGAAGTCGATCGTCGCGCCGCCGGCCAGTGTCTTGATCGACATGATCACGAACACCACGATGAACACCAATTGCGCGCCGACGATGACGTTGCTCATGCCGGCCACCTGGCTGATGCCGACCACGTTGAGCACGGTCACCAGGGCGATGGAGGCGACCACGAACACCCAGGCCGGGATTTCCGGGAAGGCGATGTTCATGAACAGGCCGATGAGCAGGTAGTTGATCATCGGCAGGAACAGGTAGTCGAGCAGCAGCGACCAGCCGGACAGGAAGCCGACCACCGGGCCGAAGCTCAGGCTGGTGTAGGAATACGCAGAACCCGAGATCGGATACTTGCGCACCATGAAGCTGTACGAAGCGGCGGTGAACAGCATCGCCAGCAGGGTGATCAGGTAGGCGCTGGCAGTACGGCCGCCGGTCATCTCGGTGACCACGCCGTAGGTTGTGAACATGGTCAGCGGGACCATGTAGACCAGGCCGAAGAAGACCAGGGCGGGCAGGCCCAGGACGCGTTTCAGGCGGGCGTCGGCGTTGGCCGGGGTGCCCTGTTGGGTGTGAGCTGTGCTGGCGCTGTGTTGGCTGGCCATGGGGGAATCCTCGCGATTGTTGTTGTCTTGCGGGCGGGCGGCGTTCGGTGGCCGTCCTGACGTCATCGGTTTACGGCTCAGCCGCAGCGATGACGACGCGCGAGGAATGAGGGTGTTTGCTGCAGGGTGACGCAAAAGCTGGTCATGGGCGTTCTCGGGGCATTTGTTCTTGTGGATAACGCGCTCGCGTTCCCTCGGGAAATCCCTGCGCCATCAGTGATGGCACCGGGGCTGGCCGCCTTTCCAGCCGCTCCCTGCGCGAGCCGCCCGACTCTAGCAACCGAGGTCACCGGGCAGAACCCTGCAAAGGGTCAAAAAGGGATCGAAATGGCCAAAATGGCTGTCAGTGTCACCCGGCGCGCACCGCCGCGCCGGGTGACCTGTGGGTCATTTCTTCAGCTTGGTCCAGACCTTGGAGCGCAGTTGCAGCGCTTTCGGCGAGCAGAGCTTGAAGGGTTTCAGGCGATCCAGCTTGTCTGCCGGGGTGTTGATCGCCGGGTCATCGAACAGTTCCTTGTCCATGAACTTGTCCGAGCCCTCGATCGCGTTGTTGTACTTGGCGAAGTTGGAGGCCAGGGCAATGTTCTCAGGCTGCATCATCCAGTTCAGGAAGGCGTGGGCCTCCTTGATGTTGGTGGCGTCCTTGGGAATGGTCAGGTTGTCGATGAACAGGCGCACGCCTTCCTTCGGATAGACATAGACCAGGCTGGCACGCTGGGCGTGGGCGCGGTGGAACGCGCCGTTCCATTGCTGGTGCATGGAGACTTCGCCGGCGGCCATGCGCTCAATGGTGCCGTCGCTGTTGTACATGGCCAGCATGGGTTTCTGCTTGAGCAGCAGGTCCTGGATCTTCGCCGCCTCTTTCGGGTCCTCGGTGCACTCGTCGATCCCCAGGTAGTAGGACGCGGGAGCATAGAGTTCCTCGATGGAGTTGAGTGCCACGACCTTGCCTTTGAGCTCCGCTGGCGGCTCGAAGAACGGCTTCCAGCTCTCATCCAGCTTGCCACCGGGCACCTTGGCGCTGTCGTAGCTGTAGCCGGTGGTGCCCCACAGGTAGGGCACGGAGTAGTCGTGGCCCGGGTCGTAGGTCAGGGTCTTGAACTTGTCCTTGAGGTTGGCCAGGTTCGGCAGCTGCGACTTGTCGAGCTTCTGCAGCAGGCCTTCCTTGACGAAGATCTCGATGAAACTGTCCGACGGCACGACCACGTCGTAGGCGCCGCCGCCGGCCTTCAGCTTGGCCAGCAGGGTTTCGTTGCTGTCGTAGGAATCCAGGGTGGCGTGGATACCGGTGTCCTTCTCGAACTTCTTCAACAGTTCCGGCGGGAAGTAGTCGGACCAGTTGGCGAAGTGCAGGGTGCCGTCGGCATGGGCGCTGCCGGCCAGCAGCAGGCTGGCGGCGACGAGCGTGCGGGCGATGGGGGTACGGCGGAATTTCATCGGTGAAGCTCCTTGCAATGTTGTTTTGATTGGCGGCAGGAGGTCAGCGGCGACGCTGGCCGACGTAGTACGACAACGCAACGAACGCGATGGAAATCAACAGTATTATTGAAGATATGGCGTTGATCTTCGGGGAAATCCCCATTCGGATGGAGCTGAAGATGTACACCGGCAGGGTGGTGGCCCCGGCACCGGCGACGAAGTAGGTGATGACGAAGTCGTCCATCGAGATGATGAACGCCAGCATCGCCCCGGACACGATCCCCGGCGTCAGCAGCGGGAAGGTCACCTTCCAGAAGGTCTTCCACGGCGAGGCATACAGGTCCGCCGCCGCTTCCGCCAGCCGTGGGTCCATGCCTTCGAGACGGGCGCGGATCGGCAGGTAGGCGAAGGGAATGCAGAACACGATGTGCGCCAGCAGGATGGTGAACAGCGACAGCTTCAGGCCGATGAAGGCGAAGAACATCAGCGTCGCCACGGCGGTAACGATCTCCGGCACCAGCAGCGGCAGGCCCAGCACGCCGCTCATCAGCGTCTGCCCGCGGAACGAGCGACCGCGCATGCCCAGCGCCGCGAGTGTTGCCAGCGTGGTGGCAACGACGGTGGCCAGGGTTGCGACGATCAGCGAGTTCTTCGCTGCGCGGAGGATTTCCGGGTCGTCCGCCACCACCGAGTACCACTTCAGGCTGAAGCTTTCCCACAGCGTGGCCGACTGGCCGCTGTTGAAGCTCAGCACCACCAGCACGAAGATCGGGATATAGAGGAAGGCGAAGAACAGCCAGGCAGCGGGCCGGACTCCGGTGAACCGCCAGAGCGGGTTGGCCGACTTCATGGATGACCTCCCGCCGCGCCCTGTTTGAACCGCATGCTGTAGATCAGCATCGCCAGCAGCACGAAGGCCAGCAGGGCGAAGGACAGCGCCGCGCCGAACGGCCAGTTGTGCGCCGTGCCGAACTGCAGCTGGATCAGGTTGCCGATCATCAGCGACTTACCGCCTCCCAGCAGCTCGGGAATGATGTAGCTGCCCAGCGAGGGGATGAACACCAGGATGCAGCCGGCGACGATGCCGGGCATGGCCAGCGGGATGATGATCCGCTTCAGCGCCTTCCAGCGGTTGGCGCCCAGGTCGAAGGCCGCCTCCACCAGGCGCCAGTCCATCTTCTCAAGGCTGGTGTAGATGGGCAGGACCATGAACGGCAGGTAGGTGTAGAGCAGCCCGATGATCACCGCGTTGTCGGTGTAGAGAATGCCCAGCGACGCGTTGGAGAAGCCCAGCCCGTGCAGGCCTTCGTCGATCAGCCCGCCGTTGCGCAGCAGCAGCATCCAGGCATAGACCCGCACCAACAGGTTGGTCCAGAACGGCACGGTGACCAGGAACAGCAGCAGGTTGCGCCGGCGTTCGTCCTGCAGCGCCAGGTACAGCGCGGTGGGGAAGCCGATCAGCACGCAGCCCAGGGTGGTCAGGATCGACAGCCAGAACGAGCGCTGGAAGATGCCCAGGTAGTCGGCGTTGAACGACAGGCTGTCGTCCAGGTCGCGCTCCCAGAGGAAGTTGATGTAGGCCTCGACGGTGTGCTGGCCCCATTTGACGCCGCCGTAGTCCCCCGGTGCCTGGACCGACACGGCGAACATGATGCCCAGCGGCAGGACGAGGAACACTATCAGCATGATCATCGCCGGGCTGGTCAGGGCCAGGCGCTTGAACAGCGATTTGCGTTCCGCTTGTGCGCGCAGTGTACTCATTCGGCCAGCACCCGGATGGCGGTGGCGGGAATGCGGACCCGCACCCGCGCGCCGGGCGCGTGGGTGGAAAGAGCGCCGTCGCGGTTCTGCTGACGTACGCGGAAGCCGCCCTGACCGGCGACATTGAGGTGGTACACGGTATCGGTGCCGACGTAGACGATGTTCTCCACCACGCCTTCGAGCTGGCCGTCCTGCGCGAGCTCGGTGCGTTCCGGGCGGATCGCCAGGGTCACCTTGCCGGGCAGGGTGGTGGCGGCCGGGAGCATCTGGCCATCGGCCAGGCGCACGCTGTCGCCGCTGGATTCGCCTTCGAGGAAATTGGTCTCGCCGATGAAGTCGGCGACCAGGCGGTTGACCGGCGCCTCGTAGATCTCGGTGGGCGTGCCGATCTGCATGACCTTGCCGCGGCTCATTACCGCGATGCGGTCGGACATGGTCAGCGCTTCTTCCTGGTCGTGGGTGACGAAGATGAAGGTGATGCCGGTCTCGTGCTGCAGGCGCTTGAGCTCGATCTGCATTTCCTTGCGCAGCTTCAAGTCGAGTGCCGAGAGGGATTCGTCGAGCAGCAGCACCTTGGGCCTGCTGGCCAGTGCGCGGGCCAGGGCGATGCGCTGTTGCTGGCCGCCGGAGAGCTGGTCGGCGCGGCGCTTGCCGACGTCGGGCAGGCGCACCAGGTCGAGCATCTTCTGCACGGTGGCATCGATGTCGCTGCGCTGCTTGCCCTGCATTTCCAGGCCGAAGGCGATGTTCTCCGCCACGGTCATGTGCGGGAACAGGGCGTAGCTCTGGAAGACGGTGTTGACCGGGCGGCGGAAGGGCGGAAGGCCTTCCATCGCGTCGCCGTAAAGGCGAATGCTGCCGGAGGAGGGTTGTTCGAAGCCGGCGATCAGTCGCAGCAAGGTGGTCTTGCCGCAGCCCGACGGGCCGAGGAGGGTGAAGAACTCGTTGGCGCGGATTTCCAGTGACACGTCGTCCAGGGCCTTGAGGCCTTGTCCGGGTGTACCGAACTCCATGCATATCCGCTCGATGGTGATCGCGCTGGTCATGCTTGTACCATGCAGTTAAGCAGTTGTTATTGTTGAGGTTTTACGGTTTCTAGGGCCGTTTCACCTAGCTGCGGATTGATAATGACCAAGCGCCGGGATGCGCAGAACGATAGATCAGGCCAATAAGGGATAAATCAGGCCAAGTTGAAAATGCGCCCTGCAATGCTGGATTTCGGGCGTCAGCGGGATGCCGATTTTGTAGGAGCGAGCTTGCTCGCGAACGGGATCGAAATCGCCGTTCCATCCATCTCTGCCGGTGCTGTGGGTGACAGCTGAAGCCTGGGTTCGAGTTCGCACCGCCCCAGGTTGTGGGATGGGTGGAGCCTAGGCGATACCCATGCTGTAGGTGCTGGGCTGATGGGTATCGCTTCGCTCCACGCCATCCTACGAAGAGCGACTGGGCATCAGCCTCGATACAAGCTCGGACTCGCCCCGCTCCAGCGCTGGAAGGCATGCCGGAAGCTGGCCGTTTCGCTGTAGCCCAACTGCTCGGCAATCAGATAGATCGGCAGGTCGGTGTCCTTGAGCAACTGCCGCGCACGGTCGAAGCGCACTTCATCGAGCACCTGTTGATAACTGGTGTTCTGCTGCTGCAGGTGGCGGCGCAGGGTGCGGGTGGAGCGGTGCAGGTGGCGCGCCACGGTGTCCAGGCTGGCGGTGTCGTGCAGGTGGCTGGCCAGGTGCTCGCGCAACTGGTCGATCATGTCGCCGCGGCTGCTGAGCGTCGCGCTCATCCGCAGGCACTGCTGCACGCCGTTGTGGCAGCTGACCGGGTCGGCCAGTGGCAGCGGGCGATCCAGCAGGGCGGGACTGAAGCACAGGGCGCTGGTTGGCGCGCCGAAATCCACCGGGCAGCCGAGGCGCTCGGTGTAGGTCTCCGCGTGCAGCGGCGGGCGGTAGGCGAGCAGCAACCGGCGCGGGCGCACCGATTCGCCGAGCAGGTCGCGGATCACCGTCAGCAGCGAGGTCAGGCACAACTCGGTGTTGAACACCGTCAGCTCAGGGGCATAGCGGTAGCCGTCGGCGGTCAGGTGCACCTCGTCGCCCTGCGGCGTGAGTGCCAGGCGGAAGTAGGTGCCCAGCAGCTCGGGAAAGGACAGCGCCAGTTGCAGCGCATCGCGCAGGGTGCGGCTGGCGAGCATGCTGTAACCCAGGATTCCGTAAGCCGAGACATGCATGCGCAGGCCCAGGTAGAGGCCCAGCGCCGGGTCGTGGTGGCAGTTCAGGGCGTTGGCGAAGACGCGCAGCTCCTGGGCGTGGGTGATCAGCTTTTCCGGCGTCAGCAGGTCTGCCTCGCCGATGCCGCTGCCTTCCAGCAGCTTCGGGCGCGGCACGCCGGCGTGGTGCAGCACCTCGGTCGCCAGCACCACGGTGTGCAGGGTCGCCTGCTGGCGTTGTTCGGGGAGCAGATGCTGGGCCATTGATACGCCTCTTGCAGCCTCTTGCAAAAGAATCACAGGACAGACTTGCGCTAACCTGACTCTAGCCTGCCCGCAAGCTCTGGTGGCCTTTAAGTTTGGCTTCAGGCGCTGCTGCCAATCTGCCACGCCAACCCCACCCCGAGTCCTCCATGCGTCGTTTGCTCAAGCCCCGTCGTCTGTTCCTGCTGCTGGCGCTGCTCGCCTTGGCCTTGCTGCTCGCGCTGGGTCAGAGCTTCCGCGTCTACGAGCGCGCCTGGTTCAAGTTCAACGAGTGGCGCCATGCTGCGCTGTGGCAGGACAAGTCCATCTGGCTGCCCGACTACCGCGTCGTACTGGAAGCGCAGCCGATCGAGGGGCTGGAGGAAAATGTCTCGGCGCTGACCTACGACCCGGACCGGCAGACGCTCTTCACCGTCACCAACAAGCAGAACGAGCTCGTCGAGCTGTCACTCGAAGGCAAAGTGCTGCGCAAGATCGAGCTGCACGGTTTCGGCGACACCGAGGCCATCGAATACATCAGCCGCAACGTCTATGTGATCACCGACGAAACCCACCAGCGCCTGATCCGCGTCGAACTCGGCGACGACACCAGGGAGTTGCGCATCGAAGACGCCCAGCAACTCGCCCTGGCCCTGGGGCGCGGCGGCAACAGTGGCTTCGAGGGGCTGGCCTACGACTCGGTCGGCAAGCGGCTGTTCGTCGCCAAGGAGCGCAAGCCTGTGCATATCTATGAAGTGCGCGGCTTCCCTTACGAGCAGTCCGAGCAGCCCATCGCCGTCCACGTGGTGGAAGACCTCCAGCACAACCGCAACCTGTTCGTCCGCGATCTTTCCAGCCTGCAGTACGACGAGCGCAGCGGCCACCTGCTGGCGCTGTCCGACGAGTCCCGGCTGGTATTGGAGCTGAGCGCCGATGGTGAGCCGATCAGTTCGCTGTCGCTACTGCGCGGCATGAGCGGCCTGCGTCGCAGCGTGCCGCAGGCCGAAGGTATCGCCATGGATGACCAGGGCACGCTGTACCTGGTGAGCGAGCCCAATCTCTTCTACGTATTCAAGAAACGCGAGGCGCACTGAAGGCGCCTCGCTGTCCTGCGATCAGAACTGCCACTGCACGCCGAGGGAATAGGACGCCTGGCTGCCCTCGCTGTGGGCGAAGCGCGAGTTGGCCTCGGCAAACACGCCCAACTGCTCGGTGACCGCCAGCAGGGCGCCGGCCTGGGCGCGGCCGAAGTCCTTGTCCACGCCGCCCAGGTCGGCGACGCGAGTGCGGCCATCGCCCAGGGCGGTCAGCGCGATGTCGTCCAGGCGACCGTCGGCCAACTCCTTCACCCAGCGCACGCTGGCGTACGGCTGCACGGCCATGCGGTTACCCAGCGGCAGCTCGCCGCGCAGGCCCCAGCCAAGGCTGGCTTCGACCGAGTCATAGTCCTGCTTCTCGTAGCCCAGCGCGGTGCGCAGGTCGTCATCCTCGTTGAAGTCGTCGATCTTGTAGTGCACATAGTCCAGGCCGCCTTGTGGCCCGGTCTTGATGCCGGCGATGTGGAAGTCGTAACCGCCGTCGACCCGCGCGCCCCAGAACCAGGCGTTGGTGTCGCCGTCGATGCGCTGGTCGAGCAGCACCGGGCCGTTCTTTGCCTTCAGGTACACCGCGCGCTTGCTGTCGAAGTCCGCGTAGCCGGCGCTCAGCTCGCCGCCCAGCCAGGCCGGGCCGCCGTCGTTGAACAGGCCGTAGAGGCCGAGCTGCCAGGTTTCCGCTTCCAGTCGTGCACTGTGGTCGAGGTTGTCGCGGCTGCGCTGGAAGCTCAGGCTGCCGCCAACGGTCAGTGCCTCGCTGGCGCGATAATCCCCCAGCAGGTTCACCCCGGCGCGGTGCGAGCGCGGGTCGCCGGGCATATCGAAGCCGCTCTCGGGGGTGGTTTCACCTTCCACGCCAACGGCGCCGTCGAAGCTGCCGACCGGGCGCGAGCTGCCCAGCAGGCTCAGCCAGCGGCGGTCATGCAGACGGGTGAGGGCCAGGTGCTGGCGCTGCAGCTGGTCTTCCATCTGCCGCGCCATGGCGCCGCCGGAGGCGGTGGAGGCGAGCAGGTCGGCGTTGGTCAATTCCAGCACCAGGCGCGTGAGCAGGCGCGAGAAGTCACGCAGGCGCTGGTCGATGCGCTCCTGGCCGAAGGCGCCAGTGAGTACCTGCTCGTTGTCCAGCGCCGGATTGTGCCAGGTGGCACCGCCGGGGATGGCGGGGTTGTCGGTCTGTTCGTAGCCGTCCAGGTCGCCCAGTTCCCAGTTGGTGGCTTCGATGAACAGCACCGGGACGTTCAGGCCCTCGAAGCTTTCCCCGTCGCTGCAGCAACCGGTACCCGCGGGATATTCCTCGTTCAGGCCGGGGTTGGTGAACAGCGGGATCTTCAGCTCCTGGGCGATACGCAGCAACTGATCGCGGTAGGCGCCCAGCGCGGGGTTGTCGACGCTGTTGAAGCCGGCGTGGGCGTACATCTTGTCGCCGGTGATCAGGCTGTCGAGGTTGATCATGCCCAGCAGGTTGCTGCGTTGTTCGTCAGTGAGCGAGGCGACGTAGGCGCGCGAGCCGCGCAGGCCTTCTTCCTCGGCGCCGAAGCCGACCACCTCCAGGCCGTTCTCCAGTTCGATGCCGCCCAGGTTGCGGGCGATCTCGGTCAGTACGGCTGCGCCTGAGCCGTTGTCGTCCAGGCCCTGCAGGGTGGGGCGGCCGTAGTAGGTGTCGTAGTGGGCGCCCAGCACCACGTACTGGCCGCTGCTGCCTGGGGCACTGGCGATGACGTTCTGCGAGCTGCGGTTGCCGGCCCAGGTGAAGTCCTGGATCTGCGTCTGGTAGCCGAAGCCCAGGCGCGACTGCATGAGCGCGGTGGCGCCGGCGAAGCTGGCGGTGCCACGGTAACGGCCGGGGTAATCGTTGATCAGGGTGTCGAGGGTGTCCTCGGCGTAATCCCCGTACTCATAGGCGCTGGCGTCGATCGAAAACGCGGCGCACCCCAGGCTGACCGCAACGGCTAAAGGTTTGAACACGGCACTTTCCTCTGTGTCGATTGGAATCGCATCGGTCTTCGATGCGTGCGCCGGAGGAAAGCAGGATGCAGGCCGGTTCGCCGGAGATGGGCGGAATTTGACGCGTCAGTGACCGAGGTTGTCGCGCCACTGTAACAATGTTGATACACGGCCGGCGACTGTGCCGGCCGTGCAAGGCGGCTGTGTGAAGACGCTCACCGAAACGGTGCGCGATCAGGTGTCGTCACTGATTGGCGCATCCCCCGCGTAACGCTTGACCGCCGCTACGCCGGCATCGGCGGTGGCCTTGCTGGCGTACATCTGGCTCTGCCCGACGACCTGGCCGTTGGTGGCCTTGAGCACGAAGTAGTGCTTGTCGTTGGCGGCGACCTTGACCTCGAAGGCGCCTTCGCGCTGCGAGTTCTTGCGCACCGATTCGATGCCGTCCATGGCCGAGGTCTTGGCCTTGTACAGCTCGCTGGTCAGGACGATTTCGCCGTTGCTGGCGTGCAGATTGAAGTGGAACTGGCCATCGCTGGCCTTCTTCAGATGGTATTTGGCGGCCATGCTGCGTCTCCGTTGGGGCTTGAGGTCATCCCAGCGTAGACGGCAGCAGAGGCTCTGGAAGGCGCCATCCGGCGGATGGCGCCTGAGGGTGTCAAACCTTGAGGGTCTTCACGCCTTCGGCGGTTCCCAGCAGCAGCAGGTCGGCCGGGCGGGCGGCGAACAGGCCGTTGGTGACCACGCCGACGATGTTGTTGATCGCCTCTTCCAGTTGAACCGGGCTGTCGATGCGCAGGTTGTGCACGTCGAGGATGATGTTGCCATTGTCAGTCAGCACGCCCTCGCGGTACACCGGGTCGCCGCCCAGCTTCACCAGTTGGCGGGCGACGTGGCTGCGGGCCATGGGGATGACTTCCACCGGCAGCGGGAACTCGCCGAGGATCGGCACCAGCTTGCTGCCGTCGGCGATGCAGATGAACTTCCGGGCCACTGCAGCGACGATCTTCTCGCGGGTCAGCGCCGCGCCGCCGCCCTTGATCAGTTCCAGGCGCTCGTTGGTCTCGTCGGCGCCGTCAACGTAGAACTCCAGCTCGCTGACCGTGTTCAGGTCGTAGACCGGGATGCCGTGGCCCTTCAGGCGCTGGGCGGTGGCTTCGGAGCTGGCCACGGCGCCGTCGAACTCGGCCTTGTGCTGGGCCAGCAGGTCGATGAAGAAGTTGGCAGTGGAGCCGGTGCCGACGCCAACGATGCTCTTGCTGTCGAGGTGCGGAAGGATGTGGTCGACGGCGGCCTGGGCCACAGCCTGCTTGAGCTGATCCTGGTTCATGGCGAAGGGTCTTCTTACCTGGAAGGGCGCAAGGGCGCCGGAGAAAGTTCGAGTGGGCGGATTATAGCGGCCGATGACGCGCCGGTGTTGCGCCGCCGGGCAACTGTTATGGTCGTTTCCGCGCGGATTGTTCGGTGGCCCGCGCCGCGCCGGCTGGAGTAGACTCGCGGTTCCTCGAAAAGCCGCCGATATAGCCCTTCCGATGCTCGAACACTACGTCAAGAAGATCCTCACCTCGCGTGTCTACGACGTTGCCGTGGAAACGCCCCTGCAGCCCGCCCGCCAGCTCTCCGAGCGCCTGGGCAACCAGATTCTGCTCAAGCGCGAAGACCTGCAGCCGGTGTTCTCCTTCAAGATTCGCGGCGCCTACAACAAGCTGGCGCAGCTGAGCCCGGAAGAACTCGCCCGCGGCGTCGTCACCGCCTCCGCCGGCAACCACGCCCAGGGCGTGGCGCTGGCCGCCCGCGAGCTGGGCATCAAGGCGACCATCGTGATGCCGCGCACCACGCCGGAGCTGAAGGTCCAGGGCGTACGCGCCCGCGGCGGCAAGGCCGTGCTGCACGGCGATGCCTTCCCCGATGCGCTGGCGCATTCGCTCAAGCTGGTGGAAGAGAAGGGCTACGTCTACATCCACCCCTACGACGATCCGGACGTGATCGCCGGCCAGGGCACCGTGGCCATGGAAATCCTCCGCCAGAACCCGGGCCGCATCGACGCGATCTTCGTGCCTGTCGGCGGCGGCGGCCTGATCGCCGGCATCGCCGCGTACGTCAAATACCTGCGCCCGGAGATCAAGGTCATCGGCGTCGAGCCGGACGACTCCAATTGCCTGCAGGCCGCCATGGCCGCCGGCGAGCGCGTGGTGCTCGGCCAGGTCGGGCTGTTCGCCGACGGCGTCGCCGTGGCGCAGATCGGCAAGCACAACTTCGAGCTGTGCAAGGACTACGTCGATGAAGTGATCACCGTCAGCACCGACGAGATCTGCGCGGCGATCAAGGACATCTACGACGACACCCGTTCCATCACCGAGCCGGCCGGCGCGCTGGCGGTGGCCGGGATCAAGAGGTACGTCGAGCGCGAAGGCGTGAAGGGCGAGACCCTGGTCGCCATCGATTCGGGCGCCAACATCAACTTCGACCGCCTGCGCCACGTGGCCGAGCGCGCCGAACTGGGCGAGAAGCGCGAAGCGATCATCGCCGTGACCATCCCGGAGCGCCCGGGCAGCTTCAAGGCCTTCTGCGAGGCTATCGGCAAGCGCCAGATCACCGAGTTCAACTACCGCTACAACACCGACAGCGAAGCGCACATCTTCGTCGGCGTGCAGACGCACCCGGAGAACGACCCGCGCGCGGCGCTGGTGCAGCAGCTGCAGGAGCAGGGCTTCCCGGTGCTGGACCTGACCGACAACGAACTGGCCAAGCTGCACATCCGCCATATGGTCGGCGGCCATTCGCCGCGGGTCTCGGGCGAGCAGGTGTTCCGTTTCGAATTCCCCGAGCGTCCCGGTGCGCTGTTCAACTTCCTCAACCGCCTGGGTGGCCGCTGGAACATCACCCTGTTCCACTACCGCAACCACGGCGCCGCCGACGGTCGCGTGGTGGCGGGCCTGCAGGTGCCGGAAGACGAACGCCACCTGGTGTCGGCCGCGCTGGAAGAGATCGGTTACCCCTACTGGGACGAAACGGACAACCCGGCCTATCGCCTGTTCCTCGGCTGAGGTCAGGCAGAGGCGGCGCGACTGCTGCTAGGCTTGTCGTAAAGCCGCATCGATCACAGGGACTTGAAATGGAAAGCCTGCAGACCTTCCGCATCCTCCACGGCATCGCCGCGGTGCTGCCGTTCCTGGCCATCATCGGCCTGGCCTGGTACGGCTGGCGCAGCTGGCGGAGCGGCGACGCCGGGTTGATCGCCAAGGCGCTGCAGCGCATCGGCCTGATCGGCTGGGTGCTGGTCGCCGGCAGCGTCGCCAGCCTGCCGGTCACCGGTTATCGCATGGTGCAGACCATTGGCTGGCCGCTGGGGCAGACCTGGCTGCTGGGCAGTGCCAGCCTGCTGATCGTTGCGACGATCTTCTGGCTATTGTTCACCACCCGCCTGTGGCGGATCCGCGACCTGGCACTGGCGGCACAGGGCAGTGGCGAGCCAATCGCCGCCAGCGCGGCACGGCAGTGGAAGTTCGGTCTGGCCTTCTTTGCACTGGCGCTGCTGTGCGTGGTCGCCATCCTGGTGCTGATGATCAGCAAGCCGGTGTGATGCCCGCTGCGTGAACCTCTACCTGCTGCTCAAGACCCTGCACATCCTGTCCTCCACACTGCTGTTCGGCACCGGGCTGGGCTCGGCCTACTACAGCTGGCGCGCGTGGCGCAGCGGCAATCTGCAAGCGATCCGCATCACCTTCCGCCATCTGGTCACGGCGGATTGGCTGTTCATCGCCACCACGGCGGTCTTCCAGCCGCTGAGCGGCATAGCCATGGCGCATATGGCCGGCTGGCCGCTGGGTTCGGGCTGGCTGCTGTGGAGCCTTGGGCTGTATGTGTTTGCCGGTGCCTGCTGGCTGCCGGTGGTCTGGCTGCAGATCCGCGTACGCGACATGGCCGAAACGGCGCATCGGGAAGGCACGGCGCTGCCGCCGCAAGCCTTCCTCTATATGCGCTGGTGGTTCGCCCTCGGCTGGCCGGCGTTCCTGGCCTTCCTGGCGATCTTCCACCTGATGGTCAACAAGTCGTTTTAGGACAAGCTC
The DNA here is from genome assembly GCF_001672555.2 of Pseudomonas sp. AU11447. Taxonomy (NCBI): domain Bacteria; kingdom Pseudomonadati; phylum Pseudomonadota; class Gammaproteobacteria; order Pseudomonadales; family Pseudomonadaceae; genus Pseudomonas; species Pseudomonas sp. AU11447. Next base: position 100,805 of record NZ_LZDG02000018.1, on the reverse strand, counting down.
GCCCGGTCGTTTTTCAGCAATTGAACACGGAGGCATAGCGGGATTGTGTCTTGTGAAAGTGGATGGGGCGGATATCGAGAGCTTCGCCATTCATCCTGATGACAGGCAGGAGCAGGATGAATTCATCCAGATTACCGTCATACAGCTTGGTGCCGCGGGATCGGTTGGTGATCCGTGGGTCGTTGCTCTGGAAACCGTTTTCCAGCAAAGAAGCGCGAACAGTTCGGCGCTCTCCTGAGGGCAGCACCAGATCGACATCAGGAGAGTCGGCACTGATCCTGGCAGGTTTCGCGCCAGGTTTGCCGTAGCGCCAGGTGAAGAGTCTCAACTCGGTGCCTTCGGACTGGCTCCCGATAGGTAATGCCACATAGACGAGCAGGCTTTCCGAATGGTCCGCATTGAAATACTGCAGCGCCTGCTGGGCGCCGGGGCACGTTCTGTCGATGCTGCGGGGCTGGCCCGACTCCGATTCGGGGTGCAAGTAGGGGCTGGTACTGCAAGCTGGCAGCGCCAGCATGGCAAGTAGAAGAACCAGTCTGCGCTTCATCTCTTAGCCCCTTGTCTGGCTGCTGCGAGTCAGCGCAGGCTGATCACCGGCCAGCCGCGCTCGATGGCGGTGGCGCGCAGGGTGTCGTCCGGGTCGACGGCCACCGGGTTGGCGACCTGCTCGAGCAGCGGCAGGTCGTTGCGCGAGTCGCTGTAGAAGTACGCGTCGTGCAGTGTCAGGCCGGATTCCTCGAGCCAGCTGTTCAGGCGTGTCACCTTGCCGCCCTGGAAGCAGGGGACGTCGCAGGTGCGGCCGGTGTAGAGACCATCCTGCATTTCGCATTCGGTGGCGATCAGCGTCTCGACGCCGAGGCGCTCGGCGATGGGGCCGGTGATGAAACGATTGGTGGCGGTAATGATCACCAGCTTGTCACCGGCAGCGCGGTGTTCGGCCAGCAGCGCTTCACCCTTGGCCAGGACGATGGGCTCGATCACCTCTTCCATGAACTGGCGATGCCAGATGGCCAGCTGCGCCAGGCCGGTGCGGCCGAGAATGGCCTGGGTGAACGCCTGGTAGGCGAACACGTCGAGGGTGCCGGCGACGTAGTCGGCATAAAAGGCGTCGTTGCGCGCCTGGTACTCGCCAGCGTCCACCAGTCCGCGCTGGCACAGCCATTCGCCCCAGCTATGGTCGCTGTCGCCGGCCAGGAGGGTGTTGTCGAGATCGAAGAGAGCCAGTCGCACGTTGGATTACCGTCAGTTGCCAATACCGAAAAGTCGCCTAGAGTAACGGCTTTTGCCCACCCAGCACAGGACGCCGCAGCCCGCGTTGCCGCTGTCACAAGCTTTGTGGAACAATGCGGGCACACGCGATTTCGAGGATGTACCGCCGTGATCGATCCCGATGGTTTTCGCCCCAATGTCGGCATCATCCTTTGCAACGATGTCGGACAGGTCCTGTGGGCACGGCGCATCAACCAGGAAGCCTGGCAATTTCCCCAGGGTGGCATCAACGCCCGCGAAACCCCTGAGGAAGCGCTGTACCGCGAACTGAACGAAGAAGTCGGCCTGGAAGAGCAGGACGTCAAGATCCTCGCCTGTACCCGGGGCTGGCTGCGTTACCGCCTGCCGCAACGACTGGTGCGTACCAACAGCCAGCCGTTGTGCATCGGGCAGAAACAGAAGTGGTTCCTGCTGCGCCTGACCGGCGAGGAAAGCCGGGTACGCATGGACGTGACCGGCAAGCCCGAATTCGACGGCTGGAAATGGGTGAGCTACTGGTACCCGCTGGGCCAGGTCGTGACCTTCAAACGCGAGGTCTACCGCCGGGCTCTGAAGGAATTGGCACCGCGCCTGCTGGCGCGCGACTAGCACGAAGTTCAAGGAGTTAGACCCCGAGCCATGCTCAACACGCTGCGTAAGATCGTCCAGGAAGTGAACTCCGCCAAGGACCTCAAGGCGGCGCTGGGCATCATCGTGCAGCGCGTGAAGGAGGCGATGGGCACCCAGGTGTGCTCGGTCTACCTGCTGGACCCGGAGAGCAACCGCTTCGTGCTGATGGCCACCGAAGGCCTGAACAAGCGCTCCATCGGCAAGGTCAGCATGGCGCCCAACGAGGGCCTGGTTGGCCTGGTCGGTACCCGCGAGGAGCCGCTGAACCTCGAGAACGCCTCCGAACACCCCCGCTACCGCTACTTCGCCGAGACCGGCGAGGAGCGCTACGCCTCCTTCCTCGGCGCACCGATCATCCACCACCGTCGGGTGATGGGCGTTCTGGTCGTGCAGCAGAAGGAAAAGCGCCAGTTCGACGAAGGCGAGGAAGCCTTCCTCGTCACCATGAGTGCGCAGCTCGCCGGCGTCATCGCCCACGCCGAGGCCACCGGTTCGATCCGCGGCCTGGGCAAGATGGGCAAGGGCATCAGCGAAGCCAAGTTCGTCGGCGTTCCCGGCGCTCCTGGCGTGGCCGTGGGCAAGGCTGTGGTGGTGCTGCCGCCGGCCGACCTGGAAGTCGTCCCGGACAAACCCATCGACGACGTCGAGGCCGAAATCGAGCGCTTCAAGCAGGCGCTGGAGTCGGTCCGCGAAGACATGCGCAACCTCTCCAGCAAGCTCGCCACCCAGCTGCGCAAGGAAGAGCGCGCGCTGTTCGACGTCTACCTGATGATGCTCGACGACGCCTCCATCGGCCTCGAAGTCAAACGCATCATCCGCACCGGCCAATGGGCCCAGGGCGCCCTGCGCCAGGTGGTCATGGAGCACGTGCAGCGCTTCGAGCTGATGGACGACGCCTACCTGCGCGAGCGCGCCTCCGACGTCAAGGACATCGGCCGGCGCATCCTCGCCTACCTGCAGGAAGAGCGTAAGCAGACACTGACCTATCCGGACCAGACCATCATCGTCAGCGAGGAGCTGTCGCCGGCGATGCTCGGCGAAGTGCCCGAGGGCAAGCTGGTGGGTCTGATCTCAGTACTCGGCTCGGGCAACTCCCATGTGGCCATTCTCGCTCGCGCCATGGGTATTCCCACGGTCATGGGCGCGGTCGACCTGCCGTACTCCAAGGTCGACGGCATCGACCTGATTGTCGACGGCTACCACGGCGAGATCTACACCAACCCGTCGCCGCAGCTGGTCAAGCAGTACGGCGAAGTGGTCGCCGAAGAGAAGGAGCTGAGCAAGGGTCTGGCCGCGCTGCGCGAGCTGCCCTGCGAGACGCTGGACGGCCACCGCATGCCGCTGTGGGTCAACACCGGCCTGCTGGCGGACGTGGCGCGCGCCCAGGAGCGCGGCGCAGAAGGCGTCGGCCTGTACCGCACCGAAGTGCCGTTCATGATCAACGACCGCTTCCCCAGCGAGAAGGAGCAGCTCGCCATTTACCGCGAGCAGCTCTCCGCCTTCCACCCGCTGCCGGTGACCATGCGCACCCTGGACATCGGCGGCGACAAGGCGCTGTCCTACTTCCCGATCAAGGAAGACAACCCCTTCCTCGGCTGGCGCGGCATCCGCGTCACCCTCGACCACCCGGAAATCTTCCTGGTGCAGACCCGCGCCATGCTCAAGGCCAGTGAGGGCCTGGACAACCTGCGCATCCTGCTGCCGATGATCTCCGGCACCCATGAGCTGGAAGAGGCGCTGCACCTGATCCACCGCGCCTGGGGCGAAGTGCGCGACGAGGGCGTGGATATTCCCATGCCGCCGATCGGCATGATGATTGAGATTCCAGCTGCGGTGTACCAGATACGTGAGCTGGCGCGTCAGGTGGACTTCGTTTCGGTCGGTTCCAACGACCTGACCCAGTACCTGCTGGCGGTCGACCGCAACAACCCACGGGTTGCCGATCTCTACGACTACCTGCACCCGGCCGTGCTGCAAGCACTGCGGATCGTGGTCAATGGTGCGCACGACGAAGGCAAGCCGGTGAGCATCTGCGGCGAAATGGCCGGCGATCCGGCGGCTGCCGTACTGCTGATGGCCATGGGCTTCGATTCGCTGTCGATGAACGCCACCAACCTGCCGAAGGTGAAATGGCTGCTGCGCCAGATGACCCTGTCCAAGGCCCGCGAGCTGCTCGGCCAACTGATGACCTTCGACAACCCTCAGGTCATCCACAGCTCGCTGCACCTGGCCCTGCGCAATCTCGGCCTGGGCCGCGTGATCAACCCGGCGGCGACCATCCAGGCCTGACGCCAGCGAAAGCCGCCTTCCGGAGCCGTGCATTTCCGGAAGGTCAGACGATGACACGGCCGGCACGCCGGCCAGGACGAAGCTTATGGAAGAGCTCGACGTCACGCCTTGCACGGAGGCCGATAGCAGCGCCCGTACCCTGCGCTATGCCCTGAGCATCGTCAGCGACGGCATCTGGGACTGGGACATCCGCAGCAACCACGTCACCCGCAGCCCGAGCTGGTACGCCATGCTCGGCTACGACCCCGACAGCCTCCCGGAAAACGTCGCTACCTGGCACGAGATCATCCATCCCGAGGATTTCGGCCGGGTCATGTTCGCCTTCGATGCCTACGTGCAGGGTCGCAGCGGCGTCTACCGCGAGGAGTATCGCTGCCGCTGCCTGGACGGCAGCTACCTGTGGGTCAGCGATCACGGGCGCTTCTTCGAGTTCGACGGGGACGGCAAGCCAACGCGGATGATCGGCGCACACCGCAACATCCACGAACGCAAGCTGGCGGAGCTGGCGCTGCAGGACAAGAACCACGAACTGCACCAGCTCAACCTGAGCCTGGAGTTTCTGGTACAGACCCGCACCGAGGCTTTGCGCCAGGCCAACCAGGCACTGGCCGAGCAGGCCGCGGTGGCGCTGCGCCTTTCCGAGATCGACCCGCTGACCCAGATCGCCAACCGGCGGCGCTTCGAGCAACAGTTGCACGCCGAATGGCAGCGCTTGCAGCGCCATGGCCACGGCTGTTCGCTGATGATGTTCGACCTCGACCACTTCAAGCGCATCAACGACAGCCTCGGCCACCAGGCCGGCGATCGCGTGCTCGTCGCGGTCGCCGAGGTGGTACGGCGGCGCCTGCGTGAAGAGGATTGCTTTGCCCGCTGGGGTGGCGAGGAGTTCATCGTGCTGCTGCCCGAGACCGATGCCGAGGCGGCACGGGAGCTGGCCGAGCGCCTGCGCTTGAGCCTGCGCCGGGCGGATGTTTCGTTGCCGACCCAGCTCACCGCCAGCTTCGCCGTGACCCAGATGCAGCCCGGCGAGGACCTGATGGCGATGCTGCGCCGCCTGGATGACGCGCTCTACCGCGCCAAGCGTCAGCGCGACTGTATCGTCGTCTGCTAGACGATGAGGGAAACCTCGCCCAGGCGTGCGCCACTGGGACCAAAGCTGTGTTCGAGCAGCTCGCGACGGCCGTCCGCGTGGACGATCAGCGCGGTGCTGGCACGGGTGCCGTAGTTCGGGCTGGCGATGAACACGCTGGACAGCAGGCGCTCGGTGGCCAGGCCGACGCCGGTATCCGGCAACTCGGCTTCACTGGGCTGGCTATTGTCCGTCAGTAGCGCGACCAGGGAGCCGGTATCAGGCTTCTCCAACGCTGCCTCCAGACCCTCACGCGCGGTAAGAAGCTTGGGCCAGGGCGTGTCCAGCGCTGCATTGGACAGTCCGTGCACCCCCGGAGCCACCGCCACAGGCGGGCCGACGCGGGGATTGAAGTAGCACAGTTGCGCACTGTCGCCGACCAGCAGGTTGAAGCCGCTGTAGTCCGAAGCGCGGCGGGCAACCTGCTGCAGGTATTCCAGCGGCGACTGCCGGCCTTGCAGGAAATCCGCTACCAGCTCGCCACGGGAACGCGGGCCGATCGGCTGGCCGGGATCGCGCACGTTGGTCAGGGCGGCGAATCGCCCACCCGCGGCCACTCCCATCCAGGTGCCGCCGGCCTCCAGGTCGCGGCCGGCATATATGCCGGGATACTCCTCCCAGGCCGCCAGCGGCAGGGTCGGGCGGGCATAGAATTCATCGCGGTTGGCCGCGACGATCAGGGGCGTGGCGTGCTCGGGGCGCCAGGCGAAGACGATCAGGCACATGGGTCGAACTCCGTAGTGTGCCGGCAGTCTATCAACATCCGCCGATGTCCCGGAGTGGCTGGAGCGCCCTGGAGCCTTCGGCTACCATGCCCGCTTTGTTGCCCGAGGTTGCCCATGGAGTTCGTGCTCTACCTGGTGCTTGGCGCCTGTGCTGGCGTGCTCGCCGGCCTGTTCGGCGTCGGCGGTGGGTTGATCATCGTTCCGGCCCTGGTGTTCAGCTTCACTGCCCACGGCTTCTCGCCCGATGTGCTGACCCAGATGGCGGTCGGGACTTCGCTGGCGACCATCATCTTCACGTCGATCAATTCGATTCTCGAACACCACCGCCGTGGCGCCGTGCGCTGGCGGGTGTTCGCCTGGATGACCGTCGGTATCCTGGTCGGCAGCGCGCTGGGCGCGTTGACCGCGTCGAAGATCCAGGGGCCGGTGCTGCAGAAGATCATCGGTACCTTCGCCATCCTGGTGTCGATCCAGATGGCCCTCGGGCTCCAGCCCAAGGGCGAGCGCGACCTGCCGGGCCGCTTCGGCCTTGGCGTGGCGGGCGGCGTGGTGGGCTGGGCTTCGGCGATCTTCGGCATCGGCGGCGGTTCGCTGACTGTGCCGTTTCTGTCCTGGCGTGGCGTCTCCATGCAACAGGCGGTTGCGACTTCTTCGGCGTGCGGCCTGCCGATCGCCATCGCTGGCGCGATATCCTTCATCGCCGTCGGCTGGCACAACGACAAGCTGCCGGAGCTGAGCCTGGGCTTCGTCTACCTGCCGGCGCTGCTGGGCATCGCCGTTACCAGTATGTTCTTTGCCCGCATCGGGGCGCGGCTGGCGCATCGCCTGCCGGCCAAGGTCCTGAAGCGTTTGTTTGCCCTGCTGCTGTTCAGCGTGGGTTTGAGTTTTCTGATCTGAGTTCCTGCTAGGAGAAGCGGATGCTGCCTTATCCACAGATCGACCCGGTTGCCGTAGCGCTCGGGCCGCTGAAAATCCACTGGTACGGCCTGATGTACCTGATCGGCATCGGCGGCGCCTGGCTGCTGGCCTCGCGCAAACTGAAGGAGTTCGACCCGACCTGGACCAAGGAGAAGCTCTCCGACCTGGTGTTCTGGGTGGCGTGCGGCGTGGTCCTGGGCGGTCGCCTGGGCTACGTGCTGTTCTACAACCTGGACGAGTACATCGCCAACCCGACGCTGATCTTCGAGGTGTGGAAGGGCGGCATGTCGTTCCACGGCGGGCTGATCGGCGTGATGCTGGCCACCTGGTGGTTCGGCAAGCGCAACAACAAGAGCTTCTTCCAGCTGATGGACCTGATCGCGCCGCTGGTGCCGATCGGCCTGGGCGCCGGGCGCATCGGCAACTTCATCAACGGCGAGCTGTGGGGCAAGGTGACCGACGTGCCCTGGGCGATGGTCTTCCCCACCGGCGGCCCGGAACCGCGCCACCCGTCGCAGCTGTACCAGTTCGCGCTGGAAGGCGTGGCGTTGTTCGTCGTGCTCTGGCTGTTCACCCGCAAGCCGCGCCCGACTGCCTCGGTGTCTGGCCTGTTCGTGCTGTGCTACGGCATCTTCCGCTTCATCGTCGAGTTCGTCCGCGTGCCGGATGCCCAGTTGGGCTACCTGGCGTGGGGCTGGCTGACCATGGGCCAGGTGCTGTGCGTACCGATGGTCCTGGGCGGCATCGCGCTGATGGTCTGGGCCTATCGCCGCGCCCCGGCGCAGCCGGCCGCGAGCTGAGCATTGCCTGAATGAAAAAGCCCGCCGATTGGCGGGCTTTTTCATTGGGCTTTGTAGGAGCGAGCTTGCTCGCGAACAGACTCCGCTGCGGGGTTTGGTTCGCGAGCAAGCTCGCTCCTACAGGCACTGGCTCAGACGGGTTCCACCAGCAACAGAACACCATCCTGCCCAGTCACGCGCACCTGCGCGCCAACGGGCAGGTCCGGTCCGCTGACCAGCCAGACGCTGTCGCCGACGCGGACCTTGCCGCGCCCGCCGACGATGGCGTCATGCAGGGCGAACTGTCGGCCCACCAGTTCGCTGCCGCGACGGTTCAGGCTGGACGGTTCGGCCGTGCGCTTGTTGATGCGCTGGTGGTTCCACCAGTACAGCGCGGTGAGGATCGCCAGCACGCCGAAAGCCAGGCACTGCCAGACCCAGTCGAGCCCCGGTACAAGGAAGGACAGTACGCCGGTGAGCGCGGCGGCGATGCCGATCCACAGCAGGTAGCCGCCGGCGCCGAAGATTTCCAGGATCAGCAGGACGATGCCCAGGCCCAGCCAGTCCCAGAAACCGAGGTTCTGGAGAAAGGCGGCCATCAGCTACGGCCCTTGGTGTCGCCGAAGGTGGCCTTGACGATCTCGCCGATGCCGGCGACCGAGCCGATCACCTGGCTGGCTTCCAGCGGCATCAGCACGATCTTGCTGTTGTTCGAGCTGGCCAGCTTGCCCAGTGCGTCGACGTACTTCTGCGCGACGAAGTAGTTGATCGCCTGCACGTTGCCGGTGGCGATGGCCTCGGAAACCACCTGGGTCGCCTTGGCTTCGGCCTCGGCCTGGCGCTCGCGGGCCTCGGCTTCGAGGAAGGCAGCCTGGCGCTGGCCTTCGGCCTTGAGGATCTGTGCCTGCTTCTCACCTTCGGCGGTAAGAATGTCGGCGGCGCGCTTGCCTTCGGCTTCGAGAATCTGTGCGCGCTTGAGGCGCTCGGCACGCATCTGCCCGCTCATCGCTTCCACCAGGTCGGCCGGCGGGCTGATGTCCTTGATCTCGATACGGGTGACTTTCAGGCCCCAGGGCGCGGTGGCTTCATCGACGGTGCGCAGCAGGCGCTCGTTGATCGAGTCGCGCTGGCTGAGCATATGGTCCAGCTCCATGGAGCCGAGCACGGTGCGGATGTTGGTCATCACCAGGTTGCGCACGGCGTTTTCCAGCCCGCTGACCTCATAAGCGGCGCGTGCCGCGTCCACGACCTGGTAGAAGCACACCGCGTCGATCTCGACGATGGCGTTGTCGGCGCTGATCGCTTCCTGCGGCGGGATGTCCAGCACGCGTTCCATCATGTTGATCTTCTGGCCGACGCGATCCACCACCGGAATGATGATGCTCAGGCCCGGCTTGAGCGTGACGGTATAGCGACCGAAGCGCTCGATGGTCCATTCGAAGCCCTGGGGAACGACCTTGAACCCCATGAGGACGATGACGATGGCGAGGATGACGAAGAGCAGGGCAACACTGCCGATTTCCATGTGAAGAACTCCTTGTGGTGCAAGACGGACGGGTTTGCTGCAGGGCATCAGTATAAGGCTGCAGAGCCGGCCGACTGGATAAGCATAGTTCCCGCAACTTCCCGGGATTTCGCCAGTGAGAGGGAGCATTAAGAAATATCCGTGCTCCTGCTTCCAGACTTCTGATTGAGCGCGGCGGCACGGACAGCGGACTCTGCACACCCTTCGGATCATCCTACCAGCGCGGAGGTTGGTCCCGCCCGGCTCCATCGCAATCTATCCATCGATGCGCGGCGTGCGGGACTCATGGAGCAGGTGTTGTCGTGAAATTGTTGCTCATCCACCAGAACTTTCCTGGCCAGTTCCTCCACCTGGCACATGGTCTGCTCAAGGACAGTCGCTGCCAGCTGCTGGCTATTGCCCGTGATACGGCACGGGGTGTGCCGGGGGTACGTACGCTGCGCTACAGCCCCAGCCGGGCGGTTTCCCCGCAGATCCACCACTATCTGTATACCGTCGAGGATGCCGTCCTGCATGGTCAGCAGGTAGCCAGGCTGTTGCTGCAACTGCGCGGCACTGGCTATCGCCCGGACGTGATCCTGGCGCACCCGGGCTGGGGAGAAACCTTGTATGCCAAGGACGTCTACCCGGATGTTCCGCTGGTGCACTTCTGCGAGTACTACGGCGCCATGGAAGGGGCGGATATCAACTTCGACCCGGAGTTTCCGTCGAGTTTCGACAAGTGTGCTCGCAGCCGGACGCGCAATGCCCTGCACCTGCTGAACCTGGAGCATTGCGACCTGGGCATCAGTCCCACCCCGTGGCAGCGCGGCCTGCATCCGCTGGCATACCGGGAGAAAATCCAGGTGGCTCACGAAGGTATTCCCCTCGATATGCTGCGCCCGGACCCGCGAGGTTCCTTGCGCCTACCCTCCGGGCAGGTGCTCAGGGCTGGCGATCCCGTGGTGACTTACGTGGCCCGCAATCTGGAACCCTATCGGGGCTTCCACATCTTCATGCGCGCGTTGCCGCAGATTCTCGACCGCCACCCGCGGGCACAGGTCCTGATACTGGGGGGCGACGAGGTGAGCTACGGAATGCCTCCCCAGGGGGCGCCCAACTGGCGCACGCGCATGCTCGAGGAGGTGAGGCTGGACCGCTCACGCGTGCACTTCCTTGGCAAGGTTCCCTATGCCACCTATGTGAAAGCGCTGCAGGTTTCCTGTGCACACGTCTACCTGACCTACCCCTTCGTCCTGTCGTGGTCGATGCTCGAGGCCATGGCGTGCGGCTGCCTGCTGGTCGCTTCCGACACGGCACCGGTCCGCGAGGTGGTTCGCGATCGCGAGAATGGCTATCTGGTGGACTTCTTCGCCGTCGACGACCTGGCCGAGCGAGTGCTCGAGGTCCTGCACAATCCGTCGGCGCATGCCGGCTTGCGCCAGATGGCCCGTCTCACTGCGCAGCGCTTTGACACCCGCAGCGGGGTCAGCGCCTATCGTCGTCTGCTGGAGATGGCCATGGACCCTGCGCGGGCTCAAGGCTGAGGCTGGGTGGCGTCCAGAGGGGCTATTTCTGCTCGCTCTGCGGGGTCACCCGCATGACTTCCTCGATGGTCGTCAGGCCCGCCGCAACCTTCTGCGCGCCGGACAGCCGCAGGCTGCGCATGCCTTCCTTGAAGGCCTGGCGGCGCAGCGGGATGAGGTCGGTGTCAGCGGTGATCAGCTCCTTCAGCGACTCCGTCAGCAGCATGATCTCGTACACGCCGGCGCGTCCGCGGTAGCCGGTGTCGCGGCATTCCAGGCAGCCGACGGCCTGCTGCGCACCGGTGGGCAGCGGAGCGTTCCACGGGCGGGTGACTTCCTGCCAGTCTTCCTCGTGCAGCTCCATCGGCGCCTTGCAGTGCGGGCAGAGCGTGCGCACCAGGCGCTGGGCCATGACGCCGAGCACGGTGGCGCGGATCAGGTAGTAGGGCACGCCCAGTTCCAGCAGGCGGGTGATGGCGGTGGGCGAGTCGTTGGTGTGCAGCGTGGAGAGCACCAGGTGGCCGGTGAGCGCCGCCTGGATCGCCATCTCGGCGGTCTCCAGGTCGCGGATCTCGCCGACCATGATGATGTCCGGGTCCTGCCGCAGCAGGGCGCGCACGCCGCTGGCGAAGGTCAGGTCGATGTTGTGCTGCACCTGCATCTGGTTGAACGAGGGCTCGATCATCTCGATCGGGTCCTCGATGGTGCAGAGGTTCACTTCATCCGTGGCAAGCTGCTTGAGCGTGGTGTAGAGCGTGGTGGTCTTGCCCGAACCGGTGGGCCCGGTGACCAGGATGATGCCATTGGGCTGGCTGGTCATGCTCTCCCAGCGGCGCAGGTCGTCGGGGGAGAAGCCGAGCTGATCGAAGCTCTTGAGCAGCACCTCGGGGTCGAAGATCCGCATCACCATCTTCTCGCCGAAGGCCGTGGGCAGCGTCGACAGGCGCAGCTCCACCTCGGCGCCTTCCGGCGTCTTGGTCTTCACCCGGCCGTCCTGCGGCTTGCGCTTCTCGGCGACGTTCATGCGCCCCAGGGACTTCAGGCGGCTGACCACCGCCATGCTGACCTGCGGTGGGAACTGGTAGACGTTGTGCAGTACGCCGTCGATGCGGAAGCGCACTGTGCCCTGCTCGCGCCGCGGTTCGATATGGATATCGCTGGCGCGCTGCTGGAAGGCGTACTGGAACAGCCAGTCGACGATGGTGACGATGTGCGCGTCGTTGGCATCGGGCTCCTGGTCGCTCGCGCCCAGGTTGAGCAACTGTTCGAAGTTGCCGACCCCGCTGATCTTCTGGTCCGCCGAGCTGGCGCCGGTCACGGACTTGGCGAGGCGGTAGAACTCGACGGTGAAGCGCTGGATGTCCGCGGGGTTGGCCACCACGCGTTTGATCGGGCGCTTGAGGACGTGGGTGAGGTTGCTCTCCCAGGCGTGCACGAAGGGCTGTGCGCTGGCGATGGTGACTTCGTCCGGCGCTACTGCGACCGCGAGGATATGGTGGCGCTGGGCGAAGGCGTACGACATCAGCGGCGTGACCGCCGCGACATCGATCTTCAGCGGGTCGATACGCAGGTAGGGCTGCCCGGAGAAGTCCGCCAGCCACCTCACCAGCGCATCCAGGTCCAGCTTGCGCCCCGGCCGCTGACGATCCTCGACCTGCTGCGCGGCGAGGAACTCCAGTGGGTGCTGCTGGTTCTTCACCGCACTGCGGCGGATCGCCAGGCACTGTTCGGCGTCATCCTGGGCGACCCGGCCCTGGGTGACCAGCTCGCGCAGGATGTCGCCCAGGTCGAGCGGACGATCCTGGGCGGAAGGGGCAAAGACGGACATGCAGACTCCCTACTTCAATGGCGGGTCGACAGGCCCGCGACGTCGCCGGGCCAGCTTATTTCAAAAGCGCCTTCCACGGCTTGAGGGTCAGCACAGTATGGGCCTGGGCCGCGAGGGCATCCAGGCGCCCCTCGGCGTCGGGAGTGGCGAGCAGCTCCTGCAGCTTGGCCAGTTCGCCGTAGAGGCGATCGGTTTCCGGCAGCTCCAGCACGCTGCGCGCCAGGCGCAGCCAGACCAGCATGCGCTGCAGGCGCGGCAGCTGGTCGGCGAGTACCTCGGGCAAATGCTGGGCGCGTTGCAGTGGCATGGCCTGGGCTTCTTCGGCCAGGGTGCGCTGCAGCCACTTGCCGACGGCGGAGCCGCCCAGGCGATTGGCGCGGTCGTTGCGCTCGGTGGTCCAGGCCTTGCCCAGCAGCCAGCGAGAGGCGCTCAGGGAGAACTGACCCCAGCGCACATTCGCCAGTTCCTCGCGGAAGACTGCCGGCATCTGTTGGCGCACGGCTTCGTCGTGGCGGCCCTGCTCGAGGCGCGGCTGCCAGTCGGCGATCAGCGCGTCGAGAGCAGTACGCAGTTCGCGAGTGGTGGCGCGCGGTACGGCCTGGCCAAGACTGCCGAGCAGGGAGCGCAGGTCGACCAGTTGCTGCAGCCAGCTTTCCAGCAGGCTCCAGTGGCCATTGAAGCGATATTGCTCGGCCAGGCGCTGGCTGCTGCCCAACAGCGACCAGGACAGCGCGGCGAAGGCGCCGTCCAGCGGGGTTTCATGCAGCAGCTTCTGGGTATCGGGTTGCACGCTGTAGCTGGCCGGGTCGAACAGGCGGTAGCCGCGCTCGGCCTTGCTGATGTCGCAGGGCATCAGCGCGAGGTCGGCGGCCAGTTCGATGGCCAGGTCCAGCAGCGCTTCGGGCTCGCCCTGGCGCAGTTCCAGCTCCAGTTCGCAGATTTCCTCTTCCTGCTTGCCGGCGACGACCTTGCCCAGGTCCAGCGCGGCCTCGATCACCACCTTGGCTTTGCCGCGGCCCCAGGCGATCTCGGCGCGCTGGCGGGTGAAGTCGGTGCTGAAGATCGGCTTCAGGGTCTTCTTGTCCAGGTCCGCCAGGGCGGCTGGCCAGCACTGGTCGTCAAGCTTCTTGATATCAAGCTTGTTCTTCTCCAGGTACCAGTCCCATTCGTTACGCTCGGACAGGCCGGCGATGCTCTGGCCGCGGGTCTTCAGGGTCTGGATGAACTGCTCGCCGTCCTTGCGCATGCGCAGCGCCACGCGGGCGCGGGCCAGGTCGCGGCCCGGGGTGTCGTAGTACTGGTTGAACAGCTCGCGGGGCTCCCAGCCGGATTTGTTGCGCTTCTTCAGTGCGGGATGCTCGCGCAGGGCTTCGAGGGTCTCGCGGCTGGCGCGCAGTTTGATTTCGGTTTCTTTCTGCATGGCGGGGGTCCGGGTCAGAGCGGCCGCGCCCGGATTCCCGACCTGCTGTAGGAAGGACGGAACGACGGGCGCGAAAAAGACTTCAAAGTCATGCAGTCTACAGGACTTCGGCATTCCTGCCGGGCGCCGCGAGGTTTTACCGTAGCGTGGCATGGTCCATAGTGGGAACACATCTTCGGAGGACGCCATGCCGTTGCCGCCCCTGAAACAACGCTTTGCCGAGCTGATCGCGGTTCCTTCCGTCAGCTGTACCCAGCCCGCGCTGGACCAGTCCAATCGCCCGGTGGTCGAGTTGCTCGGCAACTGGCTGGTGGACCTGGGATTCGCCTGCGAGATGCAGCCGGTGTCACCGGGCAAGTTCAACCTGATCGCGACCCTGGGCAGCGGCCCCGGCGGGCTGGTGCTGGCCGGGCACACCGATACCGTGCCCTATGACGAGGCCCTGTGGAAAAGCGACCCGCTGGGCCTGGATGAACGCGACGGGCGCTGGTTCGGCCTGGGCGCCTGCGACATGAAGGGCTTCTTCGCCCTGGTCATCGAAGCGCTGTTGCCGCTGCTGGAGCAGCCGTTCAGGCAGCCGCTGATCATCCTCGCCACCTGTGACGAGGAAAGCTCCATGGCCGGTGCCCGTGCGCTGGCCGACGCGGGGCGGCCGTTGGGGCGCGCCGCGGTGATCGGCGAGCCGACCAACCTCAAGCCGATCCGCCTGCACAAGGGTGTGATGATGGAGCGCATCGACATTCTCGGGCAGAGCGGCCATTCCTCCGACCCGAGCCTGGGACGCAGTGCGCTGGAGGCGATGCAGGCAGTGATGGGCGAGTTACAGAGCCTGCGCAGCCAGTGGCAGCAGGAGTTCAACAACCCGCAGTTCAGCGTGCCGCAGCCGACGCTCAACCTGGGCTGCATCCACGGCGGCGACAACCCCAACCGCATCTGCGGCCAGTGCGCCCTGGAATTCGACCTGCGCCCGCTGCCGGGAATGGCCCCGGAAGCCCTGCGCCAGAGCATTCGCGAGCGGCTGCAGCCGGTTGCCGAGCGCCACGCCGTGAAAATCGATTACGCACCGCTTTTCCCTGCCGTGCCGCCCTTCGAGGAGCCGGCGCAGAGTGAGCTGGTGCGACTCGCCGAAAGTCTGACCGGGCACACGGCGGAAGCGGTAGCCTTTGGCACCGAAGCACCGTATCTTCAGCAGCTCGGCTGCCAGACCCTGGTGCTGGGCCCCGGCGACATCGCCTGCGCCCACCAGCCCGATGAACACCTTGAACTGGACCGCATCGAGCCGACCGTAGCGTTGCTACGCGGATTGATCCGTCATTACTGTCTATAGAGAGCCCTGCATAGGCAGTTGCCTGTAGAGCGCCCGGAAAGCGGGCCCAACGTACCCAAGAGGAGAAACCTGTCGATGTTCCTGCGACGACGATAACCGCGCCGCCACTGGCCGCCTTTCGGCCGCATCCGACAGATTTCCGCCCACTCGAACGACAGGCTTTTCAAGCAATGCACGACTACGTCAACTGGCTGCGCCACGCCTCGCCCTACATCAACTCGCACCGGGACTGCACCTTCGTGGTGATGCTCCCCGGCGAGGGCGTCGAAGACCCCAATTTCGGCAATATCGTCCACGACCTGGTGCTGCTGCACAGCCTGGGTGTACGCCTGGTGCTGGTGCACGGCTCGCGTCCGCAGATCGAGGCGCGTCTGGCCCAGCACGGGCTGGCGCCGCGCTTCCATCGCGGCCTGCGGGTGACCGATGCGCCGACCCTGGGCTGCGTGATCGACGCGGTGGGCAGCCTGCGCATCACCATCGAGGCACGCTTGTCGATGGATATGGCCGCCTCGCCCATGCAGGGCTCGCGCATGCGCGTGACCTCGGGCAACTTCGTCACCGCACGGCCGATCGGCGTGGTCGATGGCATCGACTACCACCACACCGGCGAAGTCCGCCGGATCGACCGCAAGGGCATCAATCGCCAGCTCGACGAGCGCAGCATCGTACTGCTCTCGCCGCTGGGTTACTCACCCACCGGGGAAATCTTCAACCTCGCCTGCGAGGACGTGGCCATGCGCGCGGCCATCGACCTGGGCGCGGACAAACTGATTCTCTATGGGGCCGAGCGCGGCCTGATGGATGAGGCCGGCAAGCTGGTGCGCGAGTTGCGCCCGCAGCAGGTGCCTGCGCACCTGGAACGCCTCGGGTCGAGTTATCAGGGCGAGTTGCTCGATGCCGCCGCCCAGGCCTGCCGCGCAGGTGTGCGGCGCAGCCATATTGTCAGCTACACCGAGGATGGCTCGTTGCTGTCCGAGCTGTTCACCCGCACTGGCAATGGCACCCTGGTGGCGCAGGAACAGTTCGAACAACTGCGCGAAGCGGGCATCGAGGACGTGGGTGGATTGCTGGAGCTGATCCGTCCGCTGGAAGAGCAGGGCATCCTGGTACGTCGCTCCCGCGAGGTACTGGAGCGCGAGATCGAGCAGTTCAGCATCGTCGAGCGCGAAGGGCTGATCATCGCCTGCGCGGCGCTCTATCCCATTGCCGATTCCGACGCGGGCGAGCTGGCATGCCTGGCGGTGAATCCGGAGTACCGCCACGGCGGACGCGGCGACGACCTGCTGGAGCGCATCGAACAGCGCGCGCGCAACCTGGGACTGAAAACCCTTTATGTGCTCACCACCCGCACGGCCCACTGGTTCCGTGAGCGCGGCTTCCAGCCCAGCAGCGTGGAGCGCCTGCCGGCGGCGCGGGCGTCGCTGTACAACTACCAGCGCAATTCCCAGGTGTTCGAGAAGACGCTCTGATCAGATCCGCTCGTTGCCGGACACCGAATGCCTGATCTGCACGCTCAGTCGTGACGTCGGGCCTGGCTCTGCGCCGGGCCCGGCCTGTTCCTTCTGCTGCCGCTGGCGCAGTCGCTCACCGCCGTCGCGCCAGCCGGCTTCCCAGCTGGCCGCCAGAATGTCATGCAGCGGACAGCGCGGGGCGCGGCCGAGCAGCGCTTCCAGGTAGCCTTGCCGGTAGGCGACTTCCAGCTGGTGGAGTGTCCAGGAGGGGGAGTGGGGGGACATGCGCGCGTTCCTGCGAGGTCTTGCGCGGATCGCGCCGGCCGGGCCGGGGCGATCCGCAGGGAGGGAGGATTCTCCCCCCGCCCTCGCAGGTTGCCGATCAGAACTCTATGAGCCGCGTGTCAGCGATTTCTTGCACCGTCAGACGCTGAGCAGGCCCAGGATGCTCGCCTGATACGCGGCGACGAAGGTGTCGAAATCGCCTTCGGGCTGCTTCTCCAGCTCCGCCTGTTCGGCCAGGGATTCGCTGGCCATGCTCTCGAAGCGCGCCTGCTCCTCGGCCGACAGCGGTTCACCCTGCAGGGTGGCGGCATGCTGGCGGCTGTAGCGCAGGGCGAAGGCCTCGAAGCTCTCGCCGCGTTCGCGCATCTCCGCCAGGACCTTCGCCGACGGCGTCAGGCTGGCGTCGGCAACCTTGGCGCGCTGCTCGGCCAGGCTCTGCGCGTGCAGGCCCGTGCCGTTGGCGCGGTCGAGCAGTTCGATGATCGGTGCGATGCCGTCGAGCAGGGCGTTCGCCCAGTCCTTCATCTCAAGCTGCTGGCCACCGCGCTCCAGCTTCAGGCCGGGGCGACGACCTTCCTTGACCACCTTGAGGAAGTTGCTGGTGGCCGCGCCGCACTCGCAACCGCCCAGCGGCGGGCTGTCGGACAGCGCGCAGTAGAGCAGGAAGGCGTCGAGGAAGCGCGCTTCGGTGACGTCGATGCCCAGCGGCAGGAAGGGGTTGATGTCCAGACAGCGCGCCTCGACGTACTGCACGCCACGGGCCATCAGCGCCTGGATCGGGCGCTCGCCGGTGTAGGTGACGCGTTTCGGGCGGATGCTCGAGTAGTACTCGTTCTCGATCTGCAGGATGTTGGTGTTGAGCTGCACCCACTCGCCATCGACCTTGGTGCCGACCTTCTCGTACGGCGCGTATGGCGTGCTCACCGCGCGGCGCAGGCTGTCGATGTAGCTGTCCAGGTCGTTGTAGCAGGGCGTCAGGCCGGCCTGGGCGTTGTTCTGGTAGCCCAGGTCGCTCATGCGCAGGCTGGTGGCGTAGGGCAGGTAGAGCGTGTGCTCGTCGAAGGCCTCCAGGCCGTGCGGGCGGCCGCGCAGGAAGCCGGCGTCCAGCGCCGGAGAGGCGCCGAACAGGTACATCAGCAGCCAGCTGTAGCGGCGGAAGTTGCGGATCATCGCGATGTAGCGATGCGACTGGAAGTCCCGCGCGCTCTTCTCGCTGCCTTCGTCCTGGCGCAGCAGCTCCCAGATGCCCTCGGGCAGGGAGAAGTTGTAATGGATGCCGGCGATGCACTGCATGGTCTTGCCGTAACGCAGGGCCAGGCCCTTGCGGTAGACGTACTTCAGGCGGCCGATGTGCGAGCTGCCGTAGCGGGCGATCGGGATGGTCTCTTCATCCGGCAGCTCGCAGGGCATGGATGGGCTCCACAGGTATTCGCCGTCGAGCTTGCCGCTGGCGAATCGGTGGATTTCTCCCAGTTCGTCCAGGGTCTTTTCGACGCTGGTGGAGGTCGGCGTGATGAACTCCAGCAGCGACTCGGAGTAGTCGGTGGTGATCTGCGGGTTGGTCAACGCCGAGCCCAGGGCGCGCGGATGCGGGGTCAGGGCAAGCTTGCCGCGCTCGTCGACGCGCAGGCATTCGCGCTCGATACCGTGCAGGCACTGGGTGAGCAGGGACAGGTTGGCGGCATCGCCCAGCAGGGCCAGGCGGCGGGAAAGTTGGTCGCTCAAGTTGGAAGTCCTTCACACGGCAATCGCCCCACTATGGGGGTGGACTGGGCGGTCTACAAGGGGAGAACACAACCGGCGTGGTCGCCTGGCTTCATCGAGGCGCTGTGCCGGCGCCCGCAAATCCGGGGCTCCGGCGTACAGCATAGGTCAGTTGTCGCGGCGCGAATTACAGCTGGGCGAAGGTGCCTTGTCCCTTGGCGACCAGCTTGTCGCCCTGGTGGATGTCGGCTTCCACTACCAGCGTGCGTCGCCCGGCATGCAGGACCTTCGCCACACAGCGCACTTCGCCCTCGGCGACCGCGCGGATGTAGTTGATCTTGCATTCCAGGGTGACGCTCTGTCGGTCGAAACCATGGACGCTGGAGCAGGCCAGGCCCATGGTCATGTCCATCAGCGTGAAGAGTGCGCCGCCGTGCATGACGTTGCCGCGATTGCGCAGGTGCTCGGCCATCGGCAGCAGCACCTCGGCTTCGCCGTCGGCGACACGGATCGGCTGTACGCCAAGGGTGTCGCTGAAGCGGCTGATCATCAGCTCGCGGGCGGGCATCTCGCTCATGGACCTTCCTTACTTCTTCTTCAGTTGCTTGGCGTTGGCGAACAGCGAGGCCATGGCATTGTTCGCCGGGGCCTTCTCCTGCTGGCGCGGAGCGCTGCGCTCGCCACGCGGCGCGCCGTTGCCGGGCCGGCCGCCGCCACGCGGGCCGTCGACCTTCTCGCCGGGGGTGTCGCTCATGCGCATGGACAGGCCGACGCGGTTGCGCGGGATGTCCACTTCCATGACCTTGACCTTGACGATGTCACCGGCCTTGACCACTTCGTACGGGTCCTTGACGAACTTCTCCGACAGCGCGGAGATGTGCACCAGGCCGTCCTGGTGGACGCCGATGTCGACGAAGGCGCCGAAGTTGGTGACGTTGGTCACCACGCCTTCGAGCACCATGCCGGGGGTGAGGTCCTTCAGGCTCTCGACGCCTTCCTGGAACTCGGCGGTCTTGAACTCCGGGCGCGGGTCGCGGCCGGGCTTGTCGAGTTCCTTGAGGATGTCGGTGACGGTGGGCAGGCCGAACTGCTCGTCGGTGAACTTCTTCGGGTCCAGGCGCTTGAGGAAGCCCGAGTCGCCGATCAGCGAGCGCACGTCGCGGCCGGTGTCGGCGGCGATGCGCTGTACCAGCGGGTAGGTTTCCGGGTGCACGGCGGACGCATCCAGCGGGTTGTCGCCGTTCATCACGCGGAGGAAGCCTGCGGCCTGCTCGAAGGTCTTCTCGCCCAGGCGGCTGACTTTCTTCAGCTCGTCGCGGGTCTTGAAGGCGCCGTTGGCATCGCGGTGCGAGACGATGTTCTGCGCCAGGGTGCTGTTCAGGCCGGAGATGCGCGCCAGCAGGGCGGCGGAAGCGGTGTTGACGTCCACGCCGACGGCGTTCACGCAGTCTTCCACCACCGCGTCCAGGCTGCGTGCGAGCTGCAGTTGGGAGACGTCGTGCTGGTACTGGCCGACGCCAATGGACTTCGGTTCGATCTTCACCAACTCGGCCAGCGGGTCCTGCAGGCGGCGTGCGATGGAGACGGCGCCGCGCAGCGATACGTCCAGCTCCGGGAATTCCCTGGCGGCCAGCTCGGACGCCGAGTACACCGAAGCGCCGGCCTCGCTGACCATGATCTTGGTGCACTTGAGGGCTGGGTATTTCTTGATCAATTCGGCGGCCAGCTTGTCGGTTTCGCGGCTGGCAGTGCCGTTGCCAATGGCGATCAGCTCCACCTGGTGCTTGGCGCACAGTGCGGCGAGCACGGCGATGGTCTGGTCCCACTGGTTCTTCGGCACGTGCGGGTAGACGGTGGCGGTGTCCAGCAGCTTGCCGGTGGCATCGACCACGGCGACCTTCACGCCGGTGCGCAGGCCCGGGTCCAGGCCCAGGGTGGCGCGCGGGCCGGCCGGGGCGGCCAGCAGCAGGTCGTGCAGGTTGCGGGCGAAGACGTTGATCGCCTCGAGGTCGGCGCCTTCGCGCAGCTCGCCCAGCAGGTCGGTTTCCAGGTGGGTGTAGAGCTTGACCTTCCAGGTCCAGCGCACCACTTCGGAGAGCCACTTGTCTGCTGCGCGGCCCTGGTTGGCGATGCCGAAGCGCTCGCCAATCATGATCTCGCAAGGGTGGGAGGTGCCCGGCAGCTCTTCGCCGACCTTCAGGGCGACGCTGAGGATGCCCTCGTTGCGGCCACGGAAGATCGCCAGTGCACGGTGCGACGGGGCGTTCTTCAGCGGTTCGTCGTGCTCGAAGTAGTCGCTGAACTTGGCGCCTTCGGTTTCCTTGCCCGGCACCATGCGCGCGGTCAGGGTGGCGTTGTCCTTGAGGAAGCTGCGCAGGCGGTCGAGCAGCGTGGCGTCCTCGGCGAAGCGTTCCATAAGGATGTACTTGGCGCCCTCGAGCACGGCCTTGGTGTCGGCGAAGCCCTTCTCGGCATCGACGAAGCGCGCGGCCTCGGTTTCCGGGGTCAGGCTCGGGTCGGCGAACAGCGCGTCGGCCAGTTCGCCCAGGCCGGCTTCCAGGGCGATCTGGCCCTTGGTGCGGCGCTTCTGCTTATAGGGCAGGTAGAGGTCTTCGAGGCGGGTCTTGGTGTCGGCCAGGTTGATCTCACGGGCCAGTTCCGGGGTCAGCTTGCCCTGTTCCTCGATGCTGGCGAGAATCGCGCCACGGCGCTCGTCCAGTTCGCGCAGGTAGCGCAGGCGCTCTTCGAGCATGCGCAGCTGGGTGTCATCCAGGCTGCCGGTGACTTCTTTCCGGTAGCGGGCGATGAAGGGGACGGTGGAGCCTTCGTCGAGCAGGGCGACGGCAGCGGCGACTTGCTGCGGTTGAACGCGGCCGGAGGGCAGTGCGGAAAGCTCTTCGGCGATACGGGTGTTGATGCTGTCCATGAATCCACCTGACAAAACAATCGAATTACGGGACGTCAGGACCGGGGTTCCCGGCCTCACGACAGGCTCTGTGACAACGCCCCGCCGCAAAAGCGCCGCATTATACCCACGACAATTTCACCGGGTGGGCGGCTGGTCGGGGAAAAATCTGCTAACAATGGACAAGCCGTGATGCGCGGCTGCTGGGCGATAATGCCCGCCGAATCAGATTCTGGGAGTTTCCATGAGCAACGCTGCCACCCTGCCCGAAGGCGAAAAGATCCTCGTGGTCGATGACGACGCGCGCCTGCGCCGTCTGCTGGAACGCTTCCTCGATGAGCAGGGTTACCGTGTCCGCGCCGTCGAAAACACCGAGCAGATGGACCGTCTGCTGGCCCGCGAGCTGTTCCAGCTGGTGGTGCTGGACCTGATGATGCCGGGCGAGGATGGCCTCTCGGCGTGCAAGCGCCTGCGCGAGTCGAACAACCAGATCCCGATCATCATGCTCACCGCCAAGGGCGATGAGTCGAGCCGTATCTCGGGCCTGGAACAGGGCGCCGACGATTACCTGGCCAAGCCATTCAACCCGCGCGAATTGCTGGCGCGGATCAAGGCCGTGCTGCGCCGCCAGGCGCCGCTGGTGCCGGGCGCGCCGGCGGGTGAGGACGAGATCGTCACCTTCGGCGACTACGAATTGCACCTGGCGACCCGCGAGCTGAAGAAGGGCGAGGAAGTGCACATGCTCACCACCGGTGAGTTCGCCGTGCTCAAGGCCCTGGTACAACATGCCCGCGAGCCGCTGACCCGTGACAAGCTGATGAACCTGGCCCGCGGCCGCGAATGGGACGCCCTGGAGCGCTCCATCGACGTGCAGATTTCCCGCCTGCGCCGGCTGATCGAGCCCGATCCGTCGAAGCCGCGCTACATCCAGACCGTCTGGGGCGTGGGCTACGTATTCGTGCCGGATGGCTCCGCGCGCAAGTGATTCAACCTGTAGGAGCGAGGGGGACGCCCTCGTTCTTGCTCGCGAACAATGCCTCGCGCCGATGCGGGTTCGCGAGCAAGCTCGCTCCTACAATTCGTGTTCCCTGGTAGTCCGTTCTTGAAAACACCCCTCTGGTTCCCGCAAAGCTTCTTCGCCCGCACCCTCTGGCTGGTGCTCATCGTCGTGCTGTTCTCCAAGGCGCTGACCCTGGTCTACCTGCTGATGAACGAAGACATGCTGGTCGACCGCCAGTACAGCCATGGCGCGGCGCTCACCGTGCGCGCCTACTGGGCGGCCGACGAGAAATCGCGCGAGGCCATCGCCCAGTCCGCCGGGCTGAAGTGGGCGCCCCACGAGCAGGGGCAGCCGGAGGAAGTGCACTGGCCGTACACGGAAATCTTCCAGCGGCAGATGCGCATGGAACTGGGCATCGATACCGAGACGCGCCTGCGTATCCATCATCCGTCGATGCTCTGGGTGCGTGCGCCGACCCTGGGTGACGGCTGGATCGGCGTGCCGCTCTATCCGCACCCGCTGCGTGGCCAGCAGATCTGGAGCGTGCTGGGTTGGTTCCTGGGCATTGGCCTGCTGTCCACGGCTGCCGCCTGGATTTTCGTGCGCCTGCTCAGCCAGCCGCTCAAGCGCCTGGTGTTCGCCTCCCGCGAGTTCGGCAAGGGGCGCAGCGTGCGCCTGCCATTGGGGGCGGAAACGCCCAGCGAGATGGCCGAGGTGTATCGTGCCTTCAACCAGATGGCCGATGACGTCGAGCAGGCGGGAAGAGAGCGTGAGCTGATGCTGGCCGGTGTGTCCCATGATCTGCGCACGCCGCTGACGCGTTTGCGCCTGTCACTGGAGCTGATGCCGGAAAGTGACCGCGAGATGGTCGAGGACATGGTCCGCGACATCGAGGACATGGACGCGATCCTCGATCAGTTCCTCGCCTTCATCCGTGACGGCCGCGACGAATCAGTGGAAGAGGGCGACCTCGCCGACCTCATCCGCGAGGTGGCCGATGCCTTCAACCAGACCGGCAACCGCGTGCGGTTGTGCCTGGAGACGCTGCCGCTGTTCCGCTTCCGCCGCGTCTCGATCAAGCGCCTGCTGGGCAACCTGATCGAAAACGGCCTCAACCACGGCGGCGGCAAGGTCGAAGTGGCGGCCCATGTCGCCGGCGGCGGCGGCGCGCCCTATGTGGTGCTCAGCGTGCTGGACCGGGGCGCGGGCGTCGATCCGCAGGAACTGGACAACATCTTCAACCCCTTCTTCCGCGGCGATAAGGCACGCGGCGGCAAGGGCACCGGCCTGGGGCTGGCCATCGTCAAGCGTATCGCCGAACAGCACGGCGGCAGCATCGAGCTGCGCAACCGCGAGGGTGGCGGGGTGGAGGCGCGTGTCTGCCTGCCGCTGGGCCTGCTGCTGCCGCGCGACGCGCATTAAGAGCCTGCTTGCGATCTGCTGCGCGTCGGCATAACGGCGTTGAGGCCAGCCGAGAAGTGCTCGTTGACTGCCGTCAACCCCGCTTTCTCAGCTGTCGTCGCCTTGTTCTGCTCTAGCTCGCGAGATCGTGAACAGACTTTAATCCCAGCGCAGGGACTTTCCTTCCAGCACCGCCCGGCGCCCATAGGGCCAGGCGCGGTTGTGTGCGCCGTGGCCGCTGGGCAGGCCGTGATAGAGCGGGACACCCAGCGTCGCGGCGTACTCGGCGAAGATCTCCTCCAGGCTGTGGGCCACGCCCTTGCGCGGACAATCGGTGAAGGTGCCGAGGCAGATCGCGCCCAGGCGCGCGCCGTTCAGGCTGTTGAGTAGCTGCCAGAGGCTGCGCTCGATGCGGTAGTAGGGCTCGCCGACGTCCTCGAGGATCAGGATCGCGCCGTCCGGCACGTACAGCGCGCCAGCGGTGCCGGCCATGCAAGCCAGTGCGGTGAGGTTGCCGCCGATCAATTCGCCCTCTACGGCGAGTTTCGGCCCGGCGAGGTGCTGAACCGCCAGCTTGCCGGGGCCGCCCGCCAGTACGTGGCTGATCGATGCCAGCGATGCCAGGCGTTCGCGCTGTTCATTGGGGGCGCTCAGCGGCTGCAGGCCGAGCCCGGTGGCGACCATCCCGTGGATCGCCGGCAGGCCCTGGCGGTGGAAGGCGCTGAGCAGGATGGAAATGTCCGAGAAGCCGATCAGCGGGCGCGGCGAGGCGGCCTGGATGCGCTGCCAGTCCAGCTGGGGGATGAGTTGTCCACAACCATAGCCGCCGCGCAGGCACCAGACGGCGCTGACGCCATCCAGTTCGAAGGCGGCGTGGAAGTCTTCCAGGCGTTGCTCCGGCGTGCCGGCCAGGTAGCGGTAGCGTGCGTCGGCGTGTTCGCCCAGGTGGTAGTCGATGCCCTGCACCTCCAACTGGCGCAGAGTCGCTTCCAGCACTTCCTCAGCGATGGCGGAGGCCGGCGCGACCAGCGCGACGGGGTCTTCGATGGGCGACCATTTGAGTTCGGTGTGGGGGCGGGAAGCGGGCATGTCTGTCATCCGGTTACTGCAGGAGAGCTTGTAGGAACGAGCTTGCTCGCGAAGGGTTCCGTGGGGCAATGAAGCTTGGGGCTGGAACTTCGGGGGCTCGGTGCTTCATGCTGATTTGGCTGCCATGCGGCCCCTCACCCTAACCCTGGCTACGCGCCCCGCTCCTGAGGGAGAGGGAACTGATCTGCGCAGGGTTAAGCCGCGATGTCAGCCGGCACGGACGGCCCCCTCTCCCTGTGGGAGAGGGCTGGGGTGAGGAGGAAGCCCCATGTTGTGCTGATGAACTTCATGGGATCTTGTTCCTGGCATCCCTGTCGTGACTATGTGCTTCTCTGGGCCCCTGCCAGGCCATCCTTGTCCTGGCGTTCGCCGGCGCAACGCAGGCGTCGCGAAAGCCCCGGCTCACCCCTTGCCCTTGGTCCGCGCCAGATGCGGCCCGCCATTCTTCTCCAGGTACTCGATGATGACCCCGGCAATGTCCTTGCCGGTGGTGGTCTCGATGCCTTCCAGACCCGGCGAGGAGTTCACCTCCATCACCAGCGGCCCATGGTTGGAGCGCAGGATGTCGACGCCAGCCACGTGCAGGCCCATCACCTTGGCGGCGCGGATGGCGGTCATGCGCTCTTCCGGGGTGATCTTGATCAGGCTGGCGCTCCCGCCGCGGTGCAGATTTGAGCGGAACTCGCCGGCCGCCGCCTGGCGCTTCATCGAGGCGATCACCTTGTCGCCCACCACGAAGCAGCGGATGTCGGCGCCGCCGGCTTCCTTGATGTATTCCTGCACCATGATGTTGTGCTTGAGCCCCATGAAGGCCTCCAGCACGGATTCGGCGGCCTTTTCCGTCTCGCAGAGCACTACGCCGATGCCCTGGGTGCCTTCGAGCAGCTTGATCACCAGCGGTGCGCCGCCGACCATCTCGATCAGGTCCGGCACGTCATCGGGGGAATGGGCGAAGCCGGTCACCGGCAGGCCGATGCCCTTGCGCGAGAGCAACTGCAGCGAACGCAGCTTGTCGCGGGAGCGGGCGATGGCTACGGATTCGTTGAGCGGGAATACCCCCATCATCTCGAACTGGCGCAGCACCGCGCAGCCGTAGAAGGTGACCGAGGCGCCGATGCGCGGGATTACCGCGTCGAAACCCTCCAGCGGCTTGCCGCGGTAGTGGATCTGCGGCTTGTGGCTGGCGATGTTCATGTAGGCGCGGAGGGTGTCGATCACCACCATCTCGTGGCCGCGTTGCTGCCCGGCCTCCACCAGCCGACGGGTGGAATACAGGCGCGGATTGCGCGACAGCACAGCAATTTTCATTGATCACCTGGAAGGGCGGCGGGAACCATGATGAGGGGTTTGTCTTGTACGTAGGTGAGGCCGGGGTTGACCACGAGCTGGCCGTGGACCAGCGCCTTGGAGCCTAGCAGCACGCGGTAGCGCATGGTCTTGCGGCAGGCCAGGGTGAACTCCACCGACCAGGCGCGATCACCGAGGGCCAGCAATGTACGGATCACGTAGCGGGTCTGGGCCTGGCCGTTGGAGCTCTTGATGGTCTTCATCGTCACCACCGGTGCTTCGCAGCGGTGGCGGCGCTGCACCTGGGTGCCCAGGTGGGCGATGAAGCGTACCCAGTCCTGGCCGCCACGCTGGAACGGCACGATGTCGCTGGCATGCAGGGTGGAAGTGCTGGCGCCGGTGTCGATCTTCGCGCGCAGGCCGACCATGCCCAGTTCGGGCAGGGCGATCCATTCGCGCAGACCAATTACCGACAGCTGGTCGAAAGTCTTCAAGGCAGGCGTCCCCGGCGTTTGCCGGCATTCTAGTCAGGCCGGTTGTGCCCCGCCAGCGGGGTGCGCGGTACACTCGCAGGCCCACATGACGAGGTTGTGACGTGAGCGAGAAAGACGACGACAAGGTCCGCCTGGACAAGTGGCTGTGGGCGGCGCGCTTCTACAAGACCCGCTCCCTGGCCAAGGAGGCCATCGACGGTGGCAAGGTGCATTGCCGGGGCGAGCGCTGCAAGCCGGGCAAGGAGCCCAAGGTTGGCGAGGAATACGTGATCCGCACCGGCTTCGACGAGCGCACCGTCGTGGTGAAGGCGCTGTCGATGGTGCGTCGTGGCGCGCCTGAGGCGCAGTTGCTCTACGAGGAGACCGCCGACAGCGTGAAGCGCCGCGAGGATGCCTCGGCGATGCGCAAGGCTGGCGCACTGGGCGTGCAGACCGACGGGCGGCCGACCAAGAAGCAGCGCCGCCAGTTATTCAGCTTCCGCGATCAGGAGTGAGCAGCCGGCGAGGGCCGCAGGCGCCTCGCCGGGGGGCATCCGCTCGTCAGGCGGTGACGACGCTCAGGCGGTTGAGCAGCGGGACTTTCGCAGCCAGGCGGAACAGCGGGTCGGTCCAGCGCACCAGCGCGGCGCTGCCCACGGCGGCGAAGGGCGTGAAGCAGCCCCAGGCCAGGGCCACCAGGGCCATCTGCACGCCGCCAATGTAGTCGTCCTGGCCCCAATGGGCACCGGCTACCAGGCGCGGCAGCATGAACAGCAGCGCGAGGCTCCAGACCACCACCCATTGCAGCGCGGTGCGGGCGAACAGGGTGAGGAACAGCGCCCAGATCAGCAGCACCGAGGCGTGGTCGCCAGGGAAACTGCGGGCCGACTCGTCCTTCACCTCGAAGGGCGTGTCCTCCCACTGCGGGAAGAAGTGCTCCAGGCGCACGGCATCCGGCGCAATGCTGGAAATGCTCGCATGCTGCCAGCCCAGCTTGTGGGCGATCTTGGCGTAGAGGATGCGCACCACCACCAGCACCAGCGCTGCACATAGAAAGCCGAAGGTCGCCGCGCGGACCTGGGTCGCCTTGAAGATCCAGTCGCCACGGATCATCAGCAGCAGCAGGATTATCCCGACCAGCAGGTCGAACGGCCGGGTGCTGGCCACGGCCCAGGTCAGGCGCCAGGCTTCGTTGGTCGCCAGCGGCTGGTTGAGCAGGCTGAACAGGCTGAAGTCGAACAGATCCATCGCCGACCGGGAGGGCTCCCAGAGCCACAGCAGGAGCAGGGCGAGGGCCATCAGGTGACAGGCGATGAAGGGCTTCCAGGACCAGGTGGCTTGGAACGGCGTGGTTTTGTCCATAAAATCGATTCCCCCTTCTGACAACGGTTCCGGGTTGCCGGATACGACAAAGCGCGCTTTATAGGCCTTTGCCATCAACTTGTCATTTATTTGTGCCTATCGCAGCGTTGTGCCCAGCATGTCTCAGATCGATCAAAGTCAGCGTTTCCTGTTTGACAACACCGATGTTCGCGGTGAGCTGGTGGAGCTCGACCGCAGTTATGCCGAAGTGCTGGCCAAGCACCCCTATCCGCAGCCGGTCGCCCAGTTGCTGGGAGAAATGCTAGCCGCGGCCGCGCTACTTTGCGGCACCCTCAAGTTCGACGGCCTGCTGGTGCTGCAGGCGCGCTCCAGTGGCGCTGTTCCGCTGCTGATGGTGGAGTGTTCCAGTGCTCGCGAAGTGCGTGGCCTTGCCCGCTACGACGCCGAGGCCATCGGCGATACCGCCGGCCTCGCCGAGCTGATGCCCCATGGCGTGCTGACGCTCACCGTCGATCCGAAGAACGGCAAGCGCTACCAGGGCATCGTGCCGCTGGAGGGCGCGACCCTGGCCGACTGCCTGTCGACCTATTTCGCCACCTCCGAGCAGTTGCCGACCCGCTTCTGGCTCAACGCCGACAGCCGCCGCGCCCGTGGCTTGCTGCTGCAGCAGTTGCCGGCGGACCGCCAGCTCGACACCGAGTCGCGCGAAGCCAGCTGGCAGCACGTCACCACCCTGGCCGACACCCTCACCGCCGAGGAGCTGCTGGGCCTGGACAACCCCACCGTGCTGCATCGCCTGTACCACGAAGACGACGTGCGCCTGTTCGAGGCGCAGCCGCTGGTGTTCCGCTGCAGCTGCTCTCGGGAACGCTCGGCCAATGCGCTGGTCAGTCTTGGGCAGGAAGACGCCGAGCGTCTGCTGGCCGAAGAGGATGGCGAAATCGTCATCGACTGCCAGTTCTGCAACCAGCGCTACCGTTTCGATGGCTCCGACGTTGCCCAGCTGTTCTCGGGCGGCGGAAGCCAGACGCCGTCAGAAACTCGCCATTGACCGCTTCGATTTGTCCGATAGACGAACCAATGGCGCTATCGCCGGATCAGAGGCTGCACGAGAACAGTTCTTTTCTGGCATAATCCCGCGACTTTTTTCCGCGGTAGTGGGAATCAGAAGTCACTACGCAATGTTTGGAGGACTCGGCTTCGGCCGACGGGGACCCACATGACGCAAGCCAACAAAGCCGTTTACACCGATATCAGCGTTGCCCAACTGGTTGAAGAAGCCATTCGCCGCGGCGAAGGCGAACTCGCCGACAACGGCTCGCTGGTCGTGAAAACCGGCCACCGCACCGGCCGCTCGCCTGCCGACCGTTTCATCGTCGAAGAGCCGGGCAGCAAGGATTCCATCGCATGGGGCGCCATCAACCGTCCGTTCCCGGCCGACAAGTTCGATGCCCTGTGGGACCGTGTCCAGGCGTTCAATAACGCCCAGGAACACTTCGTCTCCCACGTTCATGTAGGTTCCGCCGCGGATCACTACCTGGCCGTCAAGATGACCACCGCCACTGCCTGGCAGAACCTGTTCGGCCGCGCGCTGTTCATCGAGCCCGAGCAGTACAACCCGGCCGGCCGCGAAGAGTGGCAGGTGCTCAACGTCGCCAACTTCGAGTGCGTGCCCGAGCGTGACGGCACCAACTCCGATGGCTGCGTGATCCTCAACTTCGCGCAGAAGAAAGTGCTGATCGCCGGCATGCGCTACGCCGGTGAAATGAAGAAGGCCATGTTCGGCGTGCAGAACTACCTGCTGCCGGAAAAAGACGTGCTGCCGATGCACTGCGCCGCCAACATCGGTGAAGCCGGCGACGTGACCCTGTTCTTCGGCCTGTCCGGCACCGGCAAGACCACCCTGTCCGCCGACGAAAGCCGCTACCTGATCGGCGACGACGAGCACGGTTGGGGCGAAGGCGTTGTCTTCAACATCGAAGGCGGCTGCTACGCCAAGTGCATTGACCTGTCCGAGAAGAACGAGCCGGTCATCTGGAAAGCCATCAAGTTCGGCGCGGTGCTGGAAAACGTCGTCCTCGACGAAAACCGCACCCCGAACTACGCCGATGACAGCCTGACCCAGAACTCCCGCGCGGCCTACCCGCTGGAAAACGTCGAGAAGCGTTCCGAGAAGAACCTCGGCGGCGAGCCCAATGCCGTGATCTTCCTGACCTGCGACCTGACCGGCGTTCTGCCGCCGGTGTCGATCCTGAACAACGAGCAGGCGGCCTACCACTTCCTGTCCGGCTACACCGCGCTGGTCGGTTCCACCGAAATGGGTTCGGGCGGCGGCATCAAGTCGACCTTCTCCACCTGCTTCGGCGCACCCTTCTTCCCGCGCCCGGCCGGTGTTTACGCCGAACTGCTGATCAAGCGCATCCAGGCCTTCGGTTCCAAGGTCTACCTGGTCAACACCGGCTGGACCGGCGGTGGCTACGGCGTCGGCAAGCGCTTCAACATCCCGACCACCCGTGGCGTGATCGCTGCCATCCAGAGCGGCGCTCTGATCGGTGCCGAGACCGAGCACCTGGACATCATCAACCTGGACGTACCGAAGGTCGTTCCGGGCGTCGAGACCAACCTGCTCAACCCGCGCAACACCTGGGAAGACAAGGCTGCCTACGACGAAGCCGCCAAGGGCCTGGCCAGCAAGTTCATCGAGAACTTCAAGAAGTTCGACGTGAGCGACGCCATCAAGAACGCCGGCCCGCAGCTGTAAGTGAGCCTGTTCTGGAAAGAGCCGCCTTCGGGCGGCTTTTTCATTGGTGCCTGGGAACGGTCCTGCTCCGAGGTGCTCTTCGTAGGAGCGAGCTTGTGACCCACAGGGATGTGGGGAATGCCGTCAGCCGTAGGGAACGGATTCGGCCTCGCGAACCGGAGTTGGGCTGTTCGCGAGCAAGCTCGCTCCTACAATCCATGTCCCTAGCATGGGTTTCGCATGATAGGTAATGGAGTACTCCCTAATGCACGACACCCTCGAACGCGTCTTCGGCTTTCGCCAGTTCCGCCCCGGCCAGGAGGCGGCGGTCAGCGCTGTGCTTGCCGGGCGTTCGGCTGCCGCGATCTTCCCCACCGGCTCGGGCAAGTCGCTGTGCTACCAGCTGCCGGCGCTGCTGCTGCCGCAGCTGACACTGGTGGTCTCGCCGCTGCTGGCGCTGATGCAGGACCAGCTCGCCTTCCTCGCCCGCCACGGCATCGCCGCCGCGAGCATCGATTCGGCGCAGAGCCGCGAGCAGACCGCACAGACCATGGCCCGCGCGCGTAGCGGCGAGCTGAAGGTGCTGATGATTTCGGTCGAGCGCCTGAAGAACGAGCGCTTCCGCCACTTCATCAGCGAGGTGCCGATTTCCCTGCTGGTGGTGGACGAGGCGCACTGCATCTCGGAGTGGGGCCACAACTTCCGCCCCGATTACCTGAAGCTGCCGGACTACCAGAAGCAGTTCCGCATTCCCCAGGTGCTGCTGCTCACTGCCACGGCGACACCGGCGGTGATCGCCGACATGCGCAGCAAGTTCGCCATCGCCGAGAGCGACGTGGTCACCACCGGCTTCTACCGTGCAAACCTGGAATTGCAGGTGGAGCCGATCTCCAGCGCTGCTCGCCGTGCCCGGCTGGTGGAGTGGCTGCGCGAGCGTCCGGGCAGGCCGGCCATCGTCTACGTCACCCAGCAAAAGACCGCCGAGGAGATCGCCGCGCATCTGGCCGAGCGCGGTATTCCCGCCTTTGCCTACCACGCCGGGATGGAACACCCGGAGCGCGAGGGCATCCAGCGCCGCTTCATGGAGGGCCGGCTGAACTGCATCGTCGCCACCATCGCCTTTGGCATGGGCATCGACAAGAGCGACATCCGCCAGGTGGTGCACTACGACTTGCCCAAGTCGCTGGAGAACTACAGCCAGGAAATCGGCCGCGCCGGGCGCGACGGCCAGCGCTCGGAATGCCTGGTGCTGGCCAACCGCGACAGCCTCAACGTGCTGGAGAACTTCGTCTACGGTGACACACCCGAGCGCGAGGGTATCCGCAACGTACTGGAGGAAATCCGCCAGGCGCCGAATGGCCAATGGGAAACCATGCTGGTGCCGCTGTCGGACCAGTCGAACATCCGCCAGCTGCCGCTCAAGACGCTGTTGGTGCAGCTGGAGCTGCGCGGCATCATCGCGCCACGCTTCGCCTATTTCGCCGAATATCGCTACAAGCTGCTGATCGATTCCTCTGCACTGCTGAGCCACTTTGAGGGTGAGCGGCGGCAGTTCGTCGAAGCCATCCTCACCACTTCGGCCCGCGCGCGAACCTGGGCGACCCTGGATTTCGACACGCTCTACAGCCGCCATGGCGCCGAGCGCTCACGGGTGGTGAAGGCGCTGGATTACTTCCAGGAGCGCGGCTGGGTGGAGCTGGAGAGCAAGCAGATGACCGAGGTGTACTCGGTGCGTGACGCCTCCTTCGTTGTGGATAAGTTGAGCGAGGAGCTGCACGGTTACTTCAAGCGCCACGAGGAAAGCGAGATCGCCCGCATCGGCGCCATGCTCGATCTGCTGGGCAGCTCGGACTGCCTGAGCTGGCGCCTCGCCCAGTACTTCGGCGACCAGCAGGCGCCGCGCCAGTGTGGTCACTGTTCGGTGTGCGCCGGCCATGTCGCCCGCCTGCCGGAGCCGCCTGCACTGCCGGCTCTGGATGGCCAGTCGCTGCACAACCGATGCGACGCCTTCCTGGAGAAGTACCGCAGTGCCCGAGGTACTGCGCCCAGCGCCGACTGCATCACGCGCTTCCTCTGTGGCATCAGCGTGCCGGCCTTCACCCGCATGCGCGCGCGTGGATTGCCGGGCTACGCCACGCTGGAAGACTACCCCTACGCCCAGGTGCGCGACTGGGTACAGGCGCAGCTCTGAACGCCTGAATTCGGCGGCGCCACGCACGACTAAAGGTCGGCGTGATGCCGCCCGGGCTGCTTGTAGGGTGAGGGGAGGAAATTCCTCCTAGACTCACCAGGCACTGCCTGCCTAACGGCCGAGGAGCCCCAAGCATGTCCGTCGAGCACCTGGATGTACTGATCATCGGCGCCGGCCTGTCCGGCATTGGCGCCGCCTGTCACCTGCAGAAGCAATGCCCTGGCAAGTCCTACGCCATCCTCGAAGGCCGCGAGGCCATGGGTGGCACCTGGGACCTGTTCCGCTACCCGGGCATCCGCTCCGACTCGGACATGTACACCCTGGGCTACAACTTCAAGCCCTGGACCGATCCCAAGGCCATCGCAGACGGCCCGTCGATCCTCAACTACATCCGCGAAACCGCCCGCGAGTACCGCGTCGAGGACAAGGTGCGCTACCGCCACCGCGTGCTCAAGGCCGACTGGGACAGCAACACCGCGCGCTGGAACCTCAGCGTGCAGCGCGGCGACGAAGAGGAGCCCGTGCGCATGAGTGCGCAATTCCTCTTCATGTGCACCGGCTACTACCGCTACGACGCCGGCTACACCCCGGACTTCCCGGGCCGCGAAAGCTTTGGCGGGCAGGTCATCCACCCGCAGCTGTGGCCGGAGAATTTCGACTACAGCGGCAAGCGCATCGTGGTGATCGGCAGCGGTGCCACCGCCGTCACGCTGATCCCTTCGCTGACCGACAAGGCTGCCCACGTCACCATGCTGCAGCGCTCGCCGTCGTATGTGATCACCCTGCCGGCGAAGGACCCGATCTCCAACTTCCTGCGCAACTTCCTGCCGGAGAAATGGGTGTATCGCCAGGCGCGGGCGCGCAACGTGACCATGCAGATGATCTTCTTCATGGCCTCCAAAATGTTCCCCGGCGCGGTGCGCAAGTTGATGCTCAAGCTGGCCAACCTGCAGCTGGGCAAGGACTTCGACATGCGCCACTTCAGCCCGCGCTACAAGCCGTGGGATGAGCGCGTGTGCTGCGTGCCGGACGGCGACCTGTTCAAGGTGCTGCGCCAGGGCCGCGCCTCCGTGGTCACCGACCATATCGAGCGCTTCAGCGAAAAGGGCATCGTGCTGAAGTCCGGGCAGGTGCTGGAGGCGGACGTCATCGTCACCGCCACCGGGCTGGACCTGGTGATGTTCGGCGGTGCCGAACTGGCCATCGACGGCAAGCCCTTCGAGGTCACCCAGAGCATGGGCTACCGCGGCATCATGCTGCGCGACCTGCCCAACCTCGCCGCCATCGTCGGCTACACCAATGCCAGCTGGACGCTCAAGGCCGACCTGTCCAGCGAGTACTTCTGCCGTCTGATCAACCACCTGGACGCCATCGGCATGCGCCAGTGCACGCCGCGCCAGACCGACGGATCGGTGAAGGAAGAACCCTTCCTCAACCTCAATTCCGGCTACATCCAGCGTGCCGCCGACCGCATGCCCAAGCAGGGCGACCGCACGCCGTGGAAGCTCTACCAGAACTACGCGCTGGACCTGGCCCTGCTGCGTTTCGGCAAGGTCGAGGACGGCTACCTGACCTTCACCTCACCCAAGCAGCGCCAAACCACGGCTGCGCCGGTGGAAGCGCTGGAGAGCTGACCCTCGCGTCGGAGCCCGCCGGTCCTGGCGGGCCTCGTTCTATCGAGGCATCGGATAGACATTATCGATATGCCGCTCTGCAACGCGGCCGCCTCTCGGCTTACCATGCGCGCCATTCCCGCCCATGCCAGCCAGAGGATTTTCCATGCTGATCGAAGACGCCATCCGCAGCCGCCGTTCCATCCGCGGTTTCGATACTTCCTACGTGATGAGCCGTGAAGAGAAGGACGACCTGCTGCAACAGGCGCTGCTCGCGCCCACTTCCTTCAACCTGCAGCACGTGCGCCTGGTGGAAGTCAGTGACCCGCAACTGCGCGCGCAGATCCGCGCGGCGGGCTGGGACCAGGTGCAGATGACCGAGGCTTCGATGCTGGTGATCGTCTGTGCGCAGGTCGATAGCTGGGAGCAGAACGCCGAGCGCGTGTGGGACGGCGCCCCGGTCGAAGTGAAGAACTACATGGTCGGCGCCATCGACGGCTACTACAGAGGCAAGCCGCAGACCCAGCGCGACGAAGCCATGCGCAGCTGCGGCCTGGTGGCCCAGACCCTGATGCTCGCAGCCCGTGGCCGTGGCCTGGACAGCGTACCGATGGTCGGTTTCGACTTCGACGCCGTGGGCAAGCTGATCAACCTGCCGGCCAGCCATGCCATCGGCCTGATGATCGCCGTCGGTAAACAGGCGGTGGAAGCCAAGCCGCGCATCGGTCGTCTGCCGCTGGAAGAGACGATCGTTCGCGATCGCTTCTGATCCCCACAAAACGCGCCTCCGGGCGCGTTTCTGCTTTCTTCTGCACACCGCCCGCCCTTCCCTCGCCCTAACCCTCTCCCAGAGGGAGAGGGGACTGGAGCGTGCCGGCTGTAACCGTGCCATCAGCCGGTGCGGACAGCTCCCTCTCCCTCTGGGAGAGGGCGGGGGTGAGGGTAGCCCCCGGGCGCAAGGTTCACATTTGCGTGCCCCGCCCTCAATCCGGCGCCGCCTCGATGATCCGCTCGACCAACCACTGCAACGCCGCATCCCGCTCGCGCTGGGCGAGGTACACCAGCTCCAGGTGGAACTGCCCTACATCGAACGGCAGCTCCAGCACCTGCAACGGCAGCAGTTCCGCGAAATAGGTGGCGAGCCGTGTTGGCAGCACCGTCAGCAGATCGGTGCTGGCCACCAGGTGCGCCGCCTGCAGGTAGTTGGGCGTGGTGTAGGCGATCTCCCGCTTGAGTCCCTGGCTGGCCAGCCACTGGTCGACCATGCCCTTGGTCTGCCCGCCGGAAACCCACAGGTGCCGCTGACCGAGGAAGGTCTGCAGATCGATCCCTCCATTCACCTGCGGATGCCCGCGCCGGGCCAGCAGGCGCAGCGTTTCGCTCGCCCACGGCCGACGCTGGAAGCGCGCCGGCAACTCTTCGAAGCGCCCCAGCACGAGGTCTAGGTTGCCCTTGTCCAGCGCCTCCGCCGGTAGCGTCGGTGTCAGGTGCTGGATGCTCAGGCCCATGCCCGGCGCCGCGCTGCCCAGACTTTCGAGCAGGTGCGGCATGCACAGCGCTTCCACATAGTCGGTCAGCGCCATCGTGAAGCGCTGGCGGCTGCGCGCGGGGTCGAAGGTGTCGCCGCCGGCCAGGCTCTGGCCGATGCGCTGCAGCGCATCGCGGATCGGCGCTTCCAGCTCCAGCGCCCGGGGCGTCGGCTGCATCGCCCGGCCGACACGCACCAGCAGCGGATCATCGAGCAGCTCGCGCAGGCGGTTCAGCGCGTTGCTCACCGCGGGCTGGCTCAGTGACAGGCGCTCAGCCGCGCGCGAGACGTTGCGCTCGCGCAGCAGCGCGTCCAGCACCCGCAGCAGGTTGAGGTCGAACGTATTCATATTCATCGGCTGAATGCCACTTATCACAACTCAAAATTTCAAAAATAGTACCGCCTTCCCTAAGGTGAGTGGTCTTCAAACGAGCGTTTCAGGCTGACAAGAGGAACAACATGAGCCAGAACATCCGCATCGCCAGCGCCGCCGTCATCGGCGCCGGCACCATGGGCCGGGGCATTGCCATGTGCCTGGCGAACGCCGGCGTGCAGGTCCTGTGGCTGGACAACAACCCGCAGATGCTGACCCAGGCCCTCGGCGCCGTGGCCGACACCTACGCCCACAACGTCCGCCAGGGCCGCATCGACGAGGCCGAGGCGGCGCGCCGCCGCGCGCGTATCTCGCAGGTGGCGAACTACGCGGCGATCCGCGAAGTGGACCTGGTGATCGAGGCGGTATACGAGAACCTCGAACTCAAGCAGTCGATCTTCCGCGAGCTGGACGCGGCGCTGAAACCCTCGGCGATCCTGGCCTCCAACACCTCCTACCTGGACGTCGACGCCATCGCCGCGGTGACCTCGCGGCCGTCCCAGGTGCTCGGCCTGCACTTCTTCAGCCCGGCGCACATCATGAAGCTGCTGGAGATCGTGCGCGGTGCGAAGACTGCGCCCGCCGTGCTGGAAGCGGCGCTGGAACTGGGCGAGCGCATGGGCAAGGTCAGCGTGGTGGCCGGCAACTGCCACGGCTTCATCGGCAACCGCATGCTGGAGAAGTACGTCCAGGAATCGCGCCGGTTGATCCTTGAAGGCTCGCTGCCGCACCAGGTGGACGCGGCGATCCAAAGCTTCGGTTTCGCCATGGGGCCGTTCCGCATGTTCGATGTGGTCGGCATCGACCTCGAATGGCGCGCCCGCGAGTTGGCCGGCAAGGGCCAGGACGCGCCGACCGTGCAAGTGGATAACCGCCTGTGCGAGATGGGCCGCTTCGGCCAGAAGAGCGGCAACGGCTTCTATCACTACGAGCCGGGCAGCCGCCAGGCCGAGCATGACCCGGAAGTCGACGCCCTGGTGGTGCGCGAATCCGAGCGCCTGGGCTACGCCCGCCGCGATATCGGTGCCGAGGAAATCCTCGAGCGCTGCCTGCTGGCCCTGGTCAACGAAGGCGCGAAGATCCTCGACGAAGGCATCGCCTCCACCAGCGCCGACATCGACACTGTTTACCTCAATGGTTATGGCTTCCCCAAGGAAAAGTCCGGCCCAATGGCCTGGGCCGATGCCCAGGGCCTGCAGAGCGTGCTGGCGCGCCTGCGTGACCTGGCCGGCGAGCACGGCGCGCACTGGCAGCCGGCCGCGCTGATCGAGCGCCTGGCCGCCGCCAATGGCCGCTTCGCCGACGTCAAACAGGAGCATTGAACATGAGTTACCAGGCACCCTTGCGCGACATGCGCTTCGTCCTACACGAACTGTTCGACGTCAGCGCCCACTGCGAGCTGCTGGGCAACGGCCTCGACCGCGAGCTGATCGACGGCGTGCTGGAAGAGGGCGCGCGCTACACCGGCGAAGTGGTCGCACCGCTGAACCGCAACAGCGACGAGCAGGGCGCGACCTTGCTCAATGGCGAAGTCACCACGCCGGACGGCTTCCGCGACGCGTACAAGCAGTACTGCGACAACGGCTGGGCGAGCATGACCGGGCCGACCGAGTTCGGTGGCCAGGGCTTCCCGCAGATGGTTTCGGCCAGCTTCCACGAGATGCTGATGGCTGCCTCGCTGTCCTTCCGCGTCTATTCCGGGCTGACCGAGGGCGCGGTGCTGGCGCTGTACAAGCACGGCGCGCCGGAGCTTCAGCGCGACTACCTGGCGAAGATGGTCAGTGGCGTGTGGACCGGCACCATGTGCCTCACCGAGCCGCAGGCCGGCACCGACCTCGCGCTGCTGCGCA
Source organism: Pseudomonas sp. AU11447 (assembly GCF_001672555.2). Classification (NCBI taxonomy): domain Bacteria; kingdom Pseudomonadati; phylum Pseudomonadota; class Gammaproteobacteria; order Pseudomonadales; family Pseudomonadaceae; genus Pseudomonas; species Pseudomonas sp. AU11447. The sequence continues at coordinate 62,269 of NZ_LZDG02000018.1, read as the reverse complement.
CCCGCGCCGAGCCGCAGGCTGACGGCTCCTACAGCGTCAGCGGCAGCAAGATCTTCATCAGCGGCGGCGAACAGGACCTGTCGGAGAACATCGTCCATCTGGTGCTGGCGCGCCTGCCGGATGCGCCGGCCGGGGTGAAGGGCATCAGCCTGTTCCTCGTACCCAAGTTCATCGCCAATGCCGACGGCACGCCAGGTGCGCGCAACTCCCTGAGCTGCGGCGCCATCGAACACAAGATGGGCATCAAGGGTGCGTCCACCTGCGTGATGAACTTCGACGGCGCCACCGGCTGGCTGATCGGCCAGACCAACCAGGGGTTGGCGTGCATGTTCACCATGATGAACGACGCGCGCTTCCAGGTCGGCCTGCAGGGCCTGGGCATCGCCGAGCGCTCCTGCCAAGGCGCGCTGGCCTACGCTCGCGAACGCCTGCAGTCGCGCGCGCTGACAGGCGCCGCGGAGCCGTCCAAGGCCGCCGATCCGATCATCGTCCACCCGGACGTGCGGCGCATGCTGCTGACCCAGAAGACCCTGACCGAGGGCTGCCGGATGGTGTCGGCGCTCTGCGCACGGGAGCTGGACCTGGAGCATGGCCATCCCGAGGCCGACGCTCGCAAGGCCGCGAGCAAGCGCGCGGCGCTGCTGATCCCCATCGTGAAGTCGTTCTTCACCGACGTCGGCCAGGAGGTATCCAGCCTCGGCGTGCAGGTCTACGGCGGCCACGGCTACATCCGCGAGTGGGGCATGGAGCAGCTGATGCGCGATAGCCGCATCACCCAGATCTACGAAGGCACCAACGGCATCCAGGCGCTCGACCTGATCCGTCGCAAGCTGCTGGGCGACGGCGGTACGGAGTTGAATGCGTTGATCGGCGAGCTGGCGGCTGCCTGCGAGACTGCGGGAGCCCGTACCGAACTGGCCGGCCTGGCAGAAGCCGTGCGTCAACGCCTGCTGGAATGGCGCAGCCTGACCAGCGAAGTGATCGCCGCCTGCCAGCGCGACCCGCAGGAAATCGGCGCCACCTCGGTGGACTTCCTGCAGTACTGCTCCTACGTGCTACTGGCGGGCCTGTGGGTACAGGCCGCCGGCGTGGCCCAGGCGAAGCTGGCGGCCGGCGAGGGCGACGCGGACTTCTACCGCGCCAAGCTCGCCAGCGCGGAGTTCTACATCAAGCGCATCCTGCCGCGCGCCAGCATGCACCGCGAGGCGCTGCTGGGCGGGGCGGATTGTCTGATGGGGCTGGACGCGGAGCACTTTGCGTTCTGATGGCTTGAGGTAAATAAAAACGCCGCGCCGGGCGACCCGGGGCGGCGTTTTTCTTTGTGGGTTCGGAGTTGGGCGTTCCCTCACCCTAACCCTGGCTGCGCGCCCCGCTCAGAGGGAGAGGGGACTGTTCAGTGCGCTTTGAAAGCTTTGAGTGAGCCGGAGGGGCCAGGGAACGCAGAATTCATCTCGGCACATTCTGCTCCCTCTCCCTCTGGGAGAGGGCTGGGGTGAAGGGGCTCTGAATACGCTGAGCAATCAAGCCCGCTCCCACACCTCGAACGCATAAGCCGGAGTCTCGCCCTCGGCGTCATGCTCGATGCTCGAAGCCAGGTGCCAGTGCGCTTCATCCACTTCGGGGAAGTGCGCATCACCCGCTGGGCTCAACCCCACGCGGGTCAGATACAGCCGCTCGGCACGTTCCAGCGCCTCGCCATACAGCTGCGCGCCGCCGATCAGCATCAGTTCCTCGGCCTCTTCCTGCTTCGCCCATTCGGCGGCGCGCTCAAGGGCGGCGTCGAGGCTGGTGAAGACTTCCGCGCCTTCCAGCTTCAGTCCGGACTGGCGGGTGACCACGATGTTCAGCCGGCCCGGCAGCGGGCGGCCCAGCGAATCCCAGGTCTTGCGGCCCATGATCACCGGCTTGCCCAGGGTCATCGCCTTGAAGTGCTTGAGGTCCTGCGGCAGGTGCCAGGGCAGGCGGTTGTCGACGCCGATCACACGGTTGTCGGCAAGGGCGGCGATCATCGCCAGGGGCAGGGCTTCGGACATCGTGACTCCAGTGCTGAACATCAGTGGGAACTCCCAGTGCCAGAGGATACCAGCCGCTCACCCTCGGCGGGGCCGGCGGCTGGCGGAACGCGCATGAAGAAGGTGCCGTCCTCGTTGACCTGGGTGATGCCGGTGGAGAGCACCTTGCGATAGTCCTTGAGGTTGAACGACAGCGTCTGCTCGGGCCGCTCGGCCTTGAGCAGCACTTGCGAGTAGGTGATGAGGATCTCGAAGATCTTCAGGTCCCCCGATTGCAGCCAGATATAGGACGGCCCTGCCTGGCGCGGCGGTTCGAAGGCCAGCGAAGCGGCGCCGGGCTTGGGCGCGAACTTCAGGTGCAGTCCCTTGGCGTCCAGCCAGCTGGATTCGACGCGGCCATCGATGCCCACCAGCGGGAAGACCTGGTGGTAGTTCAGGTGCATCACGTTGTCCTGCAGCACCGCGCCGGGCCGCTCCAGGGTCACCAGCGAATCCAGGCGCAGGCCGACCAGGCTCATGGCGCCGTAGCTGGGCACGCCGAGCACCTTCACGCTGTCGGGTCGGTAGTCGAGGTTGTCGCCGTCGAGCTTCACCGTGCCGGAAAGCCGCAACGGCAGCCAGGGCCCGACGCCCAGCGGCTGGACCTCGCCGGAGACCAGCAGGCGGTCGCCTTCGACGCTCAGCTGGAAGCCGCGCAGCATGGTCTCCGGGTAATCGAGGATGTGCTGGTTGAACAGGTTGGCGAGCTGCTCGGGGCTGAGGATCACCTCGCCCTCGGAGACGTTGATGCGCATGTCCTGGGGGCGGTCGAAGTCGATGGGCTCGCCGGCCTTGAGCGGCACCAGCCAGCCCTTGAGCTGCGGGCTGTGGAAGCCGATGCCGCCCTGGAAATAGAGGTCCACGTTGTTCAGCAGGATGCCCACGCCGTCCTGGCCGGAGTCGCGCAGGCCGCCCGGCCGGCTGGCCTTGAAGTCCGCTGCCGGCGGCGTCTGCTGGAACCAGCCCTGGCGCAGCACGCCCAGTTCGCGCTGCTGCTTGTCGATGGCGCTCTCGGCGGCGGCGTTGCCGGCAAACGCCAGCAGGAGCAAGGAAGCGAGGAGGGTTCTCATAGGGCTTTCTCCTCCGGGGCGGGCGCCTTCACCGGCGAGACGGCGATATGCACCATGCCGTCCTCGCGCAGGCGGATTTCGCCGTACTGCAGCTGGCGCCGGTAGTCGTAGAGGTTGAACAGCAGCGGGGCATCGGGGCTCAGGCTGGTGAACAGCGCGTAGGCCTTCACCAGGATGGTCCGCGCCATCTTGATGTCGCCGCCCTCGATGAACATGTAGCTTTTCGGCGCCTTGAGCTGCGGCCATTTCAGCTCGGCCAGCTCGCTGCCCAGCAGCAGGTCCATGCCGCCATCGGCGAGCTTCAGGCTGCGCACGGTGAAGTCCAGGCGCGGCGGCGGGAACAGGCCGTCGAGGTCGACCAGGATGCGGTTGCCGATCAGCTGCATGTGCGCGGTGTGCAGTTGCAGCACCTCGGACATCTCGATGGACGCGGCGCTCAGCGAGGGCGTGACGTCCACGTTGTCGACGTAGATCCGCTGCGGCACCAGCGCCACTTTCAGCGGGCCGGCCTGCTCGATCCCGGTAACCATCCGCAGTGGCCGCCAACGCCCCTTGCGCAGCAGTTCGCCGTGGACTTCCTGGCCATCGGCGCGGGTGCTGAGTTTCAGGTTACGCACTGGCGCATTGGCATTGCGCAGCTCTTCGTTGAGCAGGCTGGCGAGGGTGGCGTCGGCGACAAAGATGTCCCCGGCCTGGATGCGCGCGACCATGGACTTCGGGTCGTCGAGCATCAGCGGCGTGCCCGCGCCGGCCACCGGGCTCATCTGGATCAGCATCTTGCGGATGAAGAAGCCGATGTCGTCGTGCAGGCGGAAGTCGGTCTGGCTAATCCACAGTTGCGAGGTATTGCTGGCGGACTGCCGGGCGCTAACACTGGCGTCCAGCTGGCGCGGCGGCACGGCCTGCATCAGCGGGGTGTCCGGGCCCCAGTCGGAAGGGCGTACCGGCGGTGTTTCCACGGCCGCCGCGGTGGTGGCGGCGAGCAGCAGGGGCAAGGCACTGAGCAGCGAGCGCAGCATGGCGAGGCCTCATTGTTGTTTTTATAGGGGCAGTGCTATCGGCTGAGTCTGAGCCCGCCCGCGCCTGGCGAGAGCCCCTCCTTGGTTTGGTTGACGATGCAGGGTGTTACCGGCGGCGCCGGGACGCCACGGCGAGCAGCGGTTATCCTTGCTGGCGAATACCGATTGTCGGAGAACCCGTGAGCGAGTCCGCCCTCCAATCCCTGTGGCTGTGCGAGGCCGTGCGCCTGCGCGAGGAACAGGTTGGTCCCCTGGAAGACAGCGAGGCCAATCGCCGCGCCATCGTTGGCGGTGGCGACCTCGCACAGCGCCTTCAGCACCGCGCGCTGCTGCTGGCCGAGCGCGATGGCCAGCGCGCCGCCTTGCGCACCTGGAGCCAGGGTGCGCGCCTGTCGATCTACCTGCTGCTGGCGCTGGCGCTGTTCACCGGCGGCGGCCTGGCCTTCGCCGCGCTGGGCGACGGACAGCGCCCGGTCAACGTGTTCTGGGCCCTGGCCAGCCTGCTCGGCCTGCACCTGATTACCCTCATTGGCTGGACGCTGGCCTTCTTCGCCGGCGGTGAGGCGGCCGGCGCGCTTGGGCGCCTGTGGCTGTGGCTGAGCGGCAAGCTCGCCCGCGATGCCCATGCGGCGCAGCTCGCGCCGGCGTTGCTGGTGCTGTTGGATCGCCAGAAGCTCACGCGCTGGGCGCTCGGCCTGCTGGTCCACGGCCTGTGGTTCGTCGCGCTGAGCAGTGCGCTGGGCGTGATGCTGGCGCTGCTGGCGACGCGGCGCTACGGCTTCGTCTGGGAGACCACGATCCTCGGTGGCGATACCTTCATTGCGCTGACCCACGGCCTCGGCGCGCTGCCGTCGCTGCTCGGCTTCCCGCAGCCCGACTCCGAACTGGTGCGTGCGAGTGGCGATGCCCTGGTGGCCAGCGAAAACGCTCGCCATGCCTGGGCCGGTTGGCTGGTGGGCATCCTGCTGGTGTATGGCGTGCTGCTGCGCGGCGCGCTCTGGCTGCTCTGCCTGTGGCGCTGGAAGCGCGGGCGCGCGCAGCTGGCGCTGGATGTCTCGCTGCCCGGCTACGCCCTGCTGCGCGAACGCCTGATGCCCGCCAGCGAACGGCTGGGTGTCAGCGATGCCGCACCGGATGAGCTGGTCGAGCCACAAGCGCAGTTGCCGGTGTCCACTGCCGATGGCGCGCTGCTGGTCTCCATCGAGCTGCTGGACCGACCCAACTGGCCGCCGAAGCTGCCGGCAGGGATTGCCAATGCCGGCGACCTCGACGACGGTACCCAGCGCCGCCGCCTGCTGGAGCAGCTGACGCGCTACCCGTCAGCGCGCCTGGTGATCGCCTGCGACCCGCGCCGCTCGCCGGATCGCGGCACCCTGGCGTTGATCGCCGAACTGTCGCGTTGCGCCGCCGCCACTCGCGTCTGGCTGCTGCAGGCGCCGCCGGGCGAAGCGCTGGACGCCGAGCGCCTGGGCGATTGGCACGCCGGCATCGAGCGGCTGAATTTGCCTCACACCTCGGCATCCCCGCTGGGTTGGCTGGAGACTGGGCATGACTGATGCGCTGAAACTGGCCGTGGTCGGCCACACCAACGTCGGCAAGACCTCGCTGCTGCGGACCCTGACCCGTGATGTGGGCTTCGGCGAAGTCTCCCATCGCCCCAGTACCACGCGGCATGTGGAAGGCGCACGTCTGTCGGTCGATGGTGAGCCGCTGCTGGAGCTGTACGACACGCCGGGCCTGGAAGACGCCATCGCCCTGCGCGATTTCCTCGACGGCCTTGAGCGCCCCGGCGAGCGCCTGGATGGCCCGGAGAAACTCCGTCGTTTCCTCGACGGTAGCGAAGCCCGCGGCCGTTTCGAGCAGGAAGCCAAGGTGCTGCGCCAGTTGCTCGCCTCCGACGCCGGCCTCTACGTGATCGACGCCCGCGAGCCGGTACTGGCCAAGTACCGCGACGAACTGGCGGTACTGGCCGCCTGCGCCCGGCCGTTGCTCCCGGTGCTCAATTTCGTCGCCAGCCCGCAGCACCGCGAAGAGCAGTGGCGCGAGGCGCTGTCCCGTCTCGGCCTGCACGCGCTGGTGCGCTTCGACAGCGTGGCGCCGCCGCTGGACGGTGAGCGCCGCCTCTACGAAAGCCTTGCTCTGTTGATGGAGCGTGCGCGCCCGCAACTGGATCGACTGGTGGCCGATCACGAAGCACAAGCTGTCGCCCGCCGCGAGGCCGGTGCGCGGTTGATCGCCGAATTGCTGGTGGATGTCGCCGCCTGCCGCCAATTGGTGCCGGCAGGCGATGCCGCCATGCGCGCCGCCACTGAAACGTTGCGCAACCAGGTACGCAAGCGCGAAGACAGCTGCGTGAAGGCGCTGCTCAGCCTCTACGCCTTCCGCAAGGACGACGCCCGCGCGGCTGACCTGCCGTTGATGGACGGCCGCTGGGGCGATGACCTGTTCAACCCGGAAACCCTGCGCCAACTGGGCATTCGCCTCGGCGGTGGAGTCGCGGCCGGTGCGGCGGCGGGAGCGGGGATCGATCTGCTGGTGGGCGGCCTGACGCTGGGTGCGGCGACTGCGCTGGGCGCCCTCGCCGGCGGTGCCTGGCAGACCGTCGGCCATTACGGCCAGCGCCTGCTGGGCAAGCTCAAGGGCAGCCGCGAGTTGTCGGTGGACGACAGCGTGCTGCGTCTGCTGGCGCTGCGGCAGCGGCAACTGCTGGCGGCCTTGCAGACTCGCGGGCATGCGGCGGTGGAGGCAATCCACCTGCAATCGCCGGAGGACAAGCAATGGCGCGAGGGCAAGCTACCCGATGCCCTGCGCAAGGCGCGGGCGCATCCGGAGTGGTCGGGTCTCAATAGCAAGCGGCGTTCGGAGAAGACCGAGCGACAGGAGGCGGTGGCGCAGTTGGCGGCCCAGTTGCTCGAACCATAAGCCCATCGTCAATTTGCGAAATCGACATGGCTGGCGCCCCCTCACCCTAACCCTCTCCCAGAGGGAGAGGGGACCGAACGGTGCAGGGAGAACCAACAGTATCAGCCGGTACGATCTGCCCCCTCTCCCTCTGGGAGAGGGCTGGGGTGAGGGCAAGGCATGAGCGCCGAATTTACCTGTAGGAGCGAGCTTGCTCGCGAACGCTCTCAGACGAGCGAAACCATCTCCACCTTTGGCTGCCCGTCGACAATCTCCAGAATCGCCAACGCAATCGGCAACTTGAACCGCCTCGGCCCCGCGCTGCCCGGATTCAGGTACAGCACTCCGTCTCGCACTTCATTCAATGGCTTGTGCGAATGCCCCGCGAGCACCACATCGATGCCTTCAGCCGCCGGATCGATGACTAATTGCTTGAGATCGTGGATCAGGTAGAGCCGCAGCCCACCCAGCTCCAGCAGCAGCGTCTCGGGCAACGCACCAGCCCAGTCGTCGGTGTCGTTATTGCCGCGCACCACGTCCAGCGGGGCGAGCTCGCGGAGTTGATCGAGTAGCGAGGCGGGGCCGATATCGCCCAGGTGCAGGATGCGCTGGCAGCCCCGCAGCGCCGCCAGCGCTTCGGGGCGCAGCAGGCCGTGGGTGTCGGCGATGACGCCGATGCGCAGGGAAGTGTTCATGCCAGGGAGCATAAACGACGACGCCACCCGAAGGTGGCGTCGTGGCGGATCAGCCGTTGTGCGAGGCCTTGGCGGCGTCGGACTCGGGCAGGAACCAGTTCAGCAGCAGCGCGCAGATGCCGCCGGTGGCGACGCCGGATTCCAGCACGTTGCGGATCGCGTGGGGCATGTGCGCGAGGAACTCCGGCACCTGCGAAATGCCCAGGCCCAGCGCCAGGCTGACGGCGATGATCAGCAGCGCGCGGCGGTCCAGATGGGTGCCGGCGAGGATGTTGATGCCCGAGGCGGCAACCGCGCCGAACATCACCATTACCGCGCCGCCGAGCACCGGTTCCGGCACGGCCTGGATCACCCCGGCGACGCTGGGGAACAGGCCAAGCACGATGAGCATCGCGGCGATCCACAGGCCGACGTGGCGGCTGGCGACGCCAGTCAGCTGGATCACGCCGTTGTTCTGCGCGAACACCGAGCTGGGGAAGGTGTTGAACAGGCCGGCCAGCAGCGAGTTGGCGCCGTTCACCAGCACCCCGCCCTTGATGCGCTGCATCCACAGCGGGCCTTCGACCGGTTGCTTGGAGATCTTGCTGGTGGCGGTGACGTCGCCGATGGCTTCCAGCGAGGTGACCAGGTAGATCACCAGCATCGGGATGAACAGGCTCCAGGAGAAGCCCAGGCCGAAGTGCAGCGGCACCGGGACCTGGAAGGCCGGCGCTTCGTGCATGCCGGTGAAGTCCAGGCGGCCCAGGTAGCCGGCCAGCGCATAGCCCACGGCCAGGGCGATGACGATGGCACCGCTGCGCATCCACACCACCGGGATGCGGTTGAGGATGACGATGATCGCCAGCACCAGGCCCGACAGCATCAGGTTTTCGCCATTGGCGAAGGTGCCGTTGGCCATGGCGGAGAAGCCGCCGCCCATGCTGATCAGGCCGACCTTGATCAGGGTGAGGCCGATCATCAGCACCACGATGCCGGTGACCAGCGGGGTGATCAGGCGCTTCACGAAGGGCAGGATGCGCGATACGCCCATTTCGACGAAGGAGCCGGCCATGACCACGCCGAAGATCGCCGCCATCACCGCTTCCACCGGCGTACCGTTCTTCACCATCAGCGCCCCGCCGGCGATCAGCGGGCCGACGAAGTTGAAGCTGGTGCCCTGGACGATCAACAGCCCCGCGCCGAACGGTCCGAAGCGCTTGCACTGGACGAAGGTGGCGATGCCGGAGATCACCAGCGACATCGACACGATCAGGTTGGTGTCGCGCGGCGACACGCCCAGCGCCTGGCAGATCAGCAGGCCGGGGGTGACGATCGGCACGATGATCGCCAGCAGGTGCTGCAGCGCCGCGAGCAGGGCGATGGGCAGGGCGGGGCGGTCTTCCAGGCCGTAGACCAGGTCGGGCTGGTTGTTGGCGGCGGACGGGTTCTCGAGGGAGCTCATGGGCGGCGGTCCGGGAAAAAAGAGCGCGATTTTACTGGCCCGGAGCGGGATCGCACAGTGCCATGAGGCAAGGAGGGATGAATGGGGAAGTCTTCATTCCTACGGCGCGCCTGTGCAGTGGCACCTCGGAAGTGTTCTCTCCGCGAAAAAGCGCCGAATTTTCAACCGGCTGTGCGGACGTCTCTGAATGTTTTAACCCGTTGGCGTGGCTTCACTGGAATGCATCCGGAGCCATTCGGGTATCCGGCGCAATCAGAGGGACACGCAGATGGTTAAACAACAAGGTTTCACCCTGATCGAGTTGATGATCGTGGTCGCGATCATCGGGATTCTGGCTTCGGTTTCCTTGCCGCTGTATTCGGATTATTCATCGCGCTCAAGGGCTGCTGCAGCCAAGGCAGAGCTGTCCGCCGTCAAAACTGCGGTGAGCCTTTGTATCTCCGAAACGGGCAAGGCAGACGACTGCAAGGCGGGTGATTACGGGATTCCGAAGAGCTTTACCGCGACGTCCAACATTGCCGGCGACTATGCGGTGGAAAAGGGTGTGATAAAAGCCTCGACTGCAGCCACGGACGCGGATGGAAATGCACTCAAGATAGAGCTCACTCCTACCAAGACCCAGGGAGAGAGTTCGGTCGCTTGGGAGGAGAAAGGTACCATCTGCAATGCGGATCGCGGCCTCAAACCCGGCTCGGGCGACTGTCCTAAGGTCTCGGCAACCAAGTCATAAGCCACCGCGCCACATCAATAAAAAAGCCCGGCATTCGCCGGGCTTTTTCATGTCACTACCAGACTCAACCGTCCAGCAGGGCCTTGTCGCGCACTGCGCCCTTGTCGGCGCTGGTGGCGAGCAGGGCGTAGGCCTTCAGCGCAGTGCTCACCTTGCGCGCGCGCGGCTGGGCTGGCTTCCAGCCTTTCTTGTCCTGCTCGGCGCGGCGGGTGGCCAGTTCTTCATCGCTCACCAGCAGGTTGATGCTGCGGTTGGGGATGTCGATCAGCACCTTGTCGCCGTCCTGCACCAGGCCGATGGCGCCGCCTGCGGCAGCTTCCGGCGAGGCGTGGCCGATGGACAGGCCGGAGGTGCCGCCGGAGAAGCGACCGTCGGTGAGCAGGGCGCAGTCCTTGCCCAGGCCCTTGGACTTCAGGTAGCTGGTCGGGTACAGCATTTCCTGCATGCCCGGGCCGCCTTTCGGGCCTTCGTAGCGGATGATCGCGATGTCGCCCGGCTTCACTTCGTCGGCGAGGATGCCCTTCACGGCGCCGTCCTGGCTTTCGAAGATTTTTGCGCGGCCTTCGAACACGTGGATGGATTCGTCCACGCCGGCGGTCTTCACCACGCAGCCGTCGAGGGCGATGTTGCCGTACAGCACGGCCAGGCCACCTTCCTGGGAATAGGCGTGCTCGACGCTGCGGATGCAGCCTTCGGCGCGGTCGTCATCCAGGGTGTCCCAGCGGGTGCTCTGGCTGAACGCCACCTGGGTCGGGATGCCAGCGGGGCCGGCCTTGAAGAAGGTGTGGACCTTCTCGTCCTGGGTCTGAGTGATGTCCCACTCGGCGATGGCGTCGGCCATGCTTGGGCTGTGCACGGTCGGCACGTCGGTGTGCAGCAGGCCGCCACGGGCCAGTTCACCGAGGATGGAGAAAATACCGCCGGCGCGGTGCACGTCTTCCATGTGGTACTTCTGGATGTTCGGCGCGACTTTGCACAGCTGCGGCACCTTGCGCGACAGGCGATCGATGTCGCGCAGGTCGAAGGCGATCTCCGCCTCCTGGGCGGCGGCCAGCAGGTGCAGGATGGTATTGGTCGAACCGCCCATGGCGATGTCCAGGGTCATGGCGTTTTCGAACGCCTTGAAGCTGGCGACATTGCGCGGCAGCACGGACTCGTCGCCTTCGCCGTAGTAGCGCTGGCACAACTCGACGGCCAGGCGGCCGGCGCGCAGGAACAGCTGCTCGCGGTCGGCGTGGGTGGCCAGGGTCGAACCGTTGCCCGGCAGGGACAGGCCCAGGGCTTCGGTCAGGCAGTTCATCGAGTTGGCGGTGAACATGCCGGAGCAGGAGCCGCAGGTCGGGCAGGCGCTGCGCTCGTACTCGGCGACCTTCTCGTCGGAGCAGGAGTCGTCGGCGGCGACGACCATGGCATCCACCAGGTCCAGGCCGTGATTGGCCAGCTTGGTCTTGCCGGCTTCCATCGGGCCGCCGGAGACGAACACCACCGGGATGTTCAGGCGCAGGGCGGCCATCAGCATGCCGGGGGTGATCTTGTCGCAGTTGGAGATGCAGACGATGGCGTCGGCGCAGTGGGCGTTGACCATGTATTCCACAGAGTCGGCGATGATCTCGCGCGACGGCAGGGAATAGAGCATGCCGTCATGGCCCATGGCGATGCCGTCGTCCACGGCGATGGTGTTGAATTCCTTGGCCACGCCGCCGTGTTTTTCGATCTCGCGGGCGACCAGCTGGCCCAGGTCCTTCAGGTGCACGTGGCCGGGCACGAACTGGGTGAAGGAGTTGGCGATGGCGATGATCGGCTTCTTGAAGTCTTCGTCCTTCATCCCTGTGGCGCGCCACAGGGCGCGGGCGCCGGCCATGTTGCGGCCGTGGGTGGAGGTTTTCGAACGGTAATCGGGCATGACAGGTTCCTGCGGCTCAGGTGCACGGTGGGAGTCGATCCGGGTCTTCTGTGCGGCGGCGTGCAGCGGATGGCGCTGGCCGGCGAGACCTTGAGCAGACTCTAAGTCGTATCGTGAGCGCGGTACGCACCGGATGCAAACAGCAGATGGCCTTGCATGGGCGAGGTCGGCGCGGGGCTTGGCGGGGTCACCGCCTGCTCGGCCGGGGCTCACAGGCCCGCCGGGGGATAAATGGCAGGAATGAGCCGGATTCTACGCCGGGCCTTGCCGCCAGGGAAAGGCTGGTGGTCGGCGCGGGCCATAGACTTTCGCCGCGCTGGCGTGGTCAGAATGGCCATTGACGCTTTTCGATCCCGTTCGTTGAAGGAGCAACCCCATGAGAATCCTCCCCGTCGCCCTACTGGCCGCGCTCTTCGTTGGCAGCGTGCAGGCCTCGTCCGATGCGGCCTGGCAAGCGCAGGACAAGCAGCAGCGCGAAGCCTGCCTGGCGCTGAGCCATCTACAGAACAAGAAGGTGCTGGGCGCGCCGGTGCTGTTCGACGACAGCGTGGGCTACACGGCGCTGATGATTGGAGGCCTATACCCTGAAAAGAAGAGTCCGCAGGCGCACATGAAGGGCAAGCAGGGTCGCGAGTTGTGCCTGTTCCAGCGCAGCACCGGCAAGGCGGTGATCAGTGAGGCGGATTCGCTGATGCCGGTGAAGTGAAGGAGGTGAGGGACCTTATCTCGTAGGGCGCATAACGCCCCACGCGTTATCCGCCATCCGCCGTTGAAACGAAAAACGGGGCGCATCCCGAGAGGAGGCGCCCCGTTTTCGTGCTGTACCGTCTTAGCCGTTAGGCAGCAGGCGCACGGTCAGGCTCTTGATGTAGCGGGTTTCCGGGATCGCCAGGTGAACCGGATGGTCCGGGCCCTGGCCGCCGCGCTCGAGCAACTGGATGTTGCGGTCCAGGTGGCGGGCGCTACCCAGCAGGATGTTCTGCAGGTCGTCCTCGGGCAGGTGCATCGAGCAGGAGGCGCTGACCAGCACGCCGTCCTTGGACAGCAGGCGCATGGCCTGTTCGTTGAGGCGGCGGTAGGCGGCCTCGCCGTTCTTCAGGTCCTTCTTGCGCTTGATGAAGGCGGGCGGGTCGGCAACGATCACGTCGAAGCGCTCGTCGGCGGCCTTCAGCTCGCGCAGGGCGTCGAATACGTCACCTTCCACGCAGGCGACTTTCTCGGCCAGGCCGTTGAGGGTGGCGTTGCGTTCCACACCATCCAGGGCGAAGCCGGAGGCGTCGACGCACATCACTTCGCTGGCGCCGAAGGCGGCGGCCTGGATGCCCCAGCCGCCGATGTAGCTGAACAGATCGAGTACGCGCTTGCCCTGCACATAGGGCTGCAGGCGGGCGCGGTTCATGCGGTGGTCGTAGAACCAGCCGGTCTTCTGGCCAGCCAGAACCGGAGCTTCGAACTTCACGCCGTTCTCTTCCAGGCCGACCCATTCGGGGACTTCGCCGTAGGCGTTCTCGACGTAGCGCTCAAGGCCTTCGGCATCGCGGGCGCTGGAGTCGTTCTTCCACAGCACGGCGCTGGGCTTGAGCACCTGCAGCAGGGCGGCGAGTACGTCGTCGCGGTGCTTCTCCATGGTCGCCGAGGCGAGCTGGACTACCAGTACGTCGCCGAAACGGTCTACCACCAGGCCCGGCAGCAGGTCGGAGTCACCGTAGACGAGGCGGTAGAAGGGCTTGTCGAACAGGCGATCGCGCAGGCTCAGGGCGACGTTCAGGCGGTGAACCAGTAGCGATTTGTCGAGAACGTGCTTGGTATCGCGGGAAATCAGTCGGGCGCAGATGAGGTTGTTCGGGCTCATCGCGACGATGCCCAGCGGCTTGCCGTTGGCCATTTCGAGGATGGCCTGTTCGCCGGCGCCGAAGCCGTTCAGCGGGGTGGCGGCGACGTCCACCTCGTTGCTGTAGACCCACAGGTGGCCGGCGCGCAGGCGGCGCTCGGCGTTGGCTTTCAGACGCAGGCTGGGCAGGGTCATGGGGAAGGCTCCGGCAAAAGAGCGGGATTATAGCGCAGCAGCGTGCGCCGCCGGAGCCGGGCGCACGCGCTTTTGATCGGATCAGGCGGCGAGGATTTCGATCAGCTGCTTGTTGAAGGCGGGGATATCGTCGGGCTTGCGGCTGCTGATCAGATGCCCGTCCTTGACCACCTGGCGGTCTACCCAGTGGCCGCCGGCGTTGTTGATGTCGTCCTTGAGCGAGTTCCAGCTGGTCAGCGTCTTGCCCTTCACCAGGCCGGCGGAGACCAGCAACCAGGCGCCGTGGCAGATCACGGCGATGGGTTTGCCGGCCTCGCTGGCCTTCTGCACGATTTCCTGGGCCTTGGGCAGGTTGCGGATCTGGTCGGCGTTGATCACGCCGCCGGGTAGCAGCACCGCGTCATAGTCATCGATGCGGGCGGTCTCGAAGGTGCCGTCGACCTTGAAGTTGTCCGCCGGCTTGTCGTGGTTCCAGCCGCGCACCTTGTCGGTGCTGTCGGAGAGGATCTTCACCTTGGCGCCGGCCTCCTCTAGCGCCTCGCGCGGGCCGGTCAGTTCGACCTGTTCGAAACCATCGGTGACCAGGATGGCGACGGTCTTGCCTTTGAGTGTCTTGCTCATGGCGTGTCTCCCATTTCTTCCGCTTGGGTGTAAAGGTTCCGACACAGCAGCCGATGAAAGTTCAGTCTAAAACGGCAGTTCCAGAATGCGTTGCTCTGGGTAAACTGTGCGCCCCGTCAACTTTCCAGTCCGCGCCTTCATGTCCCAAGAACTCTCCGCCGAACAGATCCGTCAGGCCCTGCAGGGCATCAGCGTGCCGCCGCAGCCGCAGATCATGGTTGACCTGCAGATGGAGCAGTTCATGCCCAATCCGGACCTGAAGGCGATCGCCAAGCTGATCAGCCAGGACCCGGGGCTGTCCGGTGCGCTGCTGAAGCTGGTGAACTCGCCGTTCTTCGGCCTGGCCAATCGCATCACTTCGATCCAGCGTGCGGTGAACCTGCTGGGCAGCCGTTCGGTGATCAACCTGATCAACGCCCAGTCGATCAAGGGCGAGATGACCGACGACACCATCGTCACCCTTAATCGCTTCTGGGATACCGCGCAGGACGTGGCCATGAGCTGCCTGACCCTGGCCAAGCGCATTGGCTACGAGTCGGTGGACGAGGCATACGCGCTGGGGTTGTTCCACAACTGCGGCATCCCGCTGATGCTCAAGCGTTTCCCCAACTACATGGCGGTGCTGGAAGAGGCCTACGCCAGCGCCAGTGACGAACGCCGCGTGGTCGACACCGAGAACCGCGTACTGAACACCAATCATGCGGTGGTCGGCTACTTCACGGCACGCTCGTGGCGCCTGCCGGAACACGTCTGCGAGGCCATCGCCAACCACCACAACGCGCTGTCGATCTTCAGTGACGACAATTCCCGCGACACCCAGCTGAAGAACCTGTTGGCAATCCTCAAGATGGCCGAGCACATCTGTGGTTCCTACCGTGTGCTGGGCAACCAGACCGAGGACCACGAGTGGGAAAGCGTGCGCGCGCTGGTGCTGGATTACGTCGGGCTGACCGAGTACGACTTCGAGAACCTGAAGGGCAGCATTCTCGAGTTGGGCGTGGGGCAGGGGACGTACTGATCGGAGCCAGGTGTAGGAGCGAGCTTGCTCGCGAACGGGTTTTGCTGGTGACGACGGTGTTGTGCGGTTCGCGAGCAAGCTCGCTCCTACAGGCCTCGACCACACCGAGTGAATCGTCAGGCACAAAAAAGCCGGGCATCTGCCCGGCTTTTTCGTTCAACGTCGGCGATCAGTCGATCATGTCGCTGAAGCGCTCATCCTTCTTGTAGGCAATGGTCTGGCTGAAGCCGGGGACCTGGATGCCCTGATCGCTGATCTCGATGGCCTGTTCGTCGATCATGTCGTTGCCGAAGTTATAGATGATGTCGAAGCGGCCCTGGGTCGCGGCTTCATCGTACTGGCGGGCGACGGCGCGGGTGGCTTCGCGGCGCGCCTGGTAGTCGTTGAAGGCAGCATCGCCGTGGCGTTTGCGCAGCATCTTCTCGGTGACGGCCGGGGACAGCAGCACGCCGGTGGCGTTGTTGCCGCCGAAACCCTTGGAGTTGATGAAGCAGACTTCCAGGTCGTCGCGGCGCACATCGCTGCTGGACAGGGCGATGTGGTCCTTGAAGACGTCGTCGGCGAACTTGTCGACGGTCTTGATGCCGGGGATGACGCCGTAGCGGAAGGTGCCCAGCGCCGAGATCAGCTGGTCGGCGCTGGCGGTGGCCAGGGAGTGGCCGACGAAGGCTTTCACCGCGGTGATCGGCCAGTCGCTGATGCCGAAGGCGGTGGCGACGCGGTCGAGGATTTCCGACTCGGTCACGCGGTTGGCCGGGGTGCTGGAGCCGTGGGCGTGGACGAAGCTGTGCTGGCGCACGCTTTTCTCGCCCACGATCTGCGCGGCGGCGGCCACGGCCTTGGCCATGGTCAGGTAGTTGCCCGGGCCGGGGGCGGAGATGGACTTCTTGAAGCCGTCGGCGTTGATGAACACGTCCGGCACCGAACCGTGGATCTCGGCGCCCAGCTCCAGGGCCAGGGCGTCGTCCATCAGCACCACGTACTGCGCGGACTCGGCCAGGGAGAAGCCACAGTTGTCGCCGAACGGGCGGCTGGCGCGGCGGAAGTCGACATCGTCGCGGCCCTCGATCAGGCGCAGGCCTTCCTCGGTGGCCAGCGCACCCATGGCGGCGTAGCCCTCGATGATCTCCGAGGTGATCGGCGCCTCGGCGTTGCCGACGATGGCCACACGGGCCTGGCCGGTGGTGATGACGTCGATGCCTTTCTGCAGGTTATAGAGGAAGGTCGCGCAGGCGCCGGTCACGCTGCCAGTCATGCCGACGCTGCCGAGTACGTAGGCGTTGATGAAGTCGGTGGGCATGCTGTTGAAGCCCAGCGGCAACTGCTTGGCCGAAACGCGATGGCCGCGCAGGCGCGATTGCAGCAGGCCGCCGAAGCCGTTTTCGTCCAGCTGGCTCATGATGCTGCTGGAGAACACGGCGATCTCGTCGGGCTGCACCGCGTTGCAGATGGTCTGCCAGTCGATGCCGGTGGAGCGCACTGCGTCGGTGGCGGCGACCACGGACATCTGCAGGCCGCGCGGATGGAAGCGGGAGTTGTACAGCTCGCCCGGCTCGAAGCCGGTGGGCAACTGGCCGGCGGATTTCACCGGTAGCGCGCGGTAGCTGTCGACCTTGAATTCGCAACTGTCGTGCAGGGTGACGCGGACTTCGCTGCCTTCGGTCTCTTCCACCGACCAGTTGGCGGGCAGCGGCTCGGGCAGTTGCTTGCGCAGGGTGGTAAAGGTCAGCGGGGCGCCGGCGGCGTTGACGGTCAGGCTTTTGTGGCAATGCGCGGCGTCGACGTCGAGGTATTGCAACTCGATACGGCGGATCAGGGTGGACTGGCGAATCTGCTCGGCGAAGCGTTGTTCGATGGCGGCCAGATCGAGGGCGTTGCCGTCGGCATCCTGATACTGGCCGTCGACGACTTTCACCAGCTTCATCATCACCGCGAGGCCGGCGAGGGTTTCCTGGCGGGCGGCGGGCTCCATGGATTCGAGGACGGTGCGGCGGAACCCATGGTGGAAGGAACTGCGGCCTGCCGCGTTATATCCACCAAAACCAACGATGACCGGTAGTCGAGACATCTCTCGGAAACTCCTTCAGCAAGTGCATCTTGTGCGGCTGGGCGCCAGTTGCGCATGGAGGCGCGGCCCGGTGGCACAAAGCCAGGCGGTGGCTTCTAGTGATTCGAATGCTTTAGCTGACGAGGATGATGACTGCCGAGTCACGCTTGCGCCAGGAATTGTCGGAAGTAGGCGACGAGTTTCCGGGCAGATCGCGCAGGGTCCTTGAACGAAAACGGGAGCCATGAGGGCTCCCGGTTCGATGTTGCCTTTGCTGAGGACAGGTCTTAGCGGTACTCGATGCCAGCCTTTTTGGTGCTGACGCGGGTGCCGGATTCGCCTTTGGTGATGGCGACGATGTTTTCCAGCGAGCCGATCACTGCATCCTTGCCGGTGGCGCGGGCAAACTCGATGGCTGCCATGACCTTCGGACCCATGGAGCCGGCGGCGAAGCCGAGGCGTTCCAGTTCGTCCGGGTGAGCCTGGGCGATGCCTTTCTGAGTCGGTTTGCCCCAGTCGATGTAGGCAGCGTCCACGTCGGTGGCGATGATCAGGATGTCAGCCGACAGCTCCTGGGCCAGCAGTGAGGAGCACAGGTCCTTGTCGATCACGGCTTCGACGCCGGAAAGCTTCTTGCCGGATTCGTCGTACATGGTCGGGATGCCGCCACCGCCTGCACAGATGACGATGGTGCCTTTCTCCAGCAGCCACTTGACCGGGCGGATCTCGAAGATGCGCTTCGGACGGGGGCTGGCGACCACGCGGCGGAACTTGTCGCCGTCGGGGGCGATGCTCCAGCCTTTCTCCTTGGCCAGGGCTTCGGCTTCTTCCTTGGAATAGACCGGGCCGATGGGCTTGGTCGGGTTCTGGAAGGCCGGGTCTTTGGCGTCCACTTCGACCTGGGTGAGGATGGTGGCGAACGGTACTTCGAACGGCAGCAGGTTGCCCATTTCCTGTTCGATCATGTAGCCGATCATGCCTTCGGTTTCAGCGCCGAGGACGTCCAGCGGATAGGGTGCAACCTTGTCGTAGGCGGCGCCCTGCAGGGCCAGGAGGCCGACCTGCGGGCCGTTGCCGTGGGCGATTACCAGCTCGTTGCCGGGAGCGACCTTGGAAATCTGTTCGGCGGCGATCCGAACGTTCAAGCGTTGATTGTCAGCAGTCATGGGCTCGCCACGACGCAGCAGGGCATTACCGCCCAATGCGACGACGATACGCATATTCAGTACCTCCGAAAGAGTGGAAACGCGCCCGGGGCCGGCGCTTGGGCGCGGCCCCGGGGCGGCCCGGCATTACATGTCGGCGAGGGTCGATACGAGGATTGCCTTGATGGTGTGCATGCGGTTTTCCGCTTGCTCGAAGGCAATGTTGTACGGGGATTCGAAGACGTCTTCGGTCACTTCGATGCCGTTCTTCAGGTTCGGGTACTTGGCGGCGATTTCCTTGCCGACCTTGGTTTCGCTGTTGTGGAAGGCGGGCAGGCAGTGCATGAACTTCACGCGCGGGTTGCCGGCAGCTTTCATCATGTCCATGTTGACCTGGTACGGCAGCAGCTCGGTGATGCGTTCGCCCCAGGCTTCCACCGGCTCACCCATGGAGACCCAGACGTCGGTGTGGATGAAGTCCACGCCTTTGACTGCCACTTTCGGGTCTTCGGTGATGGTGATTTTCGCACCGCTTTCTTCCGCGAATTTCTTGCAGGCGGCAACGTGCTCGTCGGTCGGCCACAGTTCTTTCGGGGCGGCGATGCGCACGTCCATGCCGAGCTTGGCGCCGATCAGCAGCAGGGAGTTACCCATGTTGTTGCGGGCGTCGCCCAGGTAGGCGTAGCTGATGTCGTGCAGCGGCTTGTCGCTGTGCTCACGCATGGTCAGCACATCGGCCAGCATCTGGGTCGGGTGGTACTCGTCGGTGAGGCCGTTGAACACCGGTACGCCGGCGTACTTGGCGAGTTCCTCGACGATTTCCTGCTTGAAGCCACGGTATTCGATGGCGTCGTACATGCGGCCCAGTACGCGGGCGGTGTCCTTCATCGACTCCTTGTGGCCGATCTGCGAGGAGTTCGGGTCGATGTAGGTGACGTTGGCACCCTGGTCATAGGCGGCGACTTCGAAGGCGCAACGGGTGCGGGTCGAGGTTTTCTCGAAGATCAGCGCAATGTTGTTGCCTTTCAGGTGCTGTTGCTCGGTACCGGTGTACTTGGCGCGTTTCAGGTCGCGGGACAGGTCGAGCAGATAGCGCAACTCGCGAGTGCTGTGGTGCATCAGGCTGAGCAGGTTGCGGTTGTGCATATTGAAAGCCATGTTCGTTCTCCTTGTGGGATGGAAAGCTAGGCCTCGTCAGTACAGCTCGTGGCTGGCGGGGCAGGCGGCCCCGGCTAGGGCCGCCTTTTTCAGATCAATGCGCTCTGTGAGTGATAGTCGGGCGAATCAATAGTCGATCGGGTCGCGGATGATCGGGCAGGTCATGCAGTGACCGCCGCCACGGCCCCGGCCCAGTTCGCCGGCGCTGATGGTGATGACTTCCACACCGGCCTTGCGCAGCAGGGTGTTGGTGTAGGTGTTGCGGTCATAACCGACCACCACGCCCGGCTCCAGGCAGACCACGTTGTTGCCGTCGTCCCACTGCTCGCGCTCGGCAGCGAAGCTGTTGCCGCCGGTTTCGACGACGCGCAGTTTTTTCAGGCCCAGGCTCTCGGCGACGACGGTCATGAAGTCCTTGTCTTCGCGCTGGACGTTGATGCCGTAGGGGCTCTTCTCGTCCGGACGCAGGGTGAAGGCAACGATCTCTTTCACCACTTCCGGGAAGACGGTGACCAGGTCGCGGTCGCAGAAGGTGAAGACGGTGTCCAGGTGCATCGCGGCGCGGGACTTGGGCAGGCCGGCAACGATGACTTTCTCCGCTGCGCCCTTGGCGAACAGTGCCTGGGCAACCTGGCCGATGGCTTGGCGGGAAGAGCGCTCACCCATACCGATCAGGACGACACCGTTGCCGATGGGCATGACGTCGCCGCCTTCGAGGGTGGACATGCCGTGGTCCTTGTCCGGATCGCCGTACCAGACTTCGAATTCGGCGTTGGTGAATTCCGGGTGGAACTTGTAGATCGCGGTTGTCAGCAGGGTTTCCTGACGTCGCGCCGGCCAGTACATCGGGTTCAGGGTCACACCGCCGTAGATCCAGCAGGTGGTGTCACGGGTGAACTGGGTGTTGGGCAGCGGCGGCAGCAGGAAGCTGGAGTGGCCGAGGTAGTCGCGGTACATCTTCAGCGCCTTGGCGCCTTCGCTTTCCGGGATGTCATCGGAGGCCACGCCACCGATGAGGAATTCCGCCAGTTTGCGAGGCTCCAGGCTTTCCAGCCAGCCGCGCAGTTCCTGGGTCAGGCCGACGCCAACGCTGTCGTTGGTGATCTTGCGATCGAGGATCCACTTGAGGGCTTCGGGATTCTGGACGGTCTCGGTCAGCAGGTTGTGCATTTCGAGGACGTCGATGCCACGCTCGCGCATCTTGGTGACGAAATCGAAGTGGTCACGCTTCGCCTGGTTCACCCAGATAACGTCGTCGAACAGCAACTCGTCGCAGTTGCTCGGGGTCAGGCGTTGGTGGGCGAGTCCGGGCGAGCAGACCATCACTTTGCGTAGTTTGCCAGCTTCAGAATGGACGCCAAGTTTGGTTTTTTCCGTGCTCATGAGATGTCTCCAGGAGTTACAGAGTGAGGAAGCCGTCGTAGAGGCCGTACGCCGCGATCAGGGCGCCGATGACAACGCCAGCGAAGATCAGCTTCTCGATATTGGTGAAGATGGGTTGGCCCACTTCACGTTTCGCCTTTGCGAAGAGGATTACCCCCGGCGCATACAGCAGCGCCGACAGCAGCAGGTACTTCAGGCCACCGGCGTAGATCAGCCAGATGGCGTAGATGACCGAGATACCGGCGATGATCAGGTCTTTGGTGCGGTCGGCCGAGTCGGTCTCGTAGGTCTCGCCTTTGACCGCCAGCAGCAGGCCGTAGGCCGCGGACCAGAAGTAAGGGATGAGGATCATCGAGGTGGCCAGCAGCAGCATCTTGGTGTACGGGTCCATGCCACCATCGGCGCTGCCGGAGGTGAAGAACACGATGACCAGGAAGACCTGCACGCAGATGTTGGTCAGCCACAGGGCGTTGGCCGGCACCTGGTTGGCGTTCTCCTTGCGGAGGAACTCCGGCATGGTGTGGTCCTTGGCGGCGGCGAACATGATCTCGGCGCACAGCAGTACCCAGGAGAGCAGGGCACCCAGCAGGGAGATCAGCAGGCCGACGCTGATCAGGACCGCGCCCCAGTGACCGACCACGTGCTCCAGCACCAGCGCCATCGACGGGTTCTGCAGCTTGGCCAGTTCCGGTTGGGTCATCACGCCCATGGACAGCACGTTCACCAGTACCAGCAGCAGCAGGACGGTGATGAAGCCGATCACGGTGGCTTTACCGACGTCCGAGCGTTTTTCCGCACGGGAGGAGAAGATGCTCGCGCCTTCGATACCGATGAACACCCAGACGGTGACCAGCATCATGTTGCGCACCTGGTTCATCACGCTGCCCAGGTCAGGATTGCTCTTGCCCCAGATGTCCGCGGTGAAGATGTCCAGCTTGAAGGCGAACAGGCAGATCAGGATGAACAGGAACAGCGGGACGATCTTCGCCACCGTGGTGATGGTGTTGATGAACGCCGCTTCCTTGATCCCGCGCAGCACCAGGAAGTGCAGGGCCCACAAGAGGATCGACGCGCAGACGATCGCCGCGACGGTGTCGCCCTTGCCGAAGACCGGGAAGAAGTAGCCCAGGGTGCTGAACAGCAGAAGGAAGTAACCGACGTTGCCGAGCCAGGCGCTGATCCAGTAACCCCAGGCCGAGGAGAAGCCCATGTAGTCACCGAAACCGGCCTTGGCGTAGGCGTACACACCGCCGTCAAGTTGGGGTTTGCGGTTGGCCAGAGTCTGGAAGACGAAGGCCAGGGTCAGCATGCCGACCGCGGTGATGGCCCAGCCGATGAGGATGGCGCCGACGTCTGCACTGGCCGCCATGTTTTGCGGAAGGGAGAAAATGCCCCCGCCGATCATGGATCCTACGACCAGGGCTGTCAGCGCGCCGAGTCGTAGTTTTTGGCTGCTTTCTTGCGACATTTAAGAATCTCCCTATAGGAAGTTGGAGAGTGACGCTATTAGGCGCCTGTCCCTGGGGGTCGCCCCTGATTCAGGTCAATAGCTTGCTATCCAATGTATCGGGCAGTACTTCCTGCTCTGCCCACCCCGGATAAACCATAGGAGAGGTTTTGCATTAGTGCCCGATTTAGAGGGGATTTCGTGAAGATTTGAGCGCGCTTTCATGACCGCAGAATGGCAGTCAAATGCAGAGGGCCAAGCGGAATGCGCCGTAGCTCTTGATTCCTAAGCGGCAGGCGTGCGTAGGACCGTTATGTAGGAAAGTCCTGAACGATGAAGAGGGGGGAGGAAATTGGCCGGGGCAGGATCACTGCACCCGGCGATGCGCCTTGCGAATAGAAGGCGCGAGATGGCAAGAAGCCCGAAGGACACCACTGGGTTCGTGGCCCGGTGGGGCGACGTGACAGGCACGCCGCGAGATGCGATGCACAAGGCAATCGCACCGAGGTCGCAGAGCAAGGTGTGTGCCAGGGCGGAAGGCTACGTCAGAGCGCTCTGCAGCGCTGTTCGCTCTTGGTCGCAGAGGGTGCTATAGGCGGATTCTTGCTCAGGCGTCGGTGTCGTCGGCGGAAATTCCGCCACTGCCGGGAGAGGGCACCGCATCCGCGTTAGGCGTGGATGCAGTGTGCAGCGCTTATCTTTCCTGTGTCTTGGGACCGGCAAAGGTGAAGAACTTGTAAAGCAGGAAAGTACCGAACGCAGGAACCGCCAGCGAGAGCGCGTGAGCCAGGCCATCGGCGATGGCTTCCAGGCCCATCTGGCAAAGCATGTAGCGGAAGCCCAGGGCGGATACCCAGACCACGGGCATGAAGGCCACGTTGATCAGCAGAAACTCCCTGGCCTGCGCGGCGATCGGCCGGGGCGAGCCCGGAAACACGAAGCGACGATTGAGCAGGAATGCTGCGCTGATCCCCACCAGATAGGCCAGCAGCACCGACAGCGAGTAGTTCAGCTCCTGGCTGGGAGCGTAGCGCGTACACCAGTTGGCCAGGGTGGCCGTCACGCCGACGCCAATGAAAGTCAGGAACTGTCGGGTAAGAAAGTGCCTGATCATTTGGCGGCGGCCTGGATCGCCATCTTGCGGCCGAAATCGATGCTCTCGGAGATCCCACGATCTTCCGGGTAGTATTAGGAGGTATCGGCGGCCCACAGGCCTTCAACGGGAAGCTCACCCGGCGGCAGGTGCTCCAGGTAACCAGGGTCGCAGATAGGCTGGGCGTAGCGGTAACGGCTGGCGCGCAGTTCGAGGAAGTCGGAGTCGGCCAGCTGCGGGTTGATCTTCTGCAGGTAGCGTTTCACTTTGTCCAGGAAGGCCTGGTCCGGTTCCTGGAATTTCGGATGCTCGCCGGGCATGTAGAAGGGTACATAGACGATGTGCTCATCCAGCGGACGCAGGTTGCTGTACTCCACAAGTCCCGGGATATCCATATCGGGATCGTTGGTGTTGAGCCAGAAGTTCTCAGTGACGGCCTTGTGCAGCTTGGCGATGACGCAGACCACGGCGATGTTGTTCGCCGAGCCGAAGGCCTTGAGGGTAGCCTCGGGCAAGTCCGGCATCAGGCGTGGAACATAGGGCATCGGGAGGGTGCTGATCACCTTGTCGAAGGCGTGTTGTTCGCCAGCAGCCTCGACACCGTGAATATTGCCGTCTTCCATCAGCACCTTGCTGACCGGCGTAGCCAGGCGGAATTCTCCGCCGTTTTTCTGGATGTAGTCCCGCAGGCCGTGCAACAGCGTTTCGGAGCCGCCTTCCAGATAACCCAGCTTCTCCTTGAACAGGCTGTAGCGCGAGCGCCCGATGCGGCGAATACGGCTCCAGATCCAGGCTGCCGAGAGGTTGCTGGTGTAATCGTAGAACTTGTAGTCGAACAGGCGGCGCCATAGCACTTCGTAGGCTTCCGCCCCGACCAAGCGCTTGGTCCGGCCCGTGGCCTCGACGTGGTCCAGCGGCTTCCAGTTATTGCGCTTGGTCGACAGGAACGCATGCAGGCCGTAGCGGAACTTGGCGAGGAAGCTCAGGCCGGAGAACTTCAGCAGCGCGATCGGGTTCCCCCACGGCTGCACCTTGTCCTGGTACCAGTAGCCCATCTTGGTTTCGACCCAGTTCATGCGGTCAGACAGGCCTAGCTCATCCAGCACCTGGAGGAAGGCATGATCGGAGATGCAATGGAAGTGGTAGTAGCGCTCGATGGAAAGGCCGCCAAAGTCGAAATGCGCGGTCATGCCGTCGGCACGGTCGTCAGCCTCGAAGATCACCGAGCACGGCGATGCGTTGATTGTCCTTCATCAGAAATCCACTACGACCTTGCTGTAGGTAGGGTGCTTGAACGTTTCTTCCACGGCCTTTGCGAATGGCGTCGGCTTCACCTTGAAGATGCCGGGCCAGTCGATCACCTGGAATTCGTCGCGGGCCACCAGGGCCTTGAGTTGATCAGCAGTGAAGGGCGGGTTCTTGTCGAACAGTGCCCAGATCTTCAGCAATACGTAGAAGAGCCCTTAGGGAATCTTCAGCAGCATGCACTTGGCATCAGTGGTGTTGCGTATCGTGCGGATGATATCGATGTAGTCGACTTCTTCCAGCCCGGTGATGTTGTAAACCTGGCCGGCGATGCGTGACTCGATGCAGCTGACGATGATGCTGCTGAAGTCGCCGGCATACAGCGGCTGGCGCATGAGACGGCCATCTCCGAGGATCGGGAATAACGGAACCTTCTGCATGAAACGCGACAGCCAGCCCAGGTGCTTGCAGTCGAACCAGCCGAACATCAGGGTCGGGCGCAGCACCACGCAGTTGATCCCGCTTTCCACGACGATGCGCTCCTGCTCCTTCTTGGTGTTGGTGTAGTGGTCGTCGGCGACCGACTCCACCACCGAGGAACTGATGTGGACGGTATAGGGAATTTCGTAGCGCTGGATCAGCTCGAGGATGCGCTCGGTCGAGGTGATGTTGTTGCGCACGAATGGCTCTGGATTCGGATCGCCGATCTGGGCCTGCAGCATGACGACGGTATCGGCACCCTCGAAGTGCTTTTCCCAATCGCCGGGCGCGGCAAGGTCGGCGTACTCGATGGTCAGCTCCGGGTGGAGGCTGCGCAGGATATCGAGGTTTGCGCGGTGCTTGTCGAGGATGACCAGGTTGGTGTAACCGCGCTCCTTGAGCTGGTCGACCAGATTCTGGCCGACCAGGCCGGCTCCACCGGGGATGAGGATCTTTTTCTGCATGGCTTGCTGCGTTTCATTCATGAAAATCGAAACCTGAATCAGTGGGCTGTCTGGGGCTCGGCCAAGCTATCGAGGCAGTTCGCTTGAATTCGATTCAGCCTGATACTCCCTGGCGCTTCAGAAAGATCAATGCGCAGGCTGTTATCGCTACGAGACTTTCTGAAAGCCAGCTGTGCCTTTACCGGGCCTGCGGGGTAGGCGCGACGGAAGGAGCTTTCCTCCGTGAACTGAAAGTCTTGTCCCCAATAAACCTGTATATCGCCGGCCTGCGATCTAGTGGTCTCGACGACGACGCCCACATAGCGAATGCCGATGCATTGTGGCAGCTCGAAGCTGATCTGATTATCCGACTCGGTCGCCTCTAGCTCGTGGATATCTTGTCGACGCTGCAGCCCGGTAAGCCGTACATGATTAATGTCGATTTCGTAGGGGGTTGCGGCGGCGACAGGTCGACCGGAGCGTCCTTCCCAGCCAGGGAAAATCTGCACTCTAGGGGCGACTGGAATCAGAATGTCTGGAGCCTTCTCGGAGAAGCGGGCAAAAGCCTTCCATTGAAACTCTCCACGATCTACCGCGCTGAACAGCAAGAAAGCTGTTGCAGCCAGCGGGAGGAGAATGATGACGGCCAGATAAGGCCTACGGGGCTGGCTGATAAAAATGACGAAGAAGCTCAGAGCGTACGGAATAATGAAATAACGAACGCCATCGCCCAATGGGCTGAGTATCTGCGGTGCCCCGAGTGCGACACTCAGGCCTGCCGTGAGGCATAGCCCGGCGAGAGCGCTCAGGCTGAGGATTGTAATGCGCTACTCCGTCGTTGCTTTGAGGTGCTTTTTAACGATCGTCAGTATCGCGCCGAGCCAGAAGAGTACGGCAATTATCTTCGGAGAGGTGGCGGCCTATGCTATTTTTTGCACTACAGGGACAATCTTTTAAATATTGCATTGGGGATGTTCTTGATGATGAACATGATGCCGATCCAGAAGGTAGGGGTATAAATACAGTCCTTCTTCTTTCCTATCGCGCGGACGATATCGCCTCCCACCTGTTCCGGTGTTGCCACCAGCGCCTTGGGCAGCGGCAGTCCTTGGGTCATAGGGGTATCGACAAAGCCCGGCTTTATTGTCAGCACATGTACACCTACCTTGAACATACGCGCCCGCAGGCCTTCACAGAAGGTGCTGACGGCAGCCTTGGCAGTGCCATACAGGTAGTTCGAGGGACGACCGCGGTCGCCAGCTACCGAAGAAATCACGGCCAGTGTTCCGGTGTGCTGCTCTTCCATGCGATTAGCCAGTCGGGTCAACAGCGCTATCACGCTCAGGCCATTGCTGGAAAACTCCCGCAGAGCGACTTCCACGTCTCGCTGGCAGGCTGCCTGGTCCGGCAGAGTGCCATGTGCAATCAGGCATACGTCAACGCGGCCCAGATTGGCAAAAGCTTCCGCTAGCATGCCTTCGTGAGCGGGCAGATCGTTCAGATCCAAGGCGCAGGTCTGCACCTGACTGGCCCCGCGCGCGCGCAAATCGGCGGCCACCTGATCCAGTTTTTCGACGTTGCGAGCCACCAGGAAAAAGCAGGCTGGCTCCAGTGCCCATTGGCGCGCGCAAGCGACGGCGATGGCAGAGTTGGCGCCAATGATCAGGATGTTCTTCATGCTTGGGTCACGCGTGTCCAGAAGTGTGAGAGAAAAGCCGGGTCGCGAAGGGCCTCTACCTGTTGCCAGGCCGGATAGAACGCGCGGAAGTCATCGCCAGCCATGTGTGCGTCCTTGGCTGGATACAGGCGCCCTCCGGCTTGGCGGACGAGTTGGTCGAGGCGACGGAACAGGACTCGGTCGAGATCCGGATGCTGGGGAAAGTCCAGGGCCAGGGAGACTCCGGGCATGGGGAATGACATCAGGCCCGGAGAGGTCACTGCACCGCAGCGCTTCATCACGGCTAGGAAGGAGCCGCGCCCGCTGGCGGCGATGCTGGAAAGTATTTCGCGCATCGCGGGCTCGGCTACATCCTCGGGAATGACGCATTGATACTGCTGGAAGCCTCGACGCCCGTAGATCCGATTCCAGTGCAGGATGCTGTCCAGAGGATAGAAGAATGGGTCGTAGCTGCCTCTGGAACCATGGCGCCCTGGCTTGTGGAGATGGAAATAGGCGTTGTTGAACAGATGGAGGCTCAGGCTGTTCATGAGGGTGACAGGGGGCGTGACAGGGACGCTCAAGCGAGCTCGTCCATCAAACTGCAATTGGCCCTCGGGGGCGTGGTTGCCGACGGAGAATACTCCCCGTCCAGCGGAGTTTCCGCGCGCCAGGCAGTCGATCCAGGCGACGGTGTACTCGTGGGTGCGATCAAACTCCTCGGAGAGCGAGAAGAACTCACCAAGGGAGTCGAATCGCACGTTTACGCTGTCTATCTGGGTCGATGCAATCGGCATCAACTGCAATTCTGCCCAGACAATCACCCCGCTAAGCCCCAGGCCGCCGATAGTGGCTCGAAACAGCTCGGTGTTTTCCTGTGCAGAGCAGACCAATGCTTCCTTCTGGTCGGAGCGCAGCAGGGACAGACGTTGTATGTGGCGGCCAAAGGTGCCGCGCACGTGATGATTCTTGCCGTGCACGTCATTCGCAATGGCGCCGCCAAGGGTGACGAACTTGGTGCCCGGCGTGACCGGTAGAAACCAGCCTCGAGGAACAGCGACGGCGAGAATCTCGGCCAAAGTGATACCCGCTTCGGCCAGGATGACTCCGTTTTCCCAGTCGGCGGATATCAGTCGGTCTAGTTGTCGGGTTTGCAGCAACTCTCCACTGGAGGCCAGGCAACTGTCGCCGTAGCTGCGGCCATTTCCATAGGGCAAGGTGCCCAATGGGTGTTTCGCCAGTCGGTTCAGAAGCGAAGGCAGTTCGCTTTGCCAGGAGCACGGGTGCCGTTGTTGGGGGAGGTACGGATAGCGCCCCCAGGAAGCGAGCTCACGGGACATCAGGCAGCAACCCAGAAAATCAAGGCGAAGCACGCACCAATTACCAGGCTGGCGCGATCCTTGATTGCAAATACCACGGGGTCGTCATGCATCATGCCGCGGTGGGTCAGCATCCAGACGCGTGTTATCCAGAACAGCAGCAATGGGCAGGCGAGCCATATCAATTGCGGGAAATGGTACATAGCGGCCGTGTTGGTGTCCTGGATATAGAGAGCAAGGACCATGACTGACAGGTACCCCGATGCAGCCCCCAGAGAGGAGATCATTTCCAGGTCATCGGGGTAGTAGCCACGTCCCCGCGTCTTCTGACTCTTGCCTTTCATCCTTGCCTCGCGAAGCTCGGCATAGCGCTTTACCAGGGCCAGGCTGAGGAAGATGAACATCGAAAAGGCCAGCATCCAGAAAGTCAGCTTCACCTCAAAGGCGAAGGTGCCGGCGATGATGCGCGAGGTGTAGAGCATCGCCAGGACGATGACGTCTACCGCCATTCTGCGCTTGAGCCAGAAGGAGTAGGCCAGGGTCAATAGGTAGTAAGCGGCCAGTGCCAAGCCGAATTTCCATGGCAGCAATAATGCTGAACCCAGGAATCCGATAAGTAGCAGGGTCGGAAAGGCGAGCAGCCCGCTCTGGATCGAGAGAGCTCCGCTGGCAAATGGACGGCAGCGTTTTGTGGCGTGGTGGCGATCATCTTCCAGATCGAGCAGGTCGTTCAGGATGTACACACTGGATGCGCAGAGGCCAAAGAACAGGAATGCCAGCAGGCCATTGAACAGCAGTTGAGGCTCAAGCAGGCGGTGGCTAGCCAGCAATGGCACGAAAATCAACGCATTCTTTGCCCACTGGTGAAGACGCAGGGCTTTTAGCCAGGCCCGGGCAATCTGGCTCTCCCGCTTGATTTCGATTTCTACATTGCCATGGTCGTGAGCAAGGCGACTGATCTTGCCGTTGGAGTTAACCACATAGGCGCGCCGCGCAGCCTGCCATACCGGCAGGTCATCCGACGAGTTGCCGGCATAATCGAAGCCCTGCATGCCGAACTCTGCGACCAGTGCGTCGCGCTTGCGTTCGGCAGACAGATTGGTGCCTTCGTCTGTAGCCATTACCTGGTCGAATATGCCCAAGTGATCGGCAATCCGCTGTGCATAGCTGCGATGGCTCGCCGTCGCGAGAATGATCCGTCGGCCGTTCTGCTTTTCCTTGCGAATCAACTCGAGCACGTCCTCGTTGTACGGTAGTACGGACACGTCGAGCGGCGCCATATGGGCCAGGCGGCATTTGAGGTTCGCTTTCCCTTGAGCCAGCCAGCGCACTGGTGCCAGAGCTTTCAGAGGATGGAGCTTTAGAAAGCTGAGGCCCGATTCAAGCAGTAGGTCGCTGTGGATGAGGGTGCCATCAAGATCGATGACCAGGGGGGCTGACACTTACTGCTACCTCAACAAGTCCATATGCAAAAGAGACGAAAGCCCCTAGAGATGTAAGACATTTCAGAACTTGCGGATAGTAACGTCTGAAGCCATGCAGCAAAAGCCGTATTCAGATGCTCTGCCGTTTTCAGGCTTCGCGGTCGTCGTTGTCGCTTGAGTTAAGCAGCAGCCCATGCTTGCGTAGCTTGTCGTGCAAGGTTTTGCGCGGCAGCCCGAGCGCCTCGGCCAGGCTGCGAAGGGAATTGTGCGGGCGGCCCATCTCCGACGCGATCAGCGATCGTTCAAACGCCTCTACCTGCTCGCTTAGGCCCCGCCCCGGATTCAGTAGTGAGTCTCCAGCGACATCGGGTTCAAGGCCCAGATCCAGCCCGAGGGCATAGCGCTCGGCGGCGTTTTGAAGCTCTCGGACATTACCTGGCCAGCTGTATGCAAGCAGTTGCGCGCGTTGTGCCGACTCTATCGGGCGGGCGCGTAGGCCGTGGCGTTCTGCGCCGCGTTCAGCGAAGTACTGGAATAGCAGCAAGATGTCCTCTCCGCGCTCGCGGAGCGGTGGAATACGTAAGCTGGCCACGTTCAGGCGATAGTAGAGGTCTGCGCGGAAACGGCCCTCCTCGGATGCCAGGCGCAGGTCTTCCTTGGTTGCCGCGATGATGCGGATATCCAGTGGGATGAGTTGGTTGGAGCCTAGGCGCTCGACAGTACGCTCCTGTAGCAGTCGCAGTAGCTTCACCTGAACGTCAAGGCTCATGCTCTCGATTTCGTCGAGGAACAGGGTGCCGCCGTTGGCGAACTCGAACTTGCCGATGCGGCGCTTCTGCGCGCCGGTAAAGGCTCCCTGCTCGTGGCCAAACAATTCGCTTTCGACGACCGACTCGGCAAGTGCTCCGGCGTTGATGGCAACGAATGGACCGCTGCGGCGGCTCGACAGGTCATGAAGGGCCCGGGCGACTACTTCCTTGCCGGAGCCGGTTTCACCGAGGATCAGTACATCTGCGTGTATCGCTGCGAGCGACGAGACTTGCTGTTGCAGACGTTGCATCGGCGCGGACTGGCCGACCAGTCGGCCACGCACCTCCTTCTGCTCGCTCAACGCCAGGCGCAGGCTGCGGTTCTCCAGCACCAGTCGGCGAACGTCAAGTGCGCGGCGCACGCTATCGAGTAGCGCATCGCTGGGGAATGGTTTTTCCAGGAAGTCGTAGGCGCCTGAGCGCATGGACTTCACGGCAAGAGGAACATCCCCATGGCCGGTGATCAGGATGACCGGTAGTTCGGAGTCCTGTGCATGCAGTTGTTCCAGCAACTGCAAACCATCGATTCCCGGCATGCGGATGTCACTGACGATCACCCCAGGCCAGTCCCGTGATTGCTGTGGGGCGATCTGCCGCGCGTCGCTCAGGGCTACCACCTTGAAGCCGGCTAGGTCGAGAGTCTGGCAGAGAGCCTTGCGCAGGTGCGGATCGTCATCGACCAGCAGTACCTGGGTAGTGGAGTCGAACGGCTCGGCCGAGCTCATGCGCGGGTTTCCTCTTGCGGCGTCAGGGTCACACCGGGAATGCCCGGCAACAGGTGCAATTGTACGAGAGCACCGCCCTCGGGGTGATTCCCCAATTCAAGATGCCCGCCCAGCGTGCGCAGCAGGGTGTCGCAGATGGCCAGTCCCAGGCCCAGGCCTTTAGCGCTGGTCTTGGTAGTGAAGAAGGGCTCTCTCGCATGGGTCAGGGCTTCTTCGGAGAATCCTGGGCCGTTGTCGTGCAGGGATAGGATAATGCGCTCGGGCGTCTGCTCGGCGGTTAGCCAGATACGCCTGGGCAATCCCTTCTCGGCCAGGGCGTCGAGGGCGTTGGAAATAAGATTGGAGAGAATTTGCCGCAGTCGCGTCTCGCCTGCCTGTACCCAGATTGCGGCGTCGGGAAGATCCCTCAGCAGCTCGACGTTCATCGCTTGACGACGCTGTGCAACTAGCGCCAGTACGTCATTGATTGCGGGTTGCAGCGCCACGCTCTCGCGTGCTCGTCGGGCACCGCGAGCGTAGGCCTTTAGATGGCCAATAATCGAGGCCATGCGTCCGGTCAGCTCGCCAATCTGTTCGAGATTGCCACGGGCGTCGTCGAAGCGCTGGTGATCGAGCAGCACGCGAGCGTTGTCCGCATAACTGCGGATAGCCGCCAGAGGCTGGTTAAGCTCGTGGCTGATGCTGGCAGACATGGTCCCCAAGGCGGTGAGTTTTCCAGCCTGCACCACTTCATCCTGAGCGTGCATCAGTTCGCGTTGCGCCTGTTCGCGGCTTCTGACCTCTTCCTGCAGGCGCGTGTTGGCGCCCTCCAACTCTTGCGTGCGCTCTTGTACGCGTAGCTCCAGTTCATGCTTGGCGTGGGCTTCCAGGGCAATGCGCTCCAGGTAGTGGCGACGGCTGATGGTCAGCAACGACAGAAGCAGCAAGAGTGCTATCAGTGTTGCCGCCCCGATCAGCAAGACGCTGCGTACCGGCGCGTCAATCTGGGTGCGCGGGGTATAGATGCTGACCGTCCAGCCGGTCTCTGGTAGGTGGCGGCTCTGGCTGACCCAGCGGCGTTGGTCGATCTTGAGCGGTAGTGGATCAAGCACCGGATAAGGAATATTTTCCGCGATCTCGCGCTGTTTGGCGGGTGACAAGGGGCGACTGGTTCGGAAGCGCCAGGCGCTATTGGAGGACAGGATGACGACTCCGTTGCTGTCGGATACCAGAAGCTGTTCTGGAGTGTTGCCCCACAGTTGCTCCATGTGCTCGAGGTCTAGCTTGACCACCAGGACACCCAGTAATTGAGTGCCTTCGCGCACCTCGCTGGCAAAGTAATAGCCGCGTCGGTTCGATGTCGTGCCCAGGCCGAAGAAGCGGGCGGGTCTCCCTTGAAGGGCTTCCTTGAAATAGGGCCGAAAGGAAAAGTTACGGCCGACAAAGCTGTCGGACTGATTCCAATTCGACGCAACTTGCGTGAGTCCATCGGGACGCATCAGGTAAATGACGTCAGCACCAGTGCGTTGACGAATCCTTGCTAATTCTAGATTTGCTGCTTCCATTGCCGAGGCGCTGACAGGCTCCTTCAATGCGCTATGCAGGGTCGGTAGCTCACCAAGGATCGGTGGCAAGTCTTCATAGCGGCGTAAGGTTCCTAGGAGGTTGGCGACGTAGAGGTCAAGCGTCTGCTGGTTCTGTTCGGCAAGGCGGCCACTGTAGTAACGTTCCGCAAAGTGGCGTAGCGGCCAAAAACTGACCACCAGTACGGCTCCGATTGCCAGCCAAGTGCGCACATGCAATGGGGATTTAGTCTTCATTCACCACTCGAGCGTTCGAAACGATTGCACCCTCAGGCGAGGCGCGACGTTATCCAGGAGGACGAAGTTTGGATCGCAAGCAAAGAATCACCAAGCACTTGTTGCAGTCTGGCCGTGGAGTGGAGATCGGCCCCTGGTTCAACCCGATCGTGCCAAAGCGTGAGGGATATAGCACTCTGGTCCTGGATGTCTTCGAGTACGACGAGTTGCGCCGAAGGGCCCAGTCCGACCCGAACGTCCCTCGCGATAAGATCCAGGACATTGAGCCTGTCGACTTGCTGGGAAGCTCTTCCGAGCTCCATCAACTGGTTGAGAGTGCGGGACTGGCCGGGCAGTTGGATTTCATTGTGTCGTCGCACAATGTAGAGCACATACCCGATCTCATTCGATTTCTGCAGGGATGCTCCAAGGCATTGAATGAATCGGGCGTGCTGAGCATGGCTGTGCCGGACAAGCGTGGCTGCTTCGATTTTTTCCGACCCAACACATCGCTTGGAGATGTGCTGGAGGCTTATCGCCAGGAGCGAAAGAAGCCTTCAGTCGGGCAGATGTTCGAGCATGAATCGCTCTACGCCAGGCAATACTTGAATGGTAGCCCGACCTCAGGTTTCAACGTTGGAGTGGACCCGGCCAGTATCCGGCCCAGCGGCGATCTAGCGCAAGGTTACGAGACGTGGTTGGCGCGTGTTGAGAAGATGCCTGACCAGTATTTTGATGTGCATTGCTGGGTCTTCGCGCCCGCTTCTTTCGAACGCTTGCTACGCGAACTCAGATTCCTCGGTTTGATTGAGTTGGATTTGATAGAGACCGAAAGCGGGCCTGGTGAGTTCTATGTTCATTTGCGCCGGGCCAGTGGGCCGTGCACGATAACTGCCGACCAGTTTGCAGCAATCCGACTGGATCTATTGAGACGCGAGCAGGATGAGGCGTGCATCACTGCATTGCGCTACAAATCGGCCCAGGAAGGGAATGAAGAAGATAAGGGAGAGGTTCAGCGCCTCTCCCGGGAGTGCGCGCGCTTGAGAGATTTGGTGGAAGAGTACCGTCTCTCAAGCAGTTGGCGTATCACCGCCCCATTGCGAACGTTGGCCCTGCGGAGCCGGCAAATGCTATCGCGGCTCCATGGCTAGGCTGCTTTCGATTGCTGGCGAATCGTATTTACCGCATCGAGGAAGCGATGGGCTTGAGTGGCCAACGTCCGTTGTGCCCTGACATCGATTTGTGCTTGCAGTGCGAGAGCTTCCCTCATTCCCGCGTCGGTGGCCATGCGCCGCAGATTGTTCAGCCAGCTTTCATTGTCATTGGCTGACAGCAGCCCGTTAACTTCATGTTGTACTGTTCCGTTGTACGCTTTTACGTCCGAGTAGATGCCTGGAATGCCGAGAATGGAGTAGTCAAGGAACTTGATATCCGATTTCGAGTCGGAGAATTTGGATTGCAGCAGCGGCGCTATGCCGAAATTCCAATCAAGATTGTTCGCCATCCAACTGCAGAATTGGTCGTAACCCACGCATTCAACAGGAACGTACTTTATGGATACCGGCGTGTTCTTGAATATGTTCCCAATCGCGCGCTCATCGCCAATCCCGACAATTTCGAACTCGATAGAGTGATTCAATTCGCATATGAGCGATTTGATGGGGTTGGCGATGTAGGCCAAGTCTTCCAGGTGAGTGAAAGTCCCCATATAGCCAAACTTCAGGCGTGCTGAGGCCGGGTCGATTTGGCGAGCAACAGGGAAGAGTTGCTCGTCCAAAGTGTTGGGCACGATTTGTACCTGCGAATTCAACGGTCTCAGTGTTTCGGCCAGTGGTTGAGTCGATACGATAATGCCATCTGCTTCGCGGGCTAGTAATCGCAGGTGATTGCGCTGGTCCGCGCTGGGCCAGTTGCGGTCGCCAATTCGGAGATGAACGTGCAGCAAGTCATCATCGGATTCATAGATGACGCAGGTGCCCTGCGACTTCAGCGCACGAATACAGCTCAGCAAAGAGAGCGTATCCATGCGATGTATCCAAAGACGCTCGATGATTACGACATCTGGGCGGAAGTTCGGAAGCTCCGTGCTGTAAGTCAGCTCGACCGCCTTGGCTAGATTGGGATGAGAGAAGGGCCTGAGCAGGCGAATCAGGCTGCAGCCGTGCGGCTTTCCATCATCAGAGCTTTCGAACAGAACGTGTATTTTAAGTGGGTTCGTAGGCATCTCAGACTCTTCAGGAGGCAAATACGGCAGTTAGCAGGTTTTCGAGTACAGCCTCGGGATAGTGGCGGGTGACGCCAACAGCCTGACTGCGAATGTGATTGCGCAACCCAAAGTCATTGATCAGGTTAGTGGCTGCCTTCAGGCATGCTTGCTCATCCTGGGTGTCGACCAGCAATCCGTTCACACCGGATTGGATGAACTCAGTTGGCCCGCCGTTGATCGGTGCCACGACGGCGGCGCCGCATGCCATTGCCTCCAGAGCTGTAAGGCCCATCGCTTGAAATGAAGAGAGATCAAGAAATACGTCGGTACGGCGTAGAAGCTCCGCAACCGCCTCGGGCGAGCATTCCCCGAGGTTCTCGTGCTCTACGTCGAAATCGAGTGCCTGGTAGTCCGGATCGCTGGCGTTGCTTCCGAAAACATGCAGGGAAATACGTGCCCCCAATTGCTGCTTGAGTTGCTTCAGTACGCGAGCAGTCAGCTCTGGTGCACGCCTGGGGGTGTTCGGTCTTAGCATGGCTGCTACACGAACCACGGTACCGGTCGGCTGGAAGATACGGGCGGGGAAATACTGTTCATCGTCGTAATCTATACCGATGACGCTGGCGGTTTGACCGCATTTCGCCTCCAGCGTCTGGCGGTTCCACTGTGTCTTGGTAATCAACTTTGCGGTGGGGACGAGTGAGTAGCTCTGCAGCGCCCGGGCATGCTCCGGATGGTTCGCCGAGAAAAAGTCAGGCTCATAGTCCTGTATGTAGTAAACGATTTTGGGCGCGTTGGCGCGCTTGGCTAGCGGCGCGAGCCATTCGACCGTCAGGTACAAGGTCGCAACGACCGCATCGAAGTTCATGGCCAGCTCGGCAACGGCGCCAGGGCTATCCACGAAATGCATGGGCAGTGTGTTATCTGGATAGCTGTCCAGGAAAATATCGCGATTGCTGGACAGGTTGACGATATGCGCGTCAATGCCCAATCGCCGAAGGCGATCGGCCTCCAGCAGAATGATGTTACCGCCACCACCAGCCGTTCGAGCGGGCAGCACGAAGAGCATGCGCTTACCCTGGAACTTTTCCGTCCGCGCCCGGGTTGCCTGTTTGCCATCTATGAGCGCCGCGCGTTGACGGATGTACTCCAAGGCCAGATGAGGCGCGGTGATACTCAGTTGACTATTGATAGCCGCCTGGCCGTGCTTATCCGCCAATTTGACCCCGGCAGAGGCTGCCAGCTCCTTGCGCCGGTCATGAGAGTAGCTTTTGGATTGGGCATGGAATACGTAGGCGTCGTCGGCAATTGCCAGTTTCCACCCGGCGGCGGCCGCACGGAGGCAATAGTCGTTCTCTTCGCCGTAGCCTTTGGCGAAAGTCTCTTCGTCGAACAGACCGATCTCGTTGATCAGTTCGCGATTGATCAGGAAGCAGAATCCATTGATGAAACCAACTTCTGGATATATCCCATGCGCCTCGCGAGCAACCTCGTTGGCGAAGTCCTGAATGCTGACACCCTCGGGGAGTGGATTGTCGGTCCAGTCACCAGCCTCGTCGAAGATCTTCGGCACTGATTGCCATGAGGCAGTGTTGCTGAGCGGGCCGACGATACCGGTGCGCGAGTCGTATTGCGCACAACGAACCAGCCTTTCCAGCCAGTACGGAGACACGATTGTGTCGCTGTTAAGCAGTACCACATAGTTCGCCGTCGAGAGTCGAAGACCGCAGTTGGCGGCTCGGGTGTAGCCGCCTGCCGTGTCATTGCGGTGGAGAGTGGCCCCTTGCTCGGTAGCATACTTTGACAAATAAGCCTGGGTTTCTGCACCGCTACCATCGTCGACAAGGATCAGGTTATATGGAGAAAGGGTGTAGCGAGCTACAGATTCCAGGCAGTGCCGGACATCGTCGAGTGCATTGTGCACGCACACGATGATGTCTACGGGAGAGTCCAAGCGGTGAACTTCGGCTGAGCGCTGGTGCTTTCGTGCAGTGACTACATCACTCTGGTGAGCTGGTTGGTAATGTCTGACCAACAATTGGCGTAAGCGTAAGCGCACGCCAGGAATGCCTTCGGATCGATAAACAGCTAGCGTCTTGTTGAATAGCAACTTAGGTGATGCATAGCGGCTGCGCGCCAGTTGGTAGGCTTGGGCAAACCGGCGTACACGTAGCACCGTGCGACCTGCCAAGCGAACCGGGGCGCTGAGTTTCCAGCTATTGCTGCTAAGAATTTCAACTATCTGGCCTTGCGCCCGATTCAGCTGATCCGTCAGTAGCTGTTGCTGTTGCTCGCGCTCGGAGAGTTTTGCTTGCAGGTCGCGAATAGCTTGTAGATCGCTGGATTGCTGGGTGTTCTGAGCGTGACGGCTTTTTTTCAACTCGTTTCCCAAGCGTTGAACTTCGCTTTCCAATTGCTCGCCTTTAAGATTAAGTTCGCCCTCTATTCGTGCCAACCGCTCCATCTCGTATTTCAGGCGCCGGACTTCATCCTCCAAAAAGTCGCCTTTGAGCTTGAGTTCCGTCTCGGTAAGCTTCAGCTTCTCCAGTTTTTCTCGATAAATTTCGAATTCGATCATTTGCTTTAGACTCGCCGGGGCGTCCGTGTATTTGCCTTTATTGCCTGAGTAATAAGCAATATGGCTCCTAATGATATTTTGCTCGTCGCGAGTGCCCAGGCGCATGCGTAGGTAGCCAAGGTCGAATATCAGTTCCTGTGGTACCAGATAGCCGAAGAGGTAGAAAGACAACGCCGCTACTCGCTGTGCTACGGGTAGTTGGGCAATGAAGCCATAGGAGCTGTCGCCCACGGCGTGTACGTCCTTGTCGCGCAGTAAAGCTTCCAAGCCGACGCTTGAATTGATTGTGACTAGCTTCTCTATGCGCTCTAAAAAGCAGGCAGAATCAGGTGAATAATCGACAATCAGCTTTTGTGTGTCCAAGTTGAACAAGCTGCCTGGATGGGCGCGAACTAGAATAGGCTCCCCCAGGTGGGAGATTTTCACGTGACTGATCAGGCTGCTGTTATCGTAGCCGTTGGAAAAGGCGATCAGGTTGGAGTCATCTTCTACTTGAAGTGCAACTCCAACCTGGACGGGATTGAGGTCCGTGTTTTCTTCATGTTTCCCGGCTGAGCGCACGAAGTAGCGAAGCAGCTCTGCCGTCGTAGCTTCAATGTCCAGCGGTTCACCCAGAGCTTCGAATCGCCTCTGGCATTCGGTGTTTCCGTTGACGCCGCAAAAGTCCAGATAAGCGGTATTCAGATAGTGCGGGCTTCGAAGCGGTCCCAGTTCCAGATGCAGGACAGGAATACCGCGCTGCTCAGCAAGATGCTCCAGTGTCGGGCAATTACACCAGGTTATGACCGCTTCCAGTTCGGGCTCATGGTCCAACGCCTGCGCTAGTTCATGACCTAGCGGTGGGATATTTTGGGTCAGGAACTCGCGAAAAACCTGAATAGGGTTGCCGTAATGTTTAGTGAGCAGTTCTTCGAACACACCCTCACGAAGGAGGTGAAAGGAGTGGCGCTCAAAAACTTCTGCTGTCGGGATTTTATAGCCAAGACGTTGGATTGCGTCGTCTGAGTGTTCCCAGCGTTGGGCATTGCCCGAAAGATCTAGATATTCCTCACCAGTGATGAAGTACAGTGGTTCGTCCACTTGAGTGAGGAATCGGTAGAATACCCAGAGGTATGGTGCGGGCAGCCCCCTGAATGGATAGGGAGGAAGGAATATCGCAATCATGCACCAATGTCCTGGCTGACCTTGATTGGAGAGAAGACCACACCAACTTGGTTGCGAGCTGACCAGAACTTTATCTGTTGCATTGGCCGTCGCTGGTCTAGCTCTTCACGTTCACCCTGCTTGATGCAGGCCAAGCCACAGTGAATGAGATAGTCACCTTGGCTTATGGGAAGCTTTGCCGAGTACTCGACTATCTGGGTCCCGGAGGCGAGGTTCAAGGTGTATCCAGCGTTCAGATTATTGTCTCCCCAGATGTCCGCGCCCTGGCTCCGGGAAATGGAAATCCCAAGTATTGCCTCGCTTATAGGCTCCGCCGCCATTAGCGTGATGCGGAAGGTCACTTCCTCGCCGCTCCTTAGAATGGGCTCTTCAGCCAGACTCTTGCCGTCAGACTTGATAACTTCCAGGCGGCGGATAATGGCGCGGGCTGAGCCAAAACGCTTTTCGTTGAGCTCTTTATTGGTTTCCGTATCCTGCAGTTGGCGAAGATGAGCGGTGTCCAGTTGGCATGGCGGGCTGTCATCGGTGGTCTCTGGAGTGACCTCGCTTTTCTGCTGGCTCAGCATTCCTTTTTCGTAGGCCAGGACGGCGGATAGGACGTCGGTGGTGTTGGTAGTGATACGTCCGCCATCGAGAACTATGCAACGGTCGGCGTAGTCCAGAATGCTTCCCGTGGAGTGAGTGACCATGATGATGGTCACTCCCTTCTTGCGTAGCGCTTCCATGCGTTTGAAGCATTTGTACTGGAAGCCGATATCGCCAACGGAAAGAGCCTCATCGACGATGAGTATCTCCGGGTCAACGCAAGCTTGCACGGCAAACGCCAGTCGAACATACATGCCGCTGGAGTAAGACTTTACGGGTTGATCGATGAAGTTGCCGATGTCGGCAAAGGCCTCGATTTCGGCGAAGCGCTGATCGATGTCTTCGGTACTCAAGCCTAGAACGTTGCCGTTCAAGTAAACGTTTTCGCGGCCGGTGAAGTCGGGGTTGAAGCCGGCGCCCAGTTCGAGCAGCGCGGCAATTCGGCCATTGACGTCAACGCTGCCCTGGGTTTGCGAGAGAGTGCCGCAAATTATCTGCAGAAGTGTCGACTTACCCGCACCGTTACGGCCGAGGATGCCCAAGGTTTCCCCTCGGCGAATATCCAATGTGATGTCCTGAAGTGCCCAGAACTCACGAAAGTACTGTTTGCCTGATCCAGTCAGGCGCGGAAGTACGAACTGCTTAAGGCGATCTCGCGGTGTATCATATATCTGATAACACTTGCTCAGGTTCTTGATGCTGATCGCTACTTCAGAGGACATCGGCGAACCCCTTGCGCGTTTTCTGGAACCAAGCAAATCCCAGCCAAAGAATGACGCAGGAAATCAGCATGGAGATGCCCAAGCCCTGCCAGTTCGGTTGCTGGCCAAAAATGAGCACAGCACGAGATTGCTCGATGGTCGAGGTCAGAGGATTGATCAGGAACAACGGTTGCAACTCAGCGGGCAGTGATGACAGCGGATAAAAGATGGGCGAAAGGAACATCAGTGCAGTCGTCAGAATTCCGATTACTTGTGATACGTCCCGCAGATATACGCCAGCTGAAGCCAGTAGCCAGGACAGACCCAGCGTGGCCAATATCAGCGGCAGGATAACTAATGGGAAGTAGAGCGCTTCTGGGTGAGGCATCCCAAAAATAATCGAATGGAAGATAAGCCAGACGAGGAGGCTGACGAGGCCATGGAACATGGCGGTAGCCAAGGAAACGACCGGGAGTATCTCTAAGGGGAAGATGATTTTCTTAACGTAGTTTGTGCTGTAGAGAATAATGTTTGGCGCTTTGGTAAAGGTTTCGGAAAATATATTGAAAATGATGAGGCCGGCGAACAGGATCAACGCGAACTCGGATTTGGATGCCCCACTTCCTCCCCAGCGAGCCTTGAAGACCACGCTGAAGACGAAGGTATAGACAGTCAACATCAGAATCGGGTTGAAGAATGACCAGAACGTGCCGAAGAAGGAGCCCTTATAGCGGCCCGCAATTTCCCGCCGGGTCAATTGTAGAATCAAGCTGCGGTTACGCCAGAGCGAGCGTGCAATCTCTGAGGGCGCAATGCTGTAATGGCGCATTACGCATAGGCCTCCGCCGCCGCGAATGGCAGGCCCTTCTGATCTTTTTCCGAAAGTTGCGGCACCGTGCCACCCAGTTTTTCGAGCATCCAGTCCACGTTCACCTCCGCATCGTTCCAGGCTAGGCAGCACTCATGCTGCGGCATGTAGTAGTCAGTGGTCTTGTAGAGAAAGTCCGCAGAATCGGAGAACACTACAAAACCGTGTGCAAATCCCTCAGGGACCCACAGTTGATGCTTGTTTTCCGCGCTCAACAGCGCACCCACCCATTTACCAAAAGTGGCTGAGGAGTGGCGCATATCGACGGCGATATCCAGGACTTCGCCGCTCACTACGCGGACCAGTTTTCCCTGTGGGTTCTGGATCTGATAATGCAGGCCACGTAACACGCCTCGGGCAGATCGCGAATGGTTGTCCTGAACGAATTTAACCGTGCGATCGATCGCTTTCTCGAATTGCTGGTGATTGAAGCTTTCGAAAAAGAAGCCTCGATCGTCACCAAATACCTTGGGCTCAAGGAGTACAACTTCCGGAATTGCGAGGCGGGTAGCTTTCATCAGTAAACAGTCTCAACCAGCAGGCGTTTCAGGTATTGGCCGTAACCGTTCTTGCTCAGTGGTGCGGCAAGGGCTTCAAGTTGCTCGGCGCTGATCCATTTCTGGCGGAATGCGATCTCTTCCGGGCAAGCGACCTTCAGGCCCTGGCGGTTCTCCAGGGTGGCGATGAAGTGACTGGCCTCCAGGAGCGAGTCGTGAGTGCCGGTATCCAGCCAAGCGTAACCGCGGCCCATGATCTCGACGGACAGTTCGTTGCGCTCCAAATACAGGCGATTGACGTCGGTAATTTCGAGTTCGCCGCGGGCTGAAGGTTTGATGCTCTTGGCGATATCGACGACCTGATTGTCGTAGAAGTACAGACCAGTAACGGCATAGCTAGACTTGGGCTTTGCGGGCTTCTCTTCCAGGCTGATCGCCTTGCCGTCGCCATTGAACTCAACCACACCATAACGCTCGGGGTCGTGGACGTGGTAGGCGAAGACGCTGGCACCGGTGGTGCGCTTCATCGCGCTCAACAGTAGTTCCTGGAATTCGTGGCCGTGGTAGATGTTGTCGCCCAGTACGAGCGCACAAGAATCGTTGCCGATGAATTCCTCGCCAATCAGGAACGCCTGGGCGAGGCCGTCGGGCGACGGCTGAACCGCGTATTGCAGGTTCAGGCCCCAGCGTTCTCCGTCGCTCAGCAATTGCTCGAAGCGCGGGGTGTCCTGTGGTGTCGATATGATCAGGATGTCGCGAATGCCTGCCAGCATGAGGGTGCTCAGCGGGTAGTAGATCATCGGTTTGTCATAGACCGGCAGCAACTGCTTGGAGATTGCCAGGGTTGCTGGGTGCAGACGGGTACCGGATCCGCCGGCGAGAATAATTCCTTTGCGCTTCATATTGCTCCCTGATCGACCAATTCTCTGATCATGCGTTGCGCGTGGTATTCCCAGTGAGGGAGTCGCACGTCGAAAGTACGTTGCAGCTTGTCGTTGGCCAGGCGGGAGTTCGCCGGGCGCTTGGCGGGTAGCGGATATTCGCTGGTCGCGATCGGTGCGACGTGCTCGGGCGTTGCCCGCAAGTCGATGCCGAGCCGGATGGCCTCGCCAATGACGAACTGTGCATAACCGTGCCAGCTGGTCTCACCTGAGGCTACCAGGTGGTAGGTGCCACTGGCACAGGCAATGAGTTCGCTGTCGTGTACAAGACGCTGCAGTGCCAGCGCAGTGATATCCGCAATCAGCTCCGCACTGGTCGGGGCGCCAAATTGGTCTGCAATCACTCGAAGCTCATCGCGTTCCTTGGCCAGGCGCAGCATGGTCTTGGCAAAGTTCGCGCCGCGGGTGGCATAGACCCAGCTGGTGCGGAATATCAGATGGCGGCAGCCACTTTCACGGATGGCGATTTCGCCTTCCAGCTTGGTCTGGCCGTAGACGCCAAGCGGCCCGGTTTGGGCGTCTTCGTCGAAGGGCGTATCGCCACTGCCGTCGAATACGTAATCCGTCGAATAATGAACCAGCCAGGCGTTCGCTTCCCGCGCAGCGCGGGCCATTACACCAACAGCGTCGGCGTTGACTTGGCGCGCGTTCTCGGCGTCGCTTTCAGCTTTGTCGACGGCGGTATAGGCGCCGGCGTTGACGATGACATCCGCTCCTTCAGCGGCAATCAACTGTTCCAGGCCGGGGAGATCACCAAGGTCGGCCTTGTTGCGGTCACAGACTACCAGTTGCGCCAGTGGGGACAGGGCGCGCTGGAGTTCCCAGCCGACCTGTCCGTTGGCGCCCAACAGAAGAATTTTTTTCATGCGTACTGCGTACCCACCCACTCGCGATAGGCGCCGCTCGTGACATTGCTGACCCAGTCGGCGTTATCCAGGTACCAGCGTACGGTCTTGCGGATACCGGTTTCGAAGGTCTCTGCCGGCTTCCAGCTCAACTCGCGCTCGAGTCGGGTGGCATCGATGGCATAGCGGCGGTCATGACCAGGGCGATCTTTGACAAAGGTGATCTGTTCGCGATAGCTCCGCCCGTCGGCACGGGGCTTTTCCTGGTCGAGGATGTCGCACAGGGTGTGGACGACGTCGATATTGGCTTTTTCG
The DNA here is from genome assembly GCF_001672555.2 of Pseudomonas sp. AU11447. NCBI lineage: Bacteria > Pseudomonadati > Pseudomonadota > Gammaproteobacteria > Pseudomonadales > Pseudomonadaceae > Pseudomonas > Pseudomonas sp. AU11447. Next base: position 17,941 of record NZ_LZDG02000018.1, on the reverse strand, counting down.
TTCCAGCCGCCGATGTTGTACGTCTCTCCCAGTTGCCCCGCTTCCAGAACCCGACGAATGGCGGCGCAATGATCTTTCACATAGAGCCAGTCGCGCACCTGCTGGCCATCGCCATAGATGGGTAGGGCTTTGCCTGAAAGGGCATTGTGAATGACCAGCGGAATCAGCTTCTCCGGGAAGTGATAGGGCCCGTAATTGTTGGAGCAGTTGGTGGTCAGGACGGGCAAGCCGTAGGTGTGGTGGTAGGCGCGAACCAGATGGTCGGATGCTGCCTTGGAGGCCGAGTAGGGGCTGTTGGGCTCGTACTTGTTGCTTTCGCGGAAGGCTGGGTCGTTCGGTCCGAGGGAGCCGTAGACTTCGTCGGTCGAGACATGCAGGAAGCGGAATGCGCCTTTGTCGGCATCGGCGAGTCCGCTCCAGTAGCTGCGGACTGCTTCCAGGAGGCGAAAGGTGCCGACGATGTTGGTCTGGATGAAGTCTTCTGGGCCGTGAATGGAGCGGTCGACATGGGACTCTGCAGCAAAATTCAGCACGGCGCGTGGCTGATGGTCGGCTAGCAGGCGCGATACCAGGTCGTGGTCACCGATATCTCCCTGTACGAACAGGTGGCGTGCGTCCGAATCGAGGCTCGCCAGATTCTGGCGGTTGCCGGCATAGGTCAGCTTATCGAGGCTGATGACTTTTTCATTATGGCCTGCCAGCCAGTCCAGAACGAAGTTGGCGCCAATGAAGCCGGCGCTGCCGGTAACAAGGAGAGTCATGGGGTCAGATCCTTTGGAGAATGGCCGCTGCAGCCAGGCCGAGCGTTCCTGAGAGTGATTGCCTGTGTACGCCGGACTGCCTGATCAACTGCAGGCGGCGGGCGAGTCCAGCAGCCCGAGCCTCTTCGAAAAGCTGCAGAGTCTGCCGGTTATGAGGGGTGAGGCGATTGCGAAAGTGAGCCAGGGCATGGAGGTTGGCGTCCATCCAGCTGCGGAAGGTCCCCTGGAACATTTTCCGAACGCGGGTCGCGCGCTCAAGCACCCCCGCATTGGAGCCCACCAAGTTCTTTTCGTGCTGCCGATAGCCAACGGTTGGCTCGCTCTCGTAGGCGACGACTCCGCCGCAACCGGTCACCAGCAGATAGGCCCACCAGTCATGGGAAATGATGTGTTCGTCGCTAGGCGTCTGTCGGAGCAATTCACGCGTGGCGTCATTGAACAGCATGGTATTACCGCCAGCGATGCTCTGGACGAGAGCGTTTTCGAACGAGGGCGGACGGCAGAACAGCGGCGAGAGGCCGATCGGGTTGCCCCGGACATCAATCAGGCGAGTGCGCGAACAGTACAGTGCCGGAAGATCGATAGCCACGTTTTGCAGCCAAGCGATTCCCCGTTCCAGATGATCGGGGTTCCAGAAATCGTCCTGGTCGCAGAAGGCGAAATAGCGCGACTGAAGGTCGTCCCGCCGCAGCAGGCTAAGGAAATTGGCGGCGAAGCCCCGATGAGGACCTTGCACGATAACCAGGCGATCTTCGCCCAGGCGAGAACGATAGTCCTGAAGGATGGTTAGGGTGGCATCGCAGGAGCCGTCGTCCGATGCGTAGATCGTCCAGTGCGGATGGGTCTGGGCGATCAGAGAGTCCAGCTGTTCTGCGAGAAAAGCTTCGCCATTGAACGTCGACATGAGAATGGCGACGTTCTTGGGGACGACTTCTGCACTAGGCGCTGTCCTGCTCAGAGAGAAGGTGGAAAACGTCAACGCTGGGCCTCCGGCGGATCCATCCGGTTTCTACGGTTCCGACATCCATGATCAGTGTTCACTGACTGGCACGAGTTGGCTCGCAGCCTGGGCGGGAAATTGAAGGAGCCGGCCATTATATGTATCGCGCTCGGGTAGTAAATCTGCATCTGAACTCAGAATAGTCCTACAAGGCGCATGTTTACCTCAATTTGTGAGTGCCATGCGAAATGGAGGGAGCTACCAAGGGGAGTTTGGAGTACGTTCGGCCGAAAAAGTTTCGTGGCCGACAGGCTGCATGGCCTGAGGCTTCCGGCCGAGGAGCGAGAGGAAGGAATACGCGAGGGGGGATAATGGTGCCGGCACCAGGAGTCGAACCCGGGACCTACTGATTACAAGTCAGTTGCTCTACCAGCTGAGCTATACCGGCAAGGAGGGCGGCCATTATAGCCATGCCAACCTTTGTGTAAACCACTGATTTGTCAGACTGATCCGACAGTTTCTGTCAGTGTCCTCCGGCCGTCGCCGCGCCGGGCTTGGCGCCGAAGGGTGGCTTAGCCAGGCAGATGATGACCAGCATGGCGAGGAACAGCCAGCCGAGCAGCGTGAAGTAATCGATGGTGCTGATCATGTAGGCCTGGCTTTCCACCATGCGTTCGAGCAGGGCGGCGCTGTGCTGGCCGGGTCCGCCCAGTTGTTCGACGGTGGCGCGGGTGGCCGGGTCGTACTGGCTGATGTTCTCGGTCAGGTAGGCGTGGTGCATGGTGGCGCGGCGGTTCCAGATCCAGGTGGTGAGGGACGCGGCGAAGCTGCCGGCGAGGGTCCGCAGGAAGGTCGCCAGGCCCGAGCCGTCGGCGATCTGGTCCGGCGGCAGGTCGGAGAGCAGGATGCTCAGGATCGGCATGAAGAAGAATGCCACGCCAAGGCCCATGAACAGTTGCACCAGGGCGATGTGCATGTAGTCGACGTCAGTGGTGAAGTCGGCGCGCATGAAGCAGGTCGCCGCCATCGCCAGGAAGGCCAGGCCTGCCAGCAGGCGAAGATCGAAATTGTTCGCGTAGCGGCCGACGAGCGGCGACAGGAAGACCGGCAGGATGCCGATCGGCGCTGCCGCCAGGCCCGCCCAGGTAGCGGTGTAACCCATCTGCGTTTGCAGCCACTGCGGCAGCAGCAGGTTCATGCCGAAGAAGCCGGCGTAGCCGCCAACCAGTGCCATGGTTCCTACCGTGAAGTTGCGGTGCACGAACAGTCGCAGATTGACGATCGGGTGCTTGTCGGTCAGCTCCCAGATCACGAAGACCGCCAGGGCGATCACCGCGATGACCGTGCCACCGATGATAAAGCCGGATTCGAACCAGTCCAGGTCATTGCCCTTGTCGAGCACGATTTGCAACGCCCCGACGCCGATCACCAGCATCGCCAGGCCCATGTAGTCCATCGGCGCGTGCTTGATCACGACCGGGCGGGCGCGCAGTTGCTGGTAGACGACCATGGCGGCGAACAGGCCGATGGGCACGTTGATGAAGAAGATCCACGGCCAGCTGTAGCTGTCGGTGATCCAGCCGCCGAGGATGGGCCCGGCAATGGGCGCTACCACCGTCACCATCGCCAGCAGTGCCAGTGCCATCCCCCGTTTCGCTGGGGGATAGATGGAGATCAGCAGGGTCTGGGTAATCGGGTAGAGCGGCCCGGCAACGAAGCCCTGGATGGCACGGAAGCCCACCAGCATGCCCATCTGCTGCGCGACGCCGCAGAGGAACGAGGCAATCACGAAGAGCAGGGTGGCGGCGATGAACAGCCGCACTTCGCCGATCTTCCGGCTGAGCCAGCCGGTCAGCGGCAGGGCGATGGCGTTGCTCACCGCGAACGAGGTGATGACCCAGGTGCCCTGCTCGGAGCTGACCCCTAGGTTGCCGGAGATGGTCGGCAAGGCGACGTTGGCGATAGTGGTGTCGAGCACCTGCATGAAGGTCGCCAGCGATAGGCCGATGGTGGCCATGACCAGGCTGGGTGGGCTGAAACTGCTGCTGTTCTGCTGGCTCATGGCGGCGGTCGGATCAGCGCTGCGCGGTGCTGTGGCTGGCGTCGGCCAGGTTGGCCTGGATCAGCTTCTCGATCAGCTGGTCCGCGGAGGCCAATTGTTCCTGGTAGATGTCGGTGGAGAACACCGCCTCGTGCGGCGCCTGCTGGGCTAGAGCGGGGCCACTCTGGTCGTGCAGGCTGACGTTGACGTCCATGGACAGGCCGATGCGCAGGGGATTCTTCGCCAGCTCCTCGGCGTTGACGCGGATGCGCACGGGTACGCGCTGGACGATCTTGATCCAGTTGCCGGTGGCGTTCTGCGCCGGCAGCAGGGAGAAGGCGCTGCCGGTGCCGACGCCGAGGCTGTCGACGGTGCCGGAGTACTTCACTTCGCTGCCGTAAAGATCCGAGCGGATCTCTACCGGCTGGCCGATGCGCATGTGCTTGAGTTGGGTTTCCTTGAAGTTGGCGTCGATCCACACCTGGTCCAGCGGAATCACCGCCATCAGCGCGGCGCCCGGCTGCACGCGCTGGCCGACCTGCACGGTGCGCTTGGCGACGTAGCCGGTGACCGGCGCGATGATCACCGCACGTGCATCGTCCAGGTACGCCTGGCGCAGCTTGGCAGCGGCAGCCTTCACGTCAGGGTGGGAAGCAATCACGGTGTCGTCGACCAGCGCGCGATTGGTGTCCAGTTGCTGTTCGGAGGTGGTCAGCGAGCTGCGCGCCGTGTCCAGCGCGTCGCGGGCGTGGGCCAGTTCTTCCTGGGAGATGGCGCCGTCGCTGGCCAGGTGCTGGCGGCGCTTGAAGTCCGCCTCGGCCTTGGTCAGGGCGACTTTCTTGGCGGCCACGTCGGCCTTGTAGCCGTCGACGTTGCTGAACAGCCCACGCACCTGGCGAACGGTACGCGCGAGATTGGCTTCAGCCTGCTGCAGGGCGATGTCGGCATCGCTGGGGTCGAATTTCACCAGTACCTGGCCCTTGTGCACCAGGTCGCCGTCATCGGCGCCGATGCTGACTACGGTGCCGGTGATCTGCGGGGTGATCTGCACGATGTTGCCGTTCACGTACGCATCGTCGGTGTCTTCGTGCCAGCGGCCGTAGAGGATTTCCCAGGCGACGCTGGCGAGGCCGGCCAGGATGACGACGGCGAGCAGGATCAGCAGCCAGCGCTTGCGCTTGGGATTGCTGCTCGGGGTTTCTTGCGTTGCGGTGCTCATGTCGGGTGCCTCGTTCAGTGCGCGGCGGCCGCGTTCGCCTGGGCGAGCGGGGCGGGAGTGGAAGTGGTGTCGGGCTGATAGCCACCGCCCAGGGCCTGGATCAGTTGCACCGAGAGGTCGATGCGCTGGGCGTCCAGGCTGGCCAGTTGGCGTTCGGCGAGGAGCAACTGTTGTTGCACGCTGAGGGCGTCGAGGTAGTTGCCGACACCTTCGCCATAACGGCGCATGGCCAGGTCGAAGTTGGATTTGGCGATGTCGCGGGCATCGCGCTGGTCGTCGATCTGCTGCTCCAGCGAGCGCAGCTTGCCGAGGTCGTCGGTGACTTCGCCCAAGGCATTGACCAGGGTCTTGTTGTACTGGGCGACAGCCAGGTCGTAGTCGGCGTCTTTCCCGGCGAGGTTGGCGCGCAGGCGGCCGCCGTCGAAGATCGGCAGGGAGATTGCCGGGGCTATCTGGAAGAAGCGGCTCGGCGCCTTCAATACGTCGCTGGTGTGCAAGGCAGCCAGGCCGACCATCGCGCCCAGGTTCAGGTTGGGATAGAACTCGGTCTTCGCCGAATCGATGCTTTTCGACGCGGCTTCGACGCGCCAGCGTGCGGCAACGATGTCCGGGCGGCGGCCCAGCAGTTCAGCCGGCAGGTTCGACGGCAGGGTCAGCGCGCCAGGCTTGAGCTCCTGCGGGCGCTGCAGTTCCTGGCCGCGGTCCGGGCCCTGGCCGAGCAGGACGGCCAGGGCGATGCGATCGCTGGCGATGTCCTGTTCCGCCGCTGCCAATTGCTGCTTGGCGCTGGCGACCTGGGTTTGCGTCTGTTGCAACTGAACCTTGCTGTCGAGGCCCGCGTCCATGCGCTTCTGGCTGAGCTGGAAGAGATGCTGGGAGCGGTCCAGCTCGTCGCGGGCCAGGTCGCGCGCAACGAAGGCGTGGGCCAGTTCGCTGTAGGCACGGGCGACGTTGGTGGAAAGGGTGATCGATGCGGCCTGGCGGTCGACTTCGGCGGCGTTGGCCTGGCCGAGTGCGGCCTCCCAGGCATCGCGCTGACCGCCCCACAGGTCGAGGTCGTAACTGAAGCTCGCCGACAGGTATTTCACCGCCGAGTAGCGACCGCCGGTCGGCGCCGGCAGGACGCTTTCCGGCGCGCGGATGCCGGCATAACTGGCAGTGCCCTTCACGCTGGGCATGCGCTCGGCGTCCTGCGCCTGGGCGGCCGCTGTGGCCTGGCGGGCGCGGGCGTCGGCGATTTGCAGGTCCGGGGTGCCACGCAGGGCTTCGTCGATCAGGCTGTCCAGTTGCGCATCGCCCAGGCCGGTCCACCAGCGTTCGCTGGGCCAGGCGGCGGGCGACAGCGGAGTTCCGTCGAGACTGACGCCGGCCTTCAGGCTGGCGGGATCAACGGCCTTGCCACTGGCGCTCAGGCCCGAATAGTTGGCGCAGCCTGCAAGGCCGAGCACGGTAGCGAACACGGCCGCCGGCAGCAGGGCAATACGAGGAGGTTTCATCTTCACTTCTCCTGCGCCGGGCAGCTGGCCGCGGCGCCGTGGGCGCGCAGGATCTTGTCGAGCAGGCCGGTGAGGGTCTGCAGTTCGTCGCTGGAAAGTCCGCCGACCAGTTCGTTCATGGCCGCGGCAGCGATGCGCGGCGCCTCGTCGTTCACCGCCTGGCCCGCAGCGCTCAGGCTCAGGCGCACGCTGCGGCGATCGTTGGGACAGGGCTGGCGCAGCAGCAGGTCCTTGCGCGACAGGCGGTCGAGCATGCGGGTCATGGAGCCGCTGTCGATCGACAGCTCGCGGCACAGCTCGGCCGGGGTGTTGGCGCGGTCGTTGCCGATGAAGAACAGCACCTTGAACTGCGCGGCGGTGATGTCCAGGTGCGCCAGGTGCTTGTCCAGCAGGCGATCCTTGAGGATGGCGGTGGCGCCCAGCAACTGGCCGATGGAGCCTTTGAACGGAAAGTCCGCGACGTCGTAGTGATTCATGTCAAAACAGATAGCTGCTTAGGCAGTGAAATGTTTCGAAATGATACTGCCTAGGCAGCGATTGACAAGGTGCGATTGTCGCGATTGCGCAACAATCCGTTCGACGAAGCGCAATTGGGACGTGATTGGCAACAGGGATGGTTGATTTCCTACGACCTTGGCGGCTCTTTATGCACAACGGAGAAAGCTTTAGGGCACAAATCGCATATGCCTTGTGATGGCAATCACGAAAGTTCGTAAGTTTCTGTTTTCTAAAGAATTATTTTTCGTGTACAGAAAATGATCAGATCGCAGCGAGACGGTCTGGCCGGTAAGGAAGGTGGCGTTTTTCCTGGGTTACGAACAGAGTTATCCACAGGGCCTGTGGGTGAAGCTCTGGAACGCCCGTCTCAGATGCGTTCAGCCAGCAACAGCAGGTTGCGCGGGGTCATTCGCGTGGCGCAGAAGGCGCCCAGGGTGGCGCGATAGCCCTGCTCCTCGAGGAATAAGGCGCGGTCGAGCAGCAGCCAGAGCTCCATGGGCCGGCGGAACAGTCCGCGCACCAGTTCGAGGTTGCGGACTTGGGCCAGTCGCTGCCAGCCTCGGGCCTCCAAATGGAGCCAGTCGACCACGGCAGGCAGGTGGAGGCCCTTGAGCGCGGCGAGATCACGACAGTAATCGGCGAAGGATTTGTCCAGCCAGGTCGGTGATACGGGCGGGACGGGCAGGTAGTCGTCACTGTCGCGGACCTCCCGCTGCAGCAGGTCGAATGCCAGTCGACGTGCCATCGAAGCATCGCGCTGACGGCGCACGCGGGCACCGGCGGTCACGGTTTCGGCCAGCGGCAGGCGGAGGTCTTCGCGCGAGAGTCGGAGCGTGGAGCTTTGCGCGGCGTTTGAGAGCGGCTGGTAGTGTTCGCTATCGATGCGGTTGTAGCAGCAGGGTGCAACCGCAAGCTGGCGGCAGCCGTGAGTGCTGGCGAGCTGCAACAGGCGCACGTGCAGGTCGCCGCAGGCGTGCAGGGCGACGGCAGTGTGCCCGGCTTGGAGGTGCTCGTGAGCGTTCGGGGCGAGCACGTCCTGCTGGTGATGCCGGGCCTGCAACTGAAGCCGATCACTCAGGCGCTGGCCATCTTCAACCAGTGCACTGTCGAATTCCAGGCTCAACAGTGGCTTGCCGTCGCGGGCCAGCAGGCGGCCCAGATGACCTTTGCCGGCGCACCAGTCGAGCCATTGCTGCGGCGCCTCGGTGAAGTGCAGGCAGCTGGCGAAGGCTTCGATCTGCTGCCACTTGCGGCCGGGTACATCGACCGTCAGCAGGTTCGGCAGCTTCCCCATAGGCGTTGCCGGGAGCGCGCCGACGACGGACAGTTCGGCGGCCCTGGCAGCCAACGTGGGGAAGGGGGCGGGGGCGTCGAGTTGCTGCGGCGCGTTGTGCACCGTATCGGCGTCTTCGAGACTGCGATTGCGCAGCCAGGTGGCCAGTTCGGGGTGCTCGTGCTCCCAAGGCAGCTCCAGCGCCGTGAACGGTTTGGGCCGCCATAGCGCCTGGTGCTCCAGCAGGTAGGCATCCAGAGCCAGGAAGCGCTGGAGCAGGTCGGGGCCGGTCAGGGGAGTGTCGTTCGGGAGCACGGTGCGAAGCGGGAGAAAGCCACGGGGCGCGCATTATAGCGACCCCGTGGGGGAGCGGCGCGCCGGTCAGCGGCCTTGCATGGAGTCGACCTTCAGCCAGCGTTCCAGCAGGCGGAAGATGCGGGTCAGCAGGAGGGTGATGACCAGGTAGAACACCCCGGCGAGGCAGAAGAACAGCATGGCCTCGTAGGTGCGCGCGATGATGGTGCGGGTCATGCCCATGATGTCGAACAGGGTCACGGTGTAGACCACGGCGCTGGCCTTGAGCATGAGGATCACCTCGTTGCTGTAGGCCGGCATGGCGATGCGCGCGGCGCGCGGCAGGATGATGTGGAACAGCGCCTGGCGGCGGGACATGCCCAGCGCGCGGGCCGCCTCTACTTCACCCACCGGGATGGCGTGGATGGCGCCCCGTAGGATTTCGGCGATGTAGGCGGCCGTGTGCAGGGTCATGGTCAGCAGGGCGCACCAGTACGGGTCGCGCAGGTATGGCCAGAGCGGCCCCTTGCGCACGCTTTCGAACTGGGCGAAGCCGTAGTAGACGATGAACAGCTGCAGCAGCAGCGGTGTGCCGCGGAAGAAGAAGATGTAGGCGTAGGGCACGGCGCGCACGTACCAGTGCCGCGAGGCGCGGGCGATGCCCAGCGGTACGGCGAGGCACAGGCCGGCTACCACGGCGATGGCCAGCAGCTCCAGGGTCAGGGTGGCGCCCTGGAGCATCTTCGGCAGCCATTTGAGGATCAGCTCGAGATCGGTCATAGCTCGTTCCTCACGAAGCCGCGGCCGGCGCGACGCTCAAGGAAGTGCAGGGCGGCCATGATGAAGACGGTCAGGCCCAGGTAGATGAAGGCCGCAGTCATGTAGAAGGTGAAGGGTTCCTTGGTCGCGTTGGAAGCGACCTGGGCCTTGCGCATGATTTCGTCGAGGGTGATCAGCGAGACCAGCGCGGTGTCCTTCAGCAGAATCAGATAGAGGTTGCCCAGGCCCGGCAGCGCCACGCGCCACACTTGCGGCAGCACGATACGCCAGAAGATGCGCGGGGCGGAGAGCCCCAGCGCCTGGCCGGCTTCGCGGTGGCCCTTGGGAATCGCTAGTAGCGCGCCACGGAACACCTCGGTGGCGTAGGCGCCGAAGCACAGGCCCAGGGCACAGGTGCCGGCGGCGAAGGGCGACAGGGCGAATTCGGGGTAGCCGAACAGGTCACCGATGGCGTTCAGGCCGGCCACGGTGCCGAAATAGATCATCAGTACCCAGAGCGTCTCGGGTACGCCGCGCACCACGGTGGTGTAGAAGCCGCCGAGCATGCGCAGGAAGCTGTTGTTCGAGGTCTTGGCGACGGCGCCGAGCAGGCCGAGGACCAGTCCCACGCAGACTGCGGCGAGCGAGAGCTTGAGCGTCATCCAGGTGCCGGCGATCAACTGATCGCCAAAGCCGTGCAGGTCGAAAATCATGGGGAGTCACGCCTGAAGGCGCGCGCCGCCCGGCAAGGGCGGCGCGGCACGTGCATCAGTAGATGCTGAAGGGGAAGTACTTGTCGTTGATCTTCTTGTAGGTACCGTCGTCGACGATTTCCTTCAGAGCGGCGTTCAGCTTCTCGCGCAGCGGGTCGCCCTTGCGTACGGCGATGCCGATCTTGTCGTTGTCGAATACCGGCTCGCCCTTGAACTCGAAGTCCTTGCCGGCGTCGCTCTTCAGCCAGTCGTACTGCACGAACTTGTCGGCCAGCACGCCGTCGAGGCGGCCCGAGGACAGATCGAGGTAGGCATTTTCCTGGGTGTCGTACAGCTTGATGGTGACGACGTCGGACATGTTGTCCTCGAGCCAGGTGCCAGCGATGGTCGCGCGCTGCGCACCGATCACCTTGCCTTTCAGGTAGCCCTTGTCGGTCTTGAAGTCGGTGGACTTGGGCGCCACGAACTGCAGCTTGTTGGTGTAGTAGGGGTTGGTGAAGTCGACTGCCTGCTTGCGCTCGTCGGTGATCGACATGGAAGCGACGATGAAGTCGAACTTCTTGGCGTTCAGGGCCGGAATGATGCCGTCCCAGTCCGAAGTGACGACTTCGCATTCGGTCTTCATCTTGGCGCACAGCGCCTTGCCGATGTCGAGGTCGAAACCGACGACCTGGCCGCTGGCGTCGATACCGTTGAAGGGCGGGTAGGCGCCTTCGGTACCGATGCGCAGTTTGTCCGCGGCGATGGCCTGGCTCCCCAGTGCAAAGGTGGCCGCGATAGCCAGAACGATCTTCTTATAGTTGTTCATGCAGTGATGCTCCGTTAGCGGTGGCTGGACATGAATTGTTTACAGCGTGCCGATTGCGGGTTGTCAAATACCTGCTGCGGCGGTCCCTGCTCTTCTACCAGGCCCTGGTGGAGGAACACCACCTCGCTGGAAACCTGGCGGGCAAAGTTCATTTCGTGGGTCACCAGCAGCATGGTGCGACCCTCCTCGGCAAGCGCGCGGATTACGTTAAGCACTTCCTGGACCATTTCCGGGTCCAGTGCCGAAGTCGGCTCGTCGAAGAGGATGACCTTGGGTTGCATCGCCAGCGTACGGGCGATGGCGGCGCGCTGCTGCTGGCCGCCGGAAAGCTGTGCGGGGAAGCTGTGGCGCTTGTCGGAGATGCCGACCTTGGCCAGCAGGGCCTCGGCGATCTCGGTGGCCTCGGCCTTGGTCTTGCCCAGCACACGGCGTGGCGCCTCGATGATGTTGTCGAGGATGCTCATGTGCGGCCAGAGGTTGAAGTTCTGGAAGACGAAGCCCAGTTCGCTGCGCAGGCGATTGATCTGCTTGCCGTCCGAGGCGACCAGCGAGCCGTCCTTGGATTTCTTCAGCTTGAGTTCTTCACCGGCGACCAGGATCTGGCCCTGGTGGGGGTTCTCCAGCAGGTTGATGCAACGCAGGAACGTGGATTTACCGGAACCGGAGGAGCCGAGAATGGAAATCACATCGCCGTCGCGGGCGGTCAGGGAAATGCCTTTGAGCACTTCCAGGTCACCGTAACGCTTGTGCAGGTTACGGATTTCCAGTGCGGGTATGGCCGTGGCCATTGGGGGCTCCTCTATTGTTATTCGGACGCTTTCGCAGCAGGTCACTGCAGAATCGGGGCCATCCTGGCGAGGGGCAACCTAACATGCACTCCGGAGTGCGCCAAGCGCCTATCTGCCGCGGTCGTCGGCTGTAGTGGCAAGTTGTCGCATTGCCGCTCGGCGTTGTCGCCTGGGCTGAACTAGGCGCGCCGGATGAGGGCGTCCGATGGTGGCGCGGGGGCGGGATAGTGCCAGTTTGTACCGGCCAGTAAAAGTCCGGCGGCCTCTGGGCCGCCGGTTCGGATCACTGCATCATCTGCCGTAGTTGCGGGCTCGGATCTTCCACCGCCTCGGCGGGCGTGATGTCGTCCTGGGATTCCGGTGGCTGGCTGGCCATCAGGTTCGGATGCCCGGACAGGCGCGGGATCGGCAATGGCTTGGCGTCGGCCAGGCCGGTACCGCCAGCCTCGGTCGCATTGATCGAGGATTTGCGCGGTTGCGTCAGCACGTGGAAATCGGTGATCTCGATGATGCCCTTGCCTTCGGCCAGCAGGTGGAAGGAGAACGCCTTGCGCGCTTCCTCGTTATCGAAGCCGAAGGTTACTTCCAGCGGCTGGTTGCGCTTGACCAGCGGGAGCTCGGGAATCTCGATCGGTACCGGCTTCTCGAAGGAGCGCGTCCTGAGCGTCACTTTCGCTCCATTGGCGTCCATCTGGATTGCGCGGATCTTCAGGCTCACCGTGGTGTGGGTGTTGGCCGGGAACTCCAGATACTGCGCGCCGATCAGGTTGTCGGTGTACTCGTTGTCGATCTGCGGCTTCAGGCGGATGCGTTCCTTGGTCGCGAACTGGTACTCGCGGGCCGACTGCGCCTTGGTCACCGACTGGTCGAGGATATCGGCGCGAGCGGTCATCAGGCGGGCATCGCGGCCACTGTAGCGCCCGACGAACTTGGCGCTGTCGGCGATGAAGCCGTCACTCTGGTAGCGCCGGCAGACCTGCTGGAAGTCGCACTCGGTGAAGTTGCCCTTGCCGTCGTGGTAACGCTGCATGCCGTTGGTGAAGGAGACCATCTCCCGTCCATTGGAGTATTCACGGAACAGCGAGCGGCCGGCGATATCCTGTGGCGCCTTGATGGCGAAGTAGTCGAGCACCGAGGATTCCATGTCGACGTGACCGTAGACGCCGGCCTTCACGGGCGGCAGCGCGGCCTGTTCCGGTGCAAGAATCAGGTTCAGGCCCCAGGCCGAGGCAAGGCGCACGTTGTCGATGCCATGGGATTCGTCGGAGGTAACGATCACCAGGGTGTCCTTCAGCACGCCTTTTTCTTCCAGGCCCTTGAGGAAGGCATCGACGGCGTCGTCCAGGTAGGCGACGGCCGCCTGTCGCGGTGTCGGGTACTTGGCCAGGTACTCCGGAGTGGCCGAATACGGCTGGTGGGTGCCGACGGTGAGCAGTGTGAGCATCCACGGTTGTTTCTTCTGGCGCAGCTGGCCGACATAGTCCAGTGCCCCTTCGAAGAAGGCCTTGTCGTCCATGCCCCAGGCGAACTCCAGGTAGGGCTTCTTCTTGAACCAGTCGCGGCCCAGGGTTTTGTCGAAGCCCATGGCCGGCATGACCTTGTCCTTGGCCATGAAGCGCAGCCCGGCCCCCTGCAGGAAGTGGGTGCTGAAGCCGGCCTGGTGCATCTGCGCCGGCAGGCATTCGGCGGCGCGGGTCGGGTTGCCCAGCAGCTCGACGCCCTTGGGTGTGCCGTTGTCCAGCTTGCTGTAGTCGCCGCAGAGCATGGCGTAGAGACCGCGGATGGTCTGGTGGCTATGCACTACGTAGTCCGGGGTGGTCATGGCGCGCTCGGCCCAGGTGCTCAGGCGCGGCATCATCGATTCTTCGTAGCTGCTGCTCAGTGCGGCACGGTTGGTGGCCACGTAGGCGCCTGGAATACCTTCCATGGCGATGATCAGCACGTTCTTCGCCTGGCCGCGGCCGGCCAGCAGCGGCGTGCCGTTGAGATCGTGCTGGGTCAGGCCGGTGACGTCCGGGCGGACTTCCGGAAGGTCGCGGTCGCGCCAGTCCTGATAGGCCATCTCGCCGCTGGTGACAGCGCGGGAGACAAGCTGGTGCGGCAGGTTGAACTGCTTCCACATTTCCGCATCGCTGGGCTGGAAGTACTGCACGGCGGCGTGGCTAGCCAGCAGGACCGCCGGCACGGCATAGGCGTAGCGCGGCAGCGGCTTCTCGCGGCGGCGCCAGAGCAATGCGCTGAGCAGGATGCCGGCGCCGATCAGGATCGCCAGGTGCAGGTGGTTGAGACCACCGCCCTCGGTGGAGTTGGCGACGAAGGTCGGGTCGGCAAGGAAGTGCAGGTCTTCCGGTGCGGGCATACGGCCCACGGCGCTGACCAGTTCGGCGGTGCCGATCACCGACAGCGCCCAGACCAGCATCACCGGAATCGCGATGAACAGTCGTCGATTATGCAGCGCGACGACCAGCAGTGTGCCGAGTGCCAGGTCCGACAGGTAGCCCAGCGGGGAGCCCCAGCCAAGGCTGTAGCGGCCGATCAGCGGGATCAGCAGGAAAAGGGCAGACAGAGAAACCAGGTTGCCCCGGGAATTCCACCAGCTAATGAGTTTGCGCACAGTGACTCCGCTACCAAACATCGAATCCCGGAGGGTATCCCACTCAAAGTGTGGAAATCGTCCGGATGGTCATGATTCTGAAAGATCGGTGTGCTATGCGCCAGTAGACACTGTACTTAGGCAAACATTCGATACGAATCGCGGGGGCGTGCCGGGGCGAGGGAGTGACTTGTTCGGACGGGAATGAAAAAGCCCCTGAAATCTCGCGATTTCAGGGGCTTTTCGGAAGGCTTGGTGCCAGGGACGGAATCGAACAATTCTCTATGGGCAGCATGGCTGTAGGGTTCAGCCATTTGTCGGATGGTTTCTACTCACAAATCTACTCACTTTTGTGCGGGTGACCTTGTAATCGCTTCAAGCGTTCAGTTGATGACGTTGGTGATTTTGTAATGGCAGAATGCCTCTTGCGGACACGGAGGTCTCCATGAAGAAGCTCATCGGCTTAGCGATTGTGGTGATCGTTGCGATTGCCATCTACACCCAGATCACGATCTTCGTGGTGCCGCCAATCGGCGCAGTGCCCGAAGGGCGTACAGTCATCATGCTTCGTTTGAACAAGACGAATTTCATCGATAGCGCCGACGCAATGTGTGAGCGCATTCAGGGTGGCGTTAGCCTTCTGTGCCGCGGCTTCACAATGGCCGCTGTTGTGAACAACACAACGATACTGGCTCGTCTGCCCTACTCTCGCTCCTTGTATTTGGTTTCTACGGGTGGGAAAACCTACGACCGCTGAAGCGTGGAGACGGGACTGATTCTTTCCTAAAGACAAGGAGGTTGCCATGAAGGCCGCTTTACTTCGCAACCGTCTGTGCACTTCGAAAAAAAATGGGCATAGCCTCCACGGTTAAGCCTGCAACCACACCAACTCAAACGCCCAACGCAAAAAAACGCGAGATAGTAAAATTGCCGCAGGAGCTGGTCAGTCAGCTGGGGGTGCGATCTGATCAGGACCTATCCACTGAGTTCGGTTTCACCCTGCACTACCTGAAGAAAGAGCGCAAAGCCCGGGGCATTTCGAGTGTAAATGTGCCTAAGTACCCCGAAGAAATGTTGTCCTTGCTTGGGAAGGTAGCCGATCGTGATTTGGTGGCCAGGTTTGGCTACTCATCAACCACACTTTCAATACTTCGAAAGAAGTTGGGGATCAAGCGGCACCATAAGGTCTGGACGGCCGAACGCATTGCGTTACTGGGCAAAATTAAAGACTCAGAGGTCGCGGCCTTGCTCGGCGGCGCATTTACAAAAGGATCGGTCGGTCAATGTCGTCGCTCCCTGGGAATACCTATTTGCCGAGGACCAAGAAATGGCGCCCCAACTGCCCTTTTCCTCTCGCTCAGTCGGGGCTTAACCAGCGGGAAGATGGAAGCATTGCCAAGCGCACAACCAGGTGAGACCGGACAATTGACTCAATTTCCGCTAGTCCCTGGTTCAGAAGCCAATTCGTTTCAAGCCTAAGCCAAAGGATTAAAAAAAGCCCCAGCACATGGCTGGGGCTTTTGTTAGACCAACTAACGCTTAGAAGCGATAGGTCAGGCCGAGGCCGAGGCCGTGTGCGCTGTTTTCATACTTGGCGTTGTAGGTGGTGTTTACACCTGGGGCAAGAGGCTTCGAGCTGCTGACTTTAACGTCTTCCTCCATCAGGTAGGAGTATGCCATGTCGACAGTGATGTCTTCGGTTGGGCTCCAGCCAGCACCAAGGCTGAACACGGTGCGGTCGCCGGTCGGGATCCGTGGCGAACGATCTTCGTTGTTGGTAGGCGACTGGTCGACCGAGAGGCCGGTACGCAGAGTCCATTCTTTGTTGACCTTGTAGCTAGCACCGATGGCGTGGGCCCAAGTGTCGTGCCAGTTCTGTGGCTCACTGATAGTGCCAATTGCGCCAGAGCTGCCGCCCAACTGCGCAGGTACGCCACTATTGTTGACTGTGATGTCCTCCAGGCGGCTCCAGCGGGTCCAGGTGCTGCCGACGTAAAGGGTCACGTCGTCGGTCAGCTCGTGGGTAACCGAGAAATCCACGGACTCAGGGGTCTTGATTTTCAGTGAGGCATCAAACTTGGTGCCACTGAAAACGCTGAACGGAGCACCAGTGATCCTTGTTTTGCCGTCGAGCTTGTAATCAACCATCGAGTGGTAGGTTAGACCTAGACGCGTGCTGTCAGTGGCCTGGATCATGACGCCGATGTTGTAGCCAACGGCAGTGTCGTCCCCGCTGATTTTCACTTCGCCGTCGTTCGTACCAGCAAAGTTGCTGCGGACATCAGACTTCAATGTGCCGTCAATACGGTTGATGGTCGGACCGAAACCGATCGAAATCTTGTCATTGAAGGCGTAGCTGACGGTCGGCTGCAGAGTCACAACCGAAACTTTGCTGTAGCTACCGAAGTAACGGCCGGCAAATCCGTTTTCATAATCGGTGGCCAGGCCGAACGGTGCGTAAATACCAAATCCGACCGCCCATTGATCATCAATTGGCTTGACGTAATAGCCCATCGGTACGCCAACGGTGGGAACCATGTCGCCATCGAAGCTGCCGCCTGGGGAATTGCTGCCGTCTCTGCTGATATCTGACTTGGCGAGAATGGCAGCCGCGCCTACGGTCACTTGTTCCCGCTTAAGGCGTGCCATACCGGCTGGGTTACCAAATACAGTGCTGGCGTCATCGGCAGAAGAAGAGCGGCCGGCAAAACCAGTGCCCATCCCGCTGATGCTTTGTTCGTTAAGAGCGAATCCAGCGGCGAAGAGTTGAGTGGATGCCACGGCCACAGCGAAACCGATGGTGTTCTTGAGAAGCACTTTTTTCATTATTATTAATCCTTGGTGGTCAGCGCCGACGAAATTACCAATAAAATGCTCGCAACGCCATAGCCTGCCTGAATTCAACACATAAGTGCAACGCTCACCCCTGTATGCACTTCGTACGGCGTCTTCCAGCCCAAGCGCTTGCGCGGGCGTAGATTGATCCTCGCTACTGTCCGATTGACGGCTTCGACGGTCAGCTTGCTGAAGTCGCTGCCCTTGGGGAAATACTGGCGGAGCAGACCGTTGGTGTTTTCATTGGTGCCACGTTGCCAGGATGAATAGGGGTCTGCAAAAAAGACCTGGCACTGGCTCCGTAGCGCGATGCGTTCATGCCCGGCAAACTCCCTTCCGTTATCCAGCGTCAGCGTGTGAGCGGCATGGCCCTGAAGCATCAGATTGATCGCCCGCGTTACCTGCCGGCGCGTTCTGCGCTTGACCGGATAGGCGCTCAGATAGCCGCTTTT
The DNA here is from genome assembly GCF_001672555.2 of Pseudomonas sp. AU11447. NCBI lineage: Bacteria > Pseudomonadati > Pseudomonadota > Gammaproteobacteria > Pseudomonadales > Pseudomonadaceae > Pseudomonas > Pseudomonas sp. AU11447. Next base: position 471 of record NZ_LZDG02000018.1, on the reverse strand, counting down.
GCGATCAACCAGGGTCACCAGGTTACCGCCCAGTCCATGTACCGTATCGCCCTCCCAGTCCCCCAGGCGCTCGCGGCTTTCGACCTCGGCTGGGCGTTCACTGATTGACACGCGATTACGCAGCTGCCCGCGCCGATCGTGGCTTCCATAGCGTTTCCGGTAGCGCTTTCGGCGATGTCGCAGATAGGTATAAAGCTCACCACCGGCGCGCTGTTCGGCGGCAATGAACCGATAAATCCACTCATGGCTGACCGCCCGGCTTGGCTGCTCCTGCTTCAACCGCTGGGCGATCTGCTCCGGACTCATGCCATGCTTGAGCCACACCGGGAGATGATGGCTGAGCCATGTCGCCGGCTTGCAAAACTTGCGCGCACCCGCTCGACGAGCATCACTTTCATGGGCCGCAGAAACAGCCTTGTAGATATTCTGGGTGCTGTTGCGGCGAACCTCGCGACTGATCGTCGAGGGATG